>NZ_CP122458.1:311428-622857 GCF_032598905.1 Streptomyces sp. 11x1 | reverse complement strand
CCGCACCTCGACCTTCCTCGACGTCTACCTCCAGCGGGACCTGACGGACGGAGTGCTCGACGAGACTCGCGCACAGGAGCTGATCGACGACTTCGTCATCAAGCTGCGGATCGTACGGTTCCTGCGCACCCCCGAGTACGACGCCCTCTTCTCCGGCGACCCCACCTGGGTGACGGAGTCCATCGGCGGCATCGGCGCCGACGGACGCCCGCTGGTCACCCGCACTTCTTTCCGCTTCCTGCAGACGCTGTACAACCTGGGCCCCGCCCCCGAGCCGAACCTCACCGTCCTGTGGTCTCCGCGGCTGCCCGAGGGCTTCAAGCGGTTCTGCGCCCAGGTCTCCATCGACACCAGCGCCGTCCAGTACGAGTCCGACGAGCTGACGCGCCCGCGCACCGGTGACGACACGGCGATCGCCTGCTGTGTGTCCGCCATGACCGTGGGCCGGCAGATGCAGTTCTTCGGCGCCCGGGTCAACCTCGCCAAGGCACTGCTGTACGCGGTCAACGGCGGCCGGGACGAGATGACCGGCGAGCAGGTCGCCCCTGCCGCGCCCCCGCTCACCGGGGAGTACCTGGACCACGAGGAGCTCTCCGCGGCGTACGACCGCGTCCTGGACTGGCTGGCCGCGACGTACGTCGACGCGCTCAACGTCATCCACTACATGCACGACAGGTACGCCTACGAAAGCATCGAGATGGCGCTGCACGACCACCCGGTGCACCGCTTCATGGCCTGCGGCATCGCCGGGCTGTCGGTCGCCGTGGACAGCCTGTCGGCCGTCAAGTACGCACGGGTGAAGGTGTTCCGGGACGCCACCGGCCTCGCCGTCGACTTCCGCACCGAGGGGGACTTCCCGACCTTCGGCAACAACGACGACCTCGCCGACGACCTCGCCGTTCACCTGGTCGAGTCGTTCATGGCGAAGGTGCGCGCGCACCCCACCTACCGGGACGCCGAACACACCCAGTCGGTCCTCACCATCACCTCCAACGTGGTCTACGGCAAGCACACCGGCAACACTCCCGACGGCCGCCGCGTCGGACAGCCCTTCGCGCCCGGCGCCAACCCCATGAACGGCCGCGACCGGCACGGGGTCGCCGCCTCGGCCCTGTCGGTGGCCAAACTGCCGTACGAGCAGGCCCGCGACGGCATCTCGCTGACGACGACCGTCACCCCGGAGGGACTCGGCCACCGTCCCGAGGAACGCGCGGGCCATCTCGTCGGCATCCTCGACGCCTACATGGCCGCGGGCGGCTTCCACATGAACGTCAACGTCCTGGACCGCGCCACGCTCCAGGACGCGATGGAGCACCCGGAGAAGTACCCCGACCTGACGGTCCGCGTCTCCGGATACGCCGTCAACTTCGTGCGGCTCACCCGCGAGCAGCAGCTCGACGTGATCAGCCGCACCTTCCACGGGTCGATGTGAGCCGGATGCCCTCGCTCCGGGGCCGGATCCACTCCTGGGACCTGTCCACCGGCGTGGACGGTCCCGGGACCCGCTTCGTCCTCTTCGTCGCCGACTGTCCGCTGCGTTGTCTGTACTGCGCCAACCCCGACACCTGGCACCTGCGCGACGGGAAGGAGACCACGGTCGACGAGGTGATGGCGGAGATCGAGAAGTACCACGCGTTCCTCACCACGGCCGGCGGCGGCGTCACCCTCACGGGCGGCGAACCCCTTCTCCAGTCCGGTTTCACTGGTGAGGTCCTGCGCCGCTGCAAAAAGCTGGGGCTCCACACCGCCCTCGACACCTCGGGTTTCCTCGGCGCCCGCGCCACCGACGAACTCCTGTCCGTCACGGACCTGGTCCTGCTGGACATCAAGTCCTTCGACGTCACCACCTACCGGCGGCTCACGGGCGGCGAACTGCGCCCCACCCTGAACTTCGCCACCCGCCTCGACCGGCTCGGCGTCCCGATGTGGATCAGATGCGTCCTGGTGCCGGGCTGGACGGACGAACCGGAGTCCGTCGAGGGCCTCGCCCGTTTCGTGGCCGGCCTCGGCGCGGTCGACCGCGTGGACGTCCTGCCGTTCCACAAGCTCGGCGCCGCCAAGTACGAGGCCCTCGGGCTGCCGTTCCCGCTCCGCGACACCCCCCGCCCGGACGCCGACCTGACCGAACGGGTCCGCGAACGGTTCAGGACGCACGGTGTGCGCGCCTACTGATCCCGGCTCCGGCTCCGGTGCCCAACAGGCCTTGTGCGCAGGGACGTTCAGCCCACCTGCCGCAGACCTTCGGCATCCGGCGCGGCGGGCCTGACGCGACGAGAGTGAAGGCATCACACCGCGTCCCCACCTTTCCCGAAGGGAAGCCCATCATGGCCGTGCACGAGCACCCTCACCGGAGGCCGGGCCTCCACCTGCCCTCCTTCCGCGCGGGCCGGACCGCCTCGCCGACCGAGCCCGCTCTCGCGGAGGCGACCGGCACGCACGCGGTGGCGGCCTACGCCCTCGCCTCCCTGCGCCTGCTCACCGGATTCGTCTTCCTGTGGGCGTTCCTCGACAAGACCTTCGGCCTCGGCTACGCCACCCAGTCCGGCAAGGCCTGGATCGAGGGCGGCTCGCCGACCAAGGGCTTTCTCGGCTCCGTGGCCGTCGGGCCGATGGAGTCCACCTTCCACTCCTGGGCTGGGGACGCCTGGGCCGACTGGCTGTTCATGCTCGGTCTGCTCGGCATCGGAGTCGCCCTCACCGCCGGTGTGGCGCTGCGGCTCGCGGCCTTCGCCGGCACGGTGATGATGGCGCTGATGTGGATCGCCGAATGGCCGCCCGCGCAGCACCTGTCGGACGGCTCGCCGAGCATGTCGACGAACCCGTTCGCGGAGTACCACCTCGTCTACGCCGTCGTCATGGTGGTGCTCGCCGCCACGGCCGCCGGCAACACCCTGGGCCTGGGCAGGTTCTGGGCCGGACTCCCGCTGGTGCGCCGCAGCCCCTGGCTGCGCTGACCGCGGGAGGGGCTGCGGGTCCGAGGACGGGCCCGCAGCTCCACCACGGCCCGGGGCAGGGCCGGTCGGCCCTCCCGAGGGACCTGCGGCCCCTGCCGGGAACCGCCCCGGCGGACGAAGCTCGAACCGGGACCCCGAAGCCCACGCGCGAACCCTCCGACCAGTACCCCTACTCCAAAGGTGGAGATCATGAACCGCACCGTCACCGTCGGCCTCGACGGCTCCCGTGAGAGCCGCTCGGCGGCCGAGTGGGCGGCCCGTGAGGCCCAGCTGCTGGGCGTCCCGCTGAAGCTGGTCCACGTCTGGGAGCCCGTACCGGCCCCCATGGCGCAGGCACCGCTGCTCGGCGCGGAGACGCAGCAGCACTGGACCGAGCGCGTCCCCCGCGAGGCGGCCGAGGGCATCCGCCTGCGCCACCCCGGGCTGGAGGTCGTCACCGAGCACGTCTCCGGTCGCCCGGCCGAGGTGCTGGTCGACGAGGCGAAGGACGCCGCACTGCTGGTTCTGGGCTCCCGCGGACTGAGCGGCATCGGCGGATTCATGGTCGGCTCGGTCGGGCTGGCGGTCGTGGCGCACGCCGAACGGCCGACGGTCCTGGTCCGCGCCGCCGAACTGGCCTCGGACGAGCACGAGATGGACCCGGCCGGCATCCCGTCCGCGGCGACACCGTTCCGGCCCGTCGTCCTCGGCCTCGACATCGAGAGCCCCGACGAGGAACTGATCGAGTTCGCGTTCGCGGCGGCCGCCCGCCGGAACACCTCCCTGCGCGTCGTGCACGGCTGGAACCCGCCGCCCTACTACGCGTACGGCCTCTCCGTCGATCTGGAGCTCCACGGTGCCCTCGCCCGACGCGAGACCACCTTCCTGGCCGAGGTCCTGCGCCCGTGGCGCGAGAAGCACCCGAACATCGAGGTCACCGAGGAGTCGCACTACGGCACCCCCGGCAACCACCTCGTCGACGCGTCCCGCGAGGCCTCCCTGGTCGTCGTGGGCCGCCGGGTCCGCCGCAACCCCTTCGGCGCCCACATCGGCCCCGTCGCCCACGCGGTCCTGCACCACTCCGCTGCCCCCGTCGCCGTCGTCCCGCACAACTGACGTCACCAACCGAGGAGTTGAACCCATGAAGGCAGCGGTCGTCCGAGCGTTCGGCGAGCCCCTGGTCATCGAGGAGCGCCCCGACCCCGAGCCGGGCCCCGGTCAGGTCCGTATCCGTGTCGAGGCGTCAGGACTGTGCCACACCGACATCCACGCCGCGCGTGGCGACTGGCCCGTCAAGCCGAACCCGCCGTTCGTTCCCGGTCACGAGGGCGTCGGCCTGGTCGAGAAGCTTGGTGACGGCGTCACCCACCTCCGCCTCGGAGAGCGTGTCGCCGTGCCCTGGCTCGGCAGGGCGTGCGGGCGGTGCGAGCACTGCCTGTCCGGCTGGGAGACGCTGTGCGAGCAGCAGATCAACACCGGCTACGGCTGCGACGGCGGGTACGCCGAGAAGATGCTGGCCTGGGCCGACTTCGCCCAGCCGGTGCCGGACGGTGTCACCGCCGTCGACGCGGCACCGCTCACCTGCGCCGGCGTGACCACGTACAAGGCGCTCAAGGTCGCCGACGTACGACCCTCGCAGCTGGTCGCGATCTCCGGGGTCGGCGGACTCGGCCACCTCGCCGTGCAGTACGCCAAGATCGCCGGAGCGACCGTCGCCGCGATCGACGTCACCGACGAGAAGCTCGAACTGGCCGCCGAACTCGGTGCCGACATCCTCATCGACGCCCGCAAGGAGGACGTCGGCGAGGCGCTCAAACGGCACGGCGGCGCCCACGCGGCCATCGCCCTCGCCGTGAACGACGCGGCCTTCGCGGCCGTCAACACGGGCCTCAGGCGCGGCGGCAAGCTCGTCATGGTCGCCCTGCCCGCCCACGGCACCGTCCAGGTCCCGATCTTCGACACCGTCCTGAACGGCACGAGTGTGATCGGCTCGATCGTGGGCACCCGGCAGGACCTCGCCGAGGTCTTCCAACTGCACGCGGCCGGCCGGACCAGGGTCATCTGCGAGACCCGCCCGCTGGCCTCCGTCAACGACTCCATCGACGAGGTGCTGCGCGGCCAGGTCAAGGCCCGGATCGTGTTCGACCTCGGTGCGGGACGGTGAGCGAGATGTCGAGGGACCTGCCGGTCGTCGTAGGCGTGGACGGCTCCGAGCCGAGCCTGCGGGCCGTGGACTGGGCGGCCGACGAGGCCGCACTGCGCGGGGCGCCCCTGCGGCTGGTGTACGCCTCGCTGTGGGAGCGGTACGAGGGCGCTCACGTGGCCGAGGACGTGGGCGAGACGTCCGAGGGGGAGCGGCCCGAGGTGATCGTGGAGAGCGCCGCCCAGCGGGCCGGCCTCCGCCGTCCGGAGGTGAAGATCACCACCGAGGTGCTGCCCGAGGAACCCGAGTACACGCTGCTGCGGGAGAGCCGCACCGCCTCCCTGCTGGTGACGGGCACCCGGGGCCGCAGCAGCCTCACCGAGGCGCTCCTGGGTTCGGTGAGCCTGACGGTGGCCGCGCACGCGCACTGTCCGATGGTGGTGGTACGCGGCAGCCACGACAACCGGGCCCTGCCCGCCACACACGGCCGGATCGTCGTCGGTGTCGGGGAGAGGCCGACGTCCTCGGCGGCGGTCCGGTTCGCCTTCGAGGAGGCCCGGCGGCGCGGCGCCGAGGTCGAGGCGGTACGGGCCTGGCGGTGCCCCGTGCACGAGACCACCGACCACCCGTTGCTGACCGGGGAGCTCGACCGGCTGCACGAGGAGCGGGCCGTCGAGGGGCTGGAGGCCGCCCTCGAGAAGGCCCCCGACGACGTCCGGCTGCGCCGCCGTACCGCCGAGGGCCATGCCCGGACGGTGCTGTCGGACGCCTCCCGCGACGCCGACCTGCTCGTCATCGGGGCCAGGCGCCGGCAGCGGCACTTCGGGCTCCAGCTGGGCCGGGTGACGCACGGCGTGCTGCACCACTCCGCCTGCCCGGTCGTGATCGTGCCCGAGCCGGAGTGAGCAGGGTGACCGGCTGTTCAGAGACCCGCCGCGTGATCGGGGACGTAGGTCTGCAGATCACGCGGTGGACGCTCGTAGCCGGTCGACGGCGGGCGCTCCGGCAGTTCGAGCACCGGGGGCGGCACCTCGCGGTACGGCACGGACGCCAGCAGATGGGCGATCATGTTCAGCCGGGCCCGGCGTTTGTCGTCGCTCTCCACGACGTACCACGGCGCCTCGGTGATGTCGGTGTGCACCATCATCGTGTCCTTGGCACGCGAGTAGGCCTCCCAGCGGGTGAGCGACTCCAGGTCCATCGGCGACAGCTTCCAGCGCCGCAGCGGGTCCTCCAGACGGCGCCGGAAGCGCTCCTGCTGCTCGGTGTCGCTCACCGAGAACCAGTACTTGCGCAGCAGGATCCCGTCCTCGATCAACATGCGCTCGAAAATCGGGCATTGGCGGAGAAAAAGCTGATACTCCTCCTGTGTGCAGAAGCCCATCACGTGCTCCACACCGGCCCGGTTGTACCAGGACCGGTCGAACAGCACGATCTCCCCGGCGGCCGGCAACTGCTCGACGTACCGCTGGAAGTACCACTGGGTGCGCTCGCGTTCCGTAGGCTTGGGGAGCGCGGCGATCCGGGCGACACGGGGGTTGAGGTGCTCGGCGACCCGCTTGATCGTGCCGCCCTTGCCCGCCGCGTCCCGCCCCTCGAAGACCACCACCAGCCGGGCGCCCTCGGCCCGCACCCACTCCTGGAGTTTCACCAACTCCGTCTGCAGACGCAGCAGTTCCTGCTCGTACGCCGCGCGCGACACCTTGGTCGCCTTCTTGCCGGCCATGCCGTCCTCCACCGCCCGACGACCCCGTCGATGAGTTCCGGAGTCACCCATGACCCAGGTCGAACACCAGAACGTCACCGTACTTTCCGACGACGAGCTGCGCACCCTGGACGCCCACTGGCGGGCCGCCAACTACCTCGCGGCCGGACAGATCTACCTGATGTCCAACCCCCTGCTGACCGAACCGCTGCTCCCGGAGCACATCAAGCCGCGGCTGCTCGGGCACTGGGGCACCTCGCCGGGCCTCAACCTCGTGTACACCCACCTCAACCGGGTGATCAAGGCGCGCGACCTCGACGCCCTGTGCGTCTGGGGCCCCGGCCACGGCGGGCCGTCCGTACTGGCCGGCTCCTGGCTGGACGGCAGCTACAGCGAGACCTACCCGGACGTCACCCGCGACGCGCCCGGCATGGAACGGCTCTTCCGGCAGTTCTCCTTCCCGGGCGGGGTGCCGAGCCACGTGGCGCCCGAGGTCCCGGGCTCGATCCACGAGGGCGGTGAGCTCGGCTATTCCCTCGCCCACGCCTACGGCGCCGCCTTCGACAACCCCGACCTGCTGGTGGCCTGTGTCATCGGCGACGGCGAGGCGGAGACCGGCCCCCTGGCCGCCTCCTGGCACTCCAACAAGTTCCTCGACCCGGTCCACGACGGCGCCGTCCTGCCCATCCTGCACCTCAACGGCTACAAGATCGCCAACCCGACGGTGCTCTCCCGCCTCCCGCAGGCCGAACTCGACGCCCTCCTGCGCGGCTACGGCCACACCCCCCTGCACGTCACCGGCGACGACCCGGCCACCGTCCACCGCGCATTGGCGCACGCCTTCGACGAGGCGCTGGACAGCATCGCCCTGATGCAGCGCACCGCCCGCGAGGACGGTGTCGCCGAACGTGTGCACTGGCCGATGATCGTGCTGCGCACCCCCAAGGGCTGGACCGGCCCCGCCGAGGTCGACGGCCGGCCCGTGGAGGGCACCTGGCGTGCCCACCAGGTCCCGCTCGCCGGCGTACGGGAGAACCCCGAGCACCTGCGCCAACTGGAGGCTTGGCTGCGCTCGTACCGGCCGCACGAGCTGTTCGGCCCCGACGGCCGCCCGGTCGCCGACGTGCTCGCCTGCGTCCCCTCCGGCACCCGGCGACTGGGCGCCACCCCGCATGCCAACGGCGGACTCCTCGTCCGCGACCTGCCCGTCCGCTCCCTGGACGACTTCGCCGTGCCGGTCGAGAAGCCCGGCACGACGCTCCACGAGCCGACCCGGGTCCTCGGCGACCTCCTGGCCCAGGTCATGAAGGACACCCGCCTGCGCCGGGACTTCCGCGTCGTCGGACCGGACGAGACCGCCTCCAACCGCCTGCAGGCCGTCTTCGACGCCAGCGGCAAGGCCTGGCAGGCCGAGCACCTGCCGGTCGACGAACACCTCGACCGGCACGGCCGGGTCCTGGAGATCCTCTCCGAACACCTCTGCCAGGGCTGGCTGGAGGGCTACCTCCTCACCGGTCGGCACGGACTGTTCTCCTGCTACGAGGCGTTCGTGCACATCGTCGACTCCATGGTCAACCAGCACATCAAGTGGCTCAGGACATCGAGGGAGTTGCCCTGGCGGGCCCCGATCGCCTCCCTCAACTACCTGCTCACCTCGCACGTCTGGCGGCAGGACCACAACGGCTTCTCCCACCAGGACCCCGGCTTCGTCGACCACGTCCTCAACAAGAGCCCCGAGGTCGTCCGCGTCTATCTGCCGCCGGACGCCAACACGCTGCTGTCGGTCGCGGAACACGCCCTGCGCAGCCGCGACTACGTCAACGTGATCGTGGCCGGCAAACAGCCCTGCTTCGACTGGCTGTCGATCGACGAGGCGCGCGCCCACTGCGCGCGCGGCGCCGGGATCTGGGAGTGGGCGGGCAGCGAGAACGGCGGCGAACCGGACGTCGTCCTCGCCTGCGCCGGCGACGTGCCCACCCAGGAGGTCCTGGCAGCGGCCCAGCTGCTGCGCCGGCATCTGCCCCAGCTCGCCGTGCGGGTGGTCAACGTCGTGGACATGACCCGGCTGCTGCCCCGTGAGGAGCACCCGCACGGCATGACCGACTTCGAGTACGACGGCCTGTTCACCACGGACAAGCCGGTGATCTTCGCCTACCACGGCTATCCGTGGCTCATCCACCGCCTCGCCTACCGCCGCGCGGGCCACGGCAACACACACGTCCGCGGCTACAAGGAGTCAGGGACGACGACCACTCCGTTCGACATGGTCGTCCGCAACGACCTCGACCGCTACCGCCTCGTCATGGACGTCATCGACCGCGTCCCCGGCCTCGCCGTCCGCGCCGCCGCCGTACGCCAGCAGATGGCGGACGCGCGGACCCGTCACCACGCCTGGATCCGCGAGCACGGGACCGATCTGCCGGAGATCGCCGACTGGCACTGGGCCTGACGCCGCCGGGCCACGGTCTCACCCGCGTGAGGCCGTGGCCCGTTGCACCGGCACCCCGTCGCCGAGCACCTCGGGGAGGTCCGGGTGCACCTCGAAGGCGTTGCTCAGCCCCGTGCACCGCAGCAGCCGCCGGAAGGCGCTCGCGGGCGTGACCAGCCGCAGCCGGCCGTGCCGGGCCCGGATCCGGCTCTTCGCCCGGCACAGGACACCGAGACCGGAGCAGTCGACGAAGGACACGGAACGCAGATCCAGCACCAGGTCGGGACGGGACACGGCGGTCAGGGCGTCCAGGGCCGCCGAGAGGGCCGGTACCGCCAGCAGGTCGAGCTCGCCGTGCAGCCTCACGACCGTGCTGCCGTCGGCCGCCCGCGTCGTGCGGTACGGGGAGGACCTCGTGTGGTTGCCGTCCATGGAGAAAGACAAGCCAACCTGCGCGATCGGCGGTAGGGCCGTTCGGTCCCTACCGGGGATCCCGCAGGGCCCGGTCGGCCCGCCCCGCGGCACCCCGCACATCACGACCCCCGCGCCACGGCCCGAACGTCCCTGCGGACAGGGGACGTTCGGCACGCCGCCGGGTTCACCCGGCTCCTGCCCCCGCGGGCGGCCCACGGCGAGCATCGTGGGTGGGGGCCACCGTCCGGTGCTCCCCGGTCACAGCCTGTCGAGAGAGGCCTAGCCATGACCCACCACCATGTCGTCGTAGGAGTGGACGGCACCCTGTCCTCCACCAGGGCCCTGGACTGGGCGGCCGGGGAAGCGATCCGGCGCGACGCCGAGCTGCGGCTGGTGTGCGCCGCTCAGGACCGCGCCGAGACGGTGCCGATCCTGGCCGCCGCCGTCTCACGCGTCCGCGCGCGGCACCCCGGCCTCCCGGCGCGGACCGTCGCGGCCGAGGGCGGCGCCGTACGGGCGCTGGCGCGGGAGGGCGCCGACGCGGCGCTCACCGTCGTGGGCTCCCGGGGCATGGGGCGCGTCGCCGGCCTGCTCCTCGGGTCGGTCGGCCTGGGGCTGGCCCGACGTGCGCGCGGCCCCCTGCTCGTCGTCCGCGGGGACCACCCCTGCGACAGCGGGCGTGAGGTGGTGCTCGGCCTGGAGGACGACAGGGACGAGCGGGCCGCCGTCTACGCCTTCGAGGAGGCCCGGCGGCGCGGCGCCCGGCTGCGTGTCCTGCACTCCTGGCCCCACCGCCACGTCACGCCCGCGCTGCCGCCGCTCGTGGGCACACAGGGTCCACGACGGGACCCGGCCACCTCGTACGAGCGAGTGGAGGAAGCCGTCCCGCGCTTCGCCCTCGCCGCCCTGCGGGAGCGGTACGCCGATGTCGCGGTGGAAGCCGTCACGGTGCGGACGAGTGCGCCGGAGGCGTTGCTGGCGTCGACCCGCGAGGCTGGTCTGGTGGTCGTCGGCTCGCACCACCGGACGTCCGCCGTCGTCCCGCCCCACACGCAGGTCGCCCCCGTCCTGCTGCGCCACGCGCACTGTCCGGTGGTCGTCGTACCCGCCGCATGACCGTGCAGACGCAAGGAGACCGGCCCATGTCACCGTCCCGTTTCGTCGCCGTCGGACTGGACGGATCGTCGGAGAGCCGTGCGGCCGCCGACTGGGCCGCACGTGAGGCCCGGATGTACTCCCTGCCCCTGCGGGTCGTGCACGCCGACGACCTTCCCCCGCACAATTACGTGCCCTTCGCCGGTGAACGCGTCGCTCCGCCCGGCGCCGACCGCTCCGCCGCGCTGCTGCGCGAGTCGGTCACCCGACTGGCCCACCGCCACCCGGGCCTGCCGATCGAGGCCGAGCGGATCCCCGGGCACCCCGCGTCGGCCCTGGTCGCGGTGGCCGGGGACAGCGAGGTGCTGGTGCTCGGGTCACGGGGGCTGGGCAGGGCCGCCGGGTTCCTGCTCGGCTCGGTCGCGGCGGCCGTGGTGGCGCGGGCCGGACGACCGGTCGTCCTCGTCCGCGCCGAGGCAGCGGGTGAGTACCGGACCGACGCCCCCGGAATCGGGACGACCGCCTACCGGGACGTCGTACTGGGGCTGGACCTCGACGAGCCCGACGACACGGTCGTCGCGTTCGCCTTCGAAGCGGCGGCACGGCGTGCGACGGGGCTGCACGTCGTCCACGGACACGGCACGCCGCCGTACGGCGACAGAGGAGAGACAGGGGCCGAACAGGCGCCGTCCAGGGCCGAGGACGAGCAGGGGTTGTCCGCCGTACTCGCTCCCTGGCGGGAGAAGTTCCCGGGCGTGCGGGTGAGCGAGGAGGCCGTGGTGGGCCGCGCCGGCGCGCATCTGGTGTACGCCTCCGTCGACGCCTGCCTGGTGGTCGTGGGCCGCCGCATCCGCCGAACCCCGTTGGCCCCGCACATCGGTCCCGTGACCTACGCGGTCGTACGGCGCTCGAGGGCACCGGTGGCCGTCGTCCCGCACCCCTGACGCGGCGCCCGCCCGACCGCCCCGCCCCCGGACAGGAGGGGCAGGGCGGCGCTTTCGCGGGTGCGGGCGTCTTCACGGGGACGGGGCGGAGCGACACCGCGGGGGATCGGCGCCGCTCCTGTCTCTCACTGTCCCGCTGAGCGCGGTGCCGCACGAGTGCCGTTGGTCCCGATCAGGGTGGCCCGGCCGGCCTCCAGGCGGGCCACGGGGACGCGGAACGGGGAGCAGGAGACGTAGTCGAGCCCTGCCGCGTGGAAGAAGTGCACGGACTCCGGGTCGCCGCCGTGCTCGCCGCACACCCCGATCGTCAGGTCGGGACGAGCGGCGCGGCCCTCGTCGACCGCGATCCGCACCAGGCGGCCCACACCGTCACGGTCGATCGTCTCGAACGGAGAGGCTGTGAAGACGCCCTTGTCGAGGTAGGCGGAGAAGAAGGCCGCCTCGACGTCGTCGCGGGAGAAGCCCCACGCGGTCTGGGTGAGGTCGTTGGTGCCGAAGGAGAAGAACTCCGCCTCCTCGGCGATCCGGCCCGCGGTGAGCGCGGCCCTGGGCAGTTCGATCATCGTGCCGACGGGACAGCGCACGGCCACACCGGTCTCCTCCTCGACCTCGGCCAGCACCCGCTCCACCTCCTCGCGCGCGAGCCGGAGCTCCTCCACCGCGCCGACCAGCGGGACCATGATCTCCGCATGTGGCGCGCCGCCTGCCCGGACGCGTTCCACGACCGCCTCGGCGATCGCCCGGACCTGCATGGCGACCAGTCCGGGCACCACCAGCCCGAGGCGCACGCCCCGCAGCCCGAGCATCGGGTTCTCCTCGTGCATGCGGTCGACCGCCTCCAGCAGTTCGGTGTCGTGCGCGGCGGGCAGCTCGCCCCTGGCCTCGGCGGTGGCGACACGGACGGCGAGCTCGGTGCGGTCGGGCAGGAACTCGTGCAGCGGCGGGTCGAGGAGGCGGATGGTGACCGGCAGGCCGTCCATCGCCTCCAGGATGCCGACGAAGTCCCGTCGTTGCAGGGGCAGCAGCGCCCCGAGCGCCCGCTTGCGCTCGGCGTCGGAGCGGGCCAGGATCATCGCCTCGACCAGCGTGCGCCGCTCGCCGAGGAACATGTGCTCGGTGCGGCACAACCCGATGCCCTGCGCGCCGAACCGCCTGGCGCGGGCCGCGTCCTTGGGCGTGTCGGCGTTGGCGCGCACGTCCAGCCGGCGCACGGAATCGGCGTGTCGCAGGGCCCGGGCGCCGGCCGCGACGATCGCGTCCGCCTGCTCGCCGGTCTCCAGGTAGCGCATGAACGCCGAGGCCACCAACGGAACGCCACCCAGGTACACGGCACCGCTCGATCCGTCGACCGAGACGACCGTGCCCTCCTCGACGACGGTGCCGTCAGGTGTGGTGAAGCGGCGGGAGTCGGTGTTCACGGTGAGGTCCTCGGCGCCGCACACACAGACCTTGCCCATGCCGCGGGCCACGACGGCGGCGTGGCTGGTCCTGCCGCCGCGGCTGGTCAGCACCGCCTCGGCGGCCAGCATCCCGGGCAGGTCGTCGGGGGTGGTCTCCTGACGTACGAGGACGACCTTCTCGCCGGCGGCGGCCCGGCGTACGGCCTCGGCCGAGTCGAAGACCGCCGCGCCGACCGCGGCACCGGGCGAGGCGGGCAGCCCGTGGGCGAGGGCCTCACCGGTCGCGGTGGTGTCGAAGCGCGGGAACATCAGCCGCGCCAGCCCGTCCCCGCTCACCCGGGCGAGCGCCTCGTCCGGAGTGATGAGCCCCTCCTCGGCCAGCTCGGCGGCGATGGCGAACGCGGCCTCGGCGGTGCGCTTGCCGACCCGGGTCTGCAGCATCCACAGCCGACCTCGCTCGATGGTGAACTCGATGTCGCACAGGTCGCGGTAGTGCCGCTCCAAGGTGCCCATGTGGTCGCGCAGCCGCCGGTACGCATCCGGGTCCAGCCGTTCCAGGTCCGCCAGCGGGACGGTGTTGCGGATACCGGCGACGACGTCCTCGCCCTGGGCGTTGGACAGATAGTCCCCGTAGAGCCCGGGGCGCCCGGTGGCCGGGTCCCGGGTGAAGGCCACACCGCTGCCGGAGTCGTTCCCGAGGTTGCCGAAGACCATGCGCTGCACGGTGACCGCGGTGCCCAGATCCTCGGGGATGTGCTCACGCCTGCGGTACAAGCGGGCGCGCTCGCCGTTCCAGGAACGGAAGACCGCGAGGACGGCGAGGCGCAGCTGCTCCGCCGGGGACTGGGGGAAGTCCTCCCCGGTCTCGTCGCGGATCAGGGACTTGAAGGTCTCCACGAGCCAGGCGAGGTCACCCGCGTCGAGCTGCACGTCGTCGTGGACCTCCCGCGCCTCCTTGAGCAGGGTGATGGCGCCTTCGAAGAGGGCCCCGTCGACCCCCAGCACCGTGCTGCCGAACATCTGGACGAGCCGACGGTAGGAGTCCCAGGCGAACCGCTCGTTCCCCGACGCCTTGGCGAGTCCCTGGACCGATTCGTCGTTCAGACCGATGTCCAGGACCGTCTCCATCATGCCGGGCATGGAGAACCGCGCCCCCGAACGGACCGACAGCAGCAACGGGTCGTCCCGCTGCCCCAGGGACCGTCCGGCCGCCCGCTCCACGGCCGTCAGATGCCGGGAGATCTCCTCCGTCATCCCCTCCGGTTCATCACCGGTGGCGAGGAAGGCCCGACAGGCCTCGGTGGTGACGATGAAACCGGGCGGGACCGGGAGACCCAGCCGGGTCATCTCGGCCAGGTTCGCTCCCTTGCCGCCGAGCAGGTCGGCCATGTCCCGGCCGCCCTCAGTGAAGTCGTACACGTAACGGGCCATGACGCCGGTCTCCTCCGGTTGGCTGCGGACTCGCCTCAGCTCCAGCGTCGGACGGCCGGCGCTCCGCCCGGCAGGTGCTGTCCGTCCCCCGCGGCGGGCCGATGGGCCCTGGTCCGCTGTTCGACCCCGGCCGCGCGGACTACCGTGGCTCGTGACCGGAAGGGTCGGTGCCCCCTCGCTGGAACCGAGGACGGAGGAGCACGGTGGCAAGCTCCGATGAAGCCCGTGTGAGGCTGCCGCAGCTGAGGCTGGATGAGCTGCTGGGGGAGTTGCAGGCGCGTCTGGATGCGGCGCGGGGGACGCGGGATCGGGTGCACAGTCTGTTGGAGGCGGTGCTGTCGGTCGGGCGTGAGCTGGAGTTGGAGCAGGCGTTGCGGGGCATCGTGGAGGCGGCTGCGGTGTTGGTGGACGCGGAGTATGCGGCGTTGGGTGTGATCGGGCCGGACGGGAAGCGGTTGTCGGCGTTCCATACGGTGGGGGTGAGTGAGGAGCGGATTGCGTTGATCGGTCCGTTTCCGGAGGGGCACGGGATTCTGGGGGAGTTGATCAGTCATCCGGAGCCGTTGCGTCTGGCGAGGTTGTCGGAGCATCCGGCGTCGTACGGTTTTCCGCCGAATCATCCGCCGATGAATTCGTTTCTGGGTGTGCCGATCCGGGTGCGTGAGCAGGTGTTCGGGAATTTGTATCTGACGGAGAAGCGGGGTGGGGCGCGGTTCGACGAGGAGGACGAGTCGGTGCTGTCGACGTTGGCGGTGGCGGCGGGTGTGGCGATCGACAACGCGCGGTTGTACGAGGAGTCGCGGTTGCGGGAGCGGTGGCTGCGTGCCAACGCCGAGATCACCCACAGCCTGATGTCGGGAGCGGAGCAGGCCCTGGTGCTCAGGCTGATCGCCGAGCGGGCCAGCGAGATCACCGGCGCCGCTCTCACGGTCGTCGCGGTGCCGATGGCGGGCACCGACTCGCTCACGGTGGATCTGGCCATCGGAGAGGAGGCGCGGACGCTGAGCGGGCTGGTCCTGCCCGTCGAGGGCACCCTGATCGGCGAGGCCTTCGCCGCCGCGACCGCGGTCACCAGCGAGGACGTCACCCACGACGAGCGGGTGTGGGCCGGACCGCCACGCTTCGACGATCTCGGCCCGGCCGTGGCCGTCCCCGTCGGCACCCGCGACGAAGGCATCCGTGGCGTCGTCCTCCTGGTCCGGGAGGCTGGACAGTCGCCCTTCACCGCGAAGGAGACCGAGCCGCTGCGCGTCTTCGCCGCTCAGGCGGCCATCGCCATGGAACTGGCCGAACGCCGACGGGACGTCGAGGAGGTCGCGGTCCTCAAGGACCGCGACCGGATCGCCCGGGACCTGCACGACCTCGCCATCCAGCGTCTCTTCGCCACCGGCATGACCCTGCAGAGCGCGGGCCGCCTCATCGAGCACCCGGAGGCCTCCGAGCGCGTGCTGCGGGCCGTCGACGACCTCGACGAGACCATCAAGATCATCAGATCGACCATCTTCGGGCTGCGCACGCGGGACGGCGCGGCCGACGTCGGCCTGCGGACCCGCGTGGTGCGGGTCGCCGCGGAGTCGGCGCCGACCCTGGGATTCGTGCCGAGCATCCGGATGGAGGGGCTCATCGACACCGACGTACCGAAGGAGACCGCCGACCACCTGGTCGCCGTGCTGTCCGAGGCGTTGACCAACATCGCCCGCCACGCCCGCGCGGACCGCGCCGAGATCGTGGTGACGACCGACGGGCGGGAGCTGGTGCTGACGGTCCGGGACGACGGGGTCGGCATACCGCCGGACGGCAGCCGCAGCGGCCTGCGCAACATGGCCGAACGGGCCGGGCAACTCGGCGGCCGGATGGAGTGGCAGTGCCCCGAGGAAGGCGGCACCGCGCTGGTGTGGCGGGTGCCGGTGGCGCGGTCGTAGGGGACGTCCGGCGCGGCGAAGGGGCCGCTCGGCCCCGTGCCAGGACAGGCCCGGAGCCCGACGCTGAAGGTGTAGCGCTGCGTCACCCGCGCGCCCTGGAGGTCGTCATGGCCGGTACACCCCATCTCGTGAGCGATGTGATGACCCGCACCGTGGGGGCCGTGCGTCATCGGGCGGCATTCAAGGACGTCGTGCGGGCCATGCGGCAGTGGCACGTCAGCGCGGTCCCCGTCGTGGACGACGAAGGGCATGTCGTGGGCGTCCTCTCCGAGGCCGACCTGCTGCACAAGGAAGCACTGCGTGACGGTGACCCGGACCTGCCCAGGGCCGGACACACCCCCAGGGCCAGGCCCCCGTATCCGCCGCTCCGGCGTCTGTCGGACCTCTCCAAGGCGGCCGCGGTGGAAGCGGGGGAACTCATGACCGCGCCGGCGGTCACCGTCCACGCGGACACGACCTTGGCCCAAGCCGCCCGGCTGATGGCTCGGCACCGGGTCAAGCGGCTTCCCGTGGTCGATGCCCACGGTCGGCTGTGCGGTGTGGTCAGCCGCTCCGATCTGCTGAAGGTGTTCCTGCGCGACGATGCCGACATCGCCGACGAGATCCGGCGCGAAGTTCTGCCGAGGCTCACCCCGGACGCCGACGAACCGGTTCGGGTGCATGTGCGCAAGGGCGTCGTGATCCTCAGGGGCCGGGTCCGGCACGCCGCCCTCGTCCCGCTGGCCACTCGTCTCGCACGCGCCGTCGAGGGAGTCGTGGACGTCGACTGCGGGCTCACCGGTCCAGTCACCCGCCCGGACCTCGACCAGCGCGTCGGCTCGTGAAGCGGGGCAGGGGGACCGTGCGGCAGCGCGGCACGTCGTGTAGCGGCGCCCCGGCAGCGAAATGAACGCCCCACCGTGAAGGAGGCCGCATGGCCGGCATAGCCCGGGAACCGCTCGCTCCGGTGCTGGGGCCAGTCCGGGCGGTCGTGTTCGACACCGACGGAGTGATCACCGACTCGGCACGGCTGCACGCCGCGGCCTGGAAGACCGCCTTCGACGCCTTCCTGCGTGCGCACCCGCCCGGAGCCCCGCGGCAGGGGCGCCCCTTCGACGTCCGCGACGACTATCTGCGCTTCGTGGACGGCAGGTCCCGGCTCGACGGGGCCGCGGCCTTCCTCGCGTCGCGTGGCATCGAGCCGTCCGAGCGGACGGTGCGTGACGTGGCGGCGGACAAGGAACGGCTGTTCACCCGGCGGTTGAGCGAGCAGGGCGTCGATGCCTACCCGGGGACGGTACGGCTGGTCCGTGCCCTTCGGGCGGCACGCGTCCCCGTGGCGGCGGTGTCGGCCTCCCGGCACGCCCGTGAGCTGCTGACCGGGGCGGGGGTGGTGGAGCTCTTCGACGCCCTGGTCGACGGGGGAGAGGCGGCCCGGCTGGGTCTCGCCGGCAAGCCGTGCCCCGACCTGTTCCTGGAGGCGGCTCGCCGACTGGGTGTCCCCCCGGACCGTGCGGCCGTCGTCGAGGACGCCCTGGCGGGAGTCGAGGCGGGACGGCGCGGCGGCTTCCTCCTGGTCGTCGGAGTGGACCGTGCCCAGGGCCCCGACACCGGAGAGCGCCTGCTGCGGCACGGTGCCGACCTGGTCGTCGGTGACCTCGGTGAACTCCTCGGCGGCGGACCTCGGCGGTGAGGAGCCGCCGGGACCCACATCGCACGGGACGCGCCGCGCGGGTTCCGGGCTCGGCTCCCGCCCGGTCAGCCCGTCTTCTGGCTCCACAGCGGGCCGATCCGGGCCCACTCGGTCCCCCACAGCGCGACCCGACGCCGGTCGAGCCACCAGCGTCCGGCGCCGCCGATACCGAACACCAGACCACTCAGGGCGAGCCCGGCGGCGACGCCCAGGACACCCGCCTCCACGGCCGCCTCGGCCGGCGTGGGCGGCTCCGTGCTCAGTCCACCCCGACCGTCGGTCCAGACCTTCACCTCGGTCCCGGCCCGCTGCCCGGTCTCCACCAGGGTCGAACCCTCACGGATGGCGCCTTCGGGGCTGGTCCAGCGCACCTTCGCCGAGGTCCTGTCGTACGTGCCGCCCACACCCGTGGCCGTCCGCGGGACGTCGGAGACGAGCACGGCCGAAACGGGACGACGGTCGGCGCGCTGTGCGGTGAAGACCCCCTCGGCGGAGCGGGCCGTCAGAACTCCGGTGATCGTGCCGCCGACCACGACGGCGATCCACACGGCCAGCACGATCCACGCCTCCGTCGCGTCGTCGCGTCGTCGCAGCGGGTTCCGCCGCCACCGCCACAGTGCCCTGCTGGTCTTCCTCGGGTGCCTGCCGCCGTTCATCGGTCCCAGCCTCCTCGTAGCCGTCTCCTCAGGAAGGTGACAGCCGGGGAACGGCCGGAACATGGGCCGAGCAGGCGCCGACCCCGGGCCGATCGGGACCAAGTCCGCCGCGCGGAAGGGACCTTCAGCCCTGGTCCGGTCGGGGCCCGGCGACCGAGGGGGCCGACCGGCCCATGCGAGGTCCGGCCTGGAGGGCCAAGCTGGATCTGCGGGGCAATCCCGGCACCCGCACCTGTGTCCGGGCGCAGCGGTCCATGGGTGAACGACCGGTCCGCGGACCCGGGGGAGACAGAGAAAGGCAGGGATCGTCATGAAGGGCTTGGTCTTCCACGGCCCCGGACAGTCGTCGTGGCAGGAAGTGCCCGACCCGGGGATCAAGGACCCCACCGACGCGATCGTCCGGGTCGACACCGTCACGATCTGCGGGACGGACCTGCACATCCTCAAGGGCGACGTGCCCGAGGTCCGACCCGGCACGGTCCTGGGGCACGAGGCCGTCGGGGAGATCGTCGAGGTCGGCAGCGACGTACGGACCGTGCGGCCCGGCGACCGGGTGCTCGTCTCCTGCATCACCGCCTGCGGCCGGTGCCGCTACTGCCGGGAGGGAGCGTACGGCCAGTGCCTGGGCGGGGGAGGCTGGATCCTCGGCCACCTGATCGACGGGACCCAGGCCGAGTACGTCCGCGTCCCCTACGCCGACCTGTCCGTCCACGCGCTGCCCAGCACCCTGCCCGCCGAGGACGCCGTGCTGCTGGCGGACATCTTCCCCACCTCCTACGAGGTGGGCGTGGTCAACGGGCGCGTCCGCCCCGGCGACACCGTCGCCGTCGTCGGCGCCGGCCCCATCGGTCTCGCGGCGATCGCCACCGCGCGGCTGTTCTCGCCCGAGCGGATCGTCGCCGTGGACCTGGCCCCCGCGCGCCTGGAGGCCGCGAGGCGGCTCGGGGCGGACGCCGTGGCCGACCCCAGGGAGGCTCCGGACCAACTGGTCGCCGACCTCACCGACGGGCTCGGCGCGGACGTCGTGATCGAGGCCGTCGGCGTACCGGAGAGCTTCGAGCTCTGCACCCGTATGGTGCGTCCCGGCGGACACGTGGCCAACGTCGGCGTGCACGGCAAACCGGCCACGCTGCACCTCGAAGACCTGTGGATCAAGAACGTCACCATCACCACGGGCCTGGTGGACACCCACTCCACCCCCACCCTGCTGCGGATGGCGGCCGCCGGCCGGCTGCCCACCTCGTCCCTGGTCACGCACACCTTCCCGCTGGACGACATGGAGGAGGCGTACGACGTCTTCTCCCGCGCGGCCGACACCGGGGCGCTCAAGGTCGTACTCGGCGGGCCCCGGCACGACGTCGTCGTGGTTCCGGCCTGATCGGCCTTCGGAACGTGTCCGGCGGAACCGGGCCGGGTGGACCTCCGTGGGAGGGGCCGCTCTCCGGCCCGGCAGGGACCGATGGCCCTCAACCCGGGCACGCACCGGACGGACGATGGAGCGCACACCCGATGTCCGGGTGGATCGTGCGCGAAGCAGGAGACGGATGGGCCGATGTACGCCAACGACGGATTCCGCGAACTGGACAGGCAGGAGTGCCTGCGGTTGCTGGCGAAGGTGCCCCTCGGCCGTATCGTCCACACCCGCCAGGCGCTGCCGGCCGTTCTGCCGGTCAACTTCTGTCTGGACGCGGAAGGTTCGGTGCTGCTGCGTACGTCGGCCGCGTCGGAACTCGCCCGCGCCGTGGACGGAGTCGTCGTCGCCTTCGAGGCCGACGAGGTCGACACGGTCGCCCACTCGGGCTGGAGCGTCGTCGTCACCGGGAGGGCATCGATCGTGACCGATCCGGCCGAGCGCGCGAGACTGGCCCACACCGGCCCGCGCTCGTGGGTCGCCGCGCCGCGGGACGTCTTCGTCCGGATCCAGGCGGAACTGGTCACCGGCCGCGAACTCGTCGGCGGCCGGACGATGTACGGGGTGGATCTGACGAACTGACCTCCAGCCCCACGGCCCCACCCCAGGCCTGAACCGTGGCCTCGGGGCCACGGTCGTGACGGGCCATGAGGAATGCCTCCGGGGCCGAGCGCCACCGCTGTGGGAGCGGTGGCGTACGGAGTGAAGGGCGGCGCCGCACGGGTCCGCCGGCCTGGGGCCGATGAGCAGGTGATCCGCCCTGAAACAGGGCCGACAGGCCCTGGCCGTCCGGCCCCGGTACGACGAGGATCATCGGGTCGAGGCCCATACTGTTCGTGGTGGACAGGGCGGCGTGAGTGCGGAACCGAGGAGTGAAGCGATGCCGGTCAGCGAGCAGCCGGGTTCGGAGGACCAGATCCGGGTCTTCCTGCTGGACGACCACGAGGTCGTACGCCGTGGAGTGCGCGACCTGCTGAACGACGAGCCGGACATCTCGGTGATCGGCGAGGCCGGAACCGTGGAGCAGGCCCTGGTGCGGGTCCCCGCCCTGCGACCGCAGGTGGCGGTGCTCGACGTCCGCCTGCCCGACGGCGACGGGATCACCGTGTGCCGGGAACTGCGCTCCCGCATGCCGGAACTCATCTGTCTGATGCTGACCTCGTTCGACGACGAGGAGGCCCTCCTGGACTCGATCATGGCGGGGGCCTCCGGGTACGTCCTGAAGCAGATCCGAGGCTCGGACCTGGTGTCGGCGGTGCGCACGGTGGCCGCGGGCCAGTCCCTGCTCGACCCCAGTGCCACCGCGCGGCTGATGGCGCGCCTGCGGCAGGGGCCGAAGGAGGAGCAGGAACCCGAGGCGCTGCCGGGTCTGACCGAGCGGGAGCGGGAGATCCTGGCCCTGATCGGCGAGGGCCTGACCAACCGTCAGATCGGTCAGCGGCTCTTCCTCGCCGAGAAGACGGTCAAGAACCACATCTCCCGTCTGCTCGCCAAGCTCGGTGTGGAGCGGCGCGTGCAGGCCGCCGTCATCGCCACCCAGGCCCAGGACCGGCTGCGGCAGGAAGGGCAGTAGACCGCGGACGCCGGGTGCAGCCGCAGGCCGGACGCCGCGCGTCCGCCCGGTCGGGGCAGGCGCGGGTGGACCGCGTCCACGCCGGACCGGTACGCGACCGGATCCGCTACCGTCCCCGCTGACGGGCCGTTACCGTGGCCCACGACAGCGGCGGAGCGGGCGGCTGCCGGCAGGCTGCGGCGAATGTGGAGGAACACCGGTGGCGGGCGTGGACAGGGCCGATGAAGCCCGTGTGAGGCTGCCGCAGCTGAGGCTGGATGAGCTGCTGGGGGAGTTGCAGGCGCGTCTGGATGCGGCGCGGGGGACGCGGGATCGGGTGCACAGTCTGTTGGAGGCGGTGCTGTCGGTCGGGCGTGAGCTGGAGTTGGAGCAGGCGTTGCGGGGCATCGTGGAGGCGGCTGCGGTGTTGGTGGACGCGGAGTATGCGGCGTTGGGTGTGATCGGGCCGGACGGGAAGCGGTTGTCGGCGTTCCATACGGTGGGGGTGAGTGAGGAGCGGATTGCGTTGATCGGTCCGTTTCCGGAGGGGCACGGGATTCTGGGGGAGTTGATCAGTCATCCGGAGCCGTTGCGTCTGGCGAGGTTGTCGGAGCATCCGGCGTCGTACGGTTTTCCGCCGAATCATCCGCCGATGAATTCGTTTCTGGGTGTGCCGATCCGGGTGCGTGAGCAGGTGTTCGGGAATTTGTATCTGACGGAGAAGCGGGGTGGGGCGCGGTTCGACGAGGAGGACGAGTCGGTGCTGTCGACGTTGGCGGTGGCGGCGGGTGTGGCGATCGACAACGCGCGGTTGTACGAGGAGTCGCGGTTGCGGGAGCGGTGGCTGCGTGCCAACGCCGAGATCACCCACAGCCTGATGTCGGGCGGCGAGCCCGGCGAGGTCCTCCGGATGATCGCCGAGCGCGCCCGGGAGATCATGGCCGCGGCCCTCGCGGTCGTCGCGGTGCCGATGGAAGGCACCGACTCGCTCACCGTCGATCTCGCCATCGGTGAGGGGGCGACGGCCCACCGCGGGCTGGTGCTGCCCCTGGAGGGCAATCTGATCGGCCGGGCCTTCTCCGACGCCGCCCCCGTGACCAGCGCGGACGTCTCCCGTGACGAATCGGGCGTGACGGGCGTGCCGGGTGTGCCGGGTGTGCCGAGCCTCACCGGTCTCGGCCCCGCCGTGGCCGTCCCCATCGGATCGGGGGAGGGGACGCGGGGCATCCTGCTGCTGGCGCGCGCGGTGGGCCGGACGGTGTTCACCGAGCCGGAGATCGAACGCCTCCAGGGCTTCGCCGCGCAGGCCGCGGTCGCCATGGAACTGGCCGAGCGCCGTCGGGACGCCGAACAGATCGCGGTGCTGGAGGACCGCGACCGCATCGCCCGCGACCTGCACGACCTCGCCATCCAGCGGTTGTTCGCCACCGGTATGACCCTGCAGAGCGCGGGCCGCTTCATCGAACACGCGGGGGCCTCCGAGCGCGTGCTGCGGGCCGTGGACGACCTCGACGAGACCATCAAGATCATCAGATCGACCATCTTCGGCCTCCGGTCGCGCGAGAGTGCCACCGGTGTCGGCCTGCGGGCCCGCGTGGTGCGTGTGGTCGGCGAGGCGGCACCCGTCCTGGGCTTCGCCCCCAGCCTGCGGCTGGAGGGACTGCTGGACACCGACGTGCCCAAGGAAGCCGCCGACCACGTGGTGGCCGTACTCTCCGAGGCCCTGACCAACGTCGCCCGGCACGCCCACGCGTCCCGGGCCGACTTGGTGGTGGAGGCCGCCGAGGGAGAGGTCCGCCTCACGGTCGGCGACGACGGGGTGGGCATTCCCGCCGAGGGCCGCCGCAGCGGACTGCGCAACATGGCCGAACGCGCCCGCCAGTCCGGCGGCGAGCTGGAGACCACCAGCCCGCCCGGCGGCGGCACGACCCTCGTGTGGCGGGTGCCGTCGAAGCACGGCCGTTGACGCCCTCGCCTGCGTGAACGCAGGCGATTCCGGTCAGCACCGCTACGCGGTGCCACCTCGGGTTCCTGCTTCACGGGCCCCTGACCGAGGCAAAGATGCCCTGCACCTCCACCCTGAACGCTGGAGCAGTGGGCAAGTGATCGGTAGCGGAGGAACTCGGCGCGGAGCCCTACGGGGCGGGCGCCGGCTGCTCGCCCGAACCACGGACGATCAGCCGGGTGGGGACGGTGAGTGTGCGTGCGCGGGAGCGGTCGCCGTCGAGTCGGGCCAGAGCGGTGGTCGCGGCGGTCCGACCGATCTCCTCGGGGTCCTGCGCGACGACGGTCAGGGCGGGTTCCAGCGCCTCGGCGAGCGACACGTCGTCGAAGGCGACCACCGCCACCTCCTTGCGCTTGCCGCGGGCGAGTTCGGCCACTATGCCCAGCGCCATGATGTTGTTCCCGGCGAACAGGGCGGTGGGCGGGTGGGGCAGTTCGAGGAGCTGGGCGGTCGCGGCCGCGGCACCCCGCTGGTCGTGCGCGTCGGCGACCAGCGCGGGGTCGTAGGGGATGCCCGCCTCCCCCAGCGCGGCGCGGTAGCCGGCGAGTCGCTCGCGGCGGGTGTACAGCTTGGCGGGCAGGTCGCCGACGAAGCCGATGCGTCGGTGCCCGTGGGCGATGAGATGGGTGACGCCGTCCAGGGCACCCGCCCGGTTGGAGCTGACGATGCTGTCCGTGGTGAGTCCGACCCCGGGGCGGTCGAGGAAGACGACGGGCAGCCCCGCCGTACGCTGCGCCCGCAGGTGGGAGTGGTCGGCGCCGACCGACGGCACGACGATCAGGATGCTGACGCGCCGGGCCAGGAACTTGGCCGTCAGGGAGCGTTCACGGTCGGGGTCGTCGGCGGACGACCCCATGAGCAGCGTCAGCCCGCGTTCGCGGACGCTGTCCTCGATGCCCCGGGCGACGGCCCCGAAGAACGGGTTGCCGAGGTCGGGAACGACCAGTCCGACCGTGGTGTCCGGGCCGCCGACGCGCATGTTGCGGGCCATGAGGTTCGGCTGGAAGCCCAACTGGGCCACCACGGCGAGGACTTGCTCCCGGGTCTGCGCCGAGACGGGTCCGTCCTCGTTGAGGACGCGGGAGACCGTCTTGGCGCTGACGCCGACTTCTCGGGCGACGTCGGCCAGGGTGGGGCGGCGCGCTGCCATGGAGGAAACCGTCTCCTGTGGGCTCTCGGTCCCGGCCGCGGCCTTCGGCCGGAACTGCGAGAGCGTGTCGTGCTGTCAGGTGGCCTGTACTCCGGCGGCCTTTGCGGCCTCCGAATCCGCTACGACAGTAGCGCCGGCCGCGTCCACGGTGAGCGCGCCGGTCATGATGGCGACGACCTCCGCCATCGAGTAGTCCGACGGCTTGATCACGGCCGCGCGCCTGCCGAGGCGGTGGACGTGGATCCGGTCGGCGATCTCGAAGACATGCGGCATGTTGTGGCTGATCAGGACGACCGGCATGCCCTTGTCACGGACCCGGCGGATGAGGTCGAGGACCTGACCGGACTCCTTGACGCCGAGGGCGGCGGTGGGCTCGTCCATGACGACGACGCTGCGGGCCCAGGCGACGGCACGGGCCACCGCGACGGCCTGCCGCTGTCCTCCGGAGAGGGTCTCGACGGCCTGCGTGAGCGAGCGCAGGCCGATCTTCAGATCGGCCATGTGCTCCGCGGCCTCCTTCCGCATGCGCTTCTTGTCCAGCATGCGGAAGGCGCTGCCGAGCACACCGGGGCGGCGCAGCTCACGGCCGAGGAACATGTTCGAGGCGATGTCCATGGACGCGGCCACGGCGAGGTCCTGGTACACCGTCTCGATGCCGTGGGCGCGTGCGCTCTGCGGACCGGAGAAGGTGATGGGCTCGCCGTTGAGGCGGATCTCGCCCGCGTCCGGGGTCACCGCGCCGGTGAGGGCCTTGATCATGCTCGTCTTGCCGGCGCCGTTGTCACCGATGACGGCCAGCACCTCGCCCGGCATGAGGTCGAAGTCGGCGCCGTCGATGGCGGTGACATGGCCGTACCGCTTGACCAGACCGCGGGCCTGCAGAACGGGGGTCGGGGTGGCGGTCATCGGGCCTTCTTCCGGGAGATCTGGTCGACGGTCACCGCGAGGATCACCAGCACACCGGTGATCAGCGTCTGGTAGATCGAGGCGACACCCATCAGCTGCAGGCCGTTGCGGAAGACACCGACGATCAGCACACCGATGAAGGTGCCCAGGACCGATCCGCGTCCGCCGAACAGGCTGGTGCCGCCGAGGACCACGGCGGTGATGCTGTCCAGGTTGTCGGTCTGCCCGGCCTGCGGATCGCCCACGCCGGTACGGGAGATGAGCAGCAGGGCGGCGATGCCGTAGAGCACGCCCGCCACGGTGTAGACGCCGATGGTCAGACGGGAGGTGCGGATACCGTTCAGCCGGGCCGCCTCCGGGCTGTTGCCGAGCGCGTAGACGTGCCGGCCCCAGCCGGTGCTGCTCAGCGCGTAGGCGAGGAGGAGGAACAGGGCGATGGTGACCAGCGAGCCGTAGGTCACGTCGGTGTAGCCGAGCGGGAAGGTCTCCCCGAGCGCCGTCAGCGGACCGGGCAGGTTGGTGACCGTCTGCTCCTCGGAGTAGATGTGGGTCAGGGCGAACGCCACATTGAGCATGCCGAGGGTGACGATGAACGGCGGCAGCGGGATCTTCTGCACCAACACGCCGTTGAGCAGGCCGAATCCGCCGCAGACGACCAGGCCCAGGCCGATGGCGGCCAGCGGCGGCAGCGTGCCCTCGGCCGCCATCCTGGCGATCACGATGCTGCCGAACGCCATCACGGCACCGCACGACAGGTCGATGCCGGCGGTGAGGATGATCAGGGTCTGGCCGATGGCGAGCGTGCCGACGACCATGACCTGCTGAATGATCAGGGAGAAGTTGCCGCCGGTGAGGAACTGGTCGGTCGAGAGGGAGAAGAAGGCACAGGCCAGGAGCAGGGCGGCCAGAGGCCCGGTGGTCGGAGCCGTGAGCAGCCTGCGGGCCGTCGTCGGGGCTTTCAGCTCCGCGTACGGCGAGGAGGTGCTCGGGGGCGTGGACGTGGCTGTCATGCGAAGTCCTTGTCGGAAGACAGATCCTTGTCGCCAGGACAAGGGGGGCGGCCGCTCCCGCCGGTCGGGGAGGTGGCGGGCCGGCCGCCCCGCACAGGGAGGTGGCGGTCTCGTACGGGCCTGGGGCCTGTCGTTCGGATCACGCCGGCTTCGGGCCGCGGCGCCTGAAGACCACCGGTGAGCGGGGCTCGGTGCGTGCCGAGCCCCGCGGCCCAGGCGTGTTCCTGACGACAGGTCCTCGGGGACGGCTCAGCCCCAGCAGTTCTCCAGGCCGTAGGCGGTGTCCTTCGACGCGACGCCGTCCTGTGCCTTGTCGGAGATCAGCGTGACGCCGGTGTCGGTGTAACCGGACGCCTTCTTGCCGTCCTTCGCGTAGGTCACCACGGCCTTGACGCCCTCGGCGGCCATCTTCAGCGGGTACTGCTGCGAGGTCGCGGCGATCTTTCCGTCCTTGACGGCCTGGGTGCCGGTGCAGCCGCCGTCGACGGAGACGATCAGGACGTCCTTCTCCCGGCCCTTGGCCTTCAGGGCGGTGTAGGCGCCGAGGGCGGCCGGCTCGTTGATGGTGTAGACGACGTTGATGTCCGGCTCCTTCTGGAGGCAGTTCTCCATCGCCGTCTGCCCCTTGGCCTGGTCGCCGCCGGTGTCCTGGGCACAGGCGACGTCCTTGTCGGTGGCGCCGAAGCCCTTCAGGAAGCCCTCGTGGCGCTGCACGCCGACGGAGACCCCGGGCGCGAGGTCGAGGGCGGCTATCTTCGCCTCCTTGCCCTTCATCGCGGCCTTGGCGTATTCACCGATCAGTTCGCCCGCCTTGACGTTGTCGGTGGCGAAGAGGGCGTCGACCGCGCTCTCCGGCTCGGTCGGGGTGTCCAGGGCGATGACCAGGACGCCCTTGGCCTTCGCCTTCTCGATCGCGGGGACGATCGCCTTGGAGTCGCTGGGGGTGATCAGGATGCCCTTCACCCCGGCGGCCACCATGTTCTCGATGGCGGTGACCTGACCGGCGTTGTCCCCGTCGAACTTGCCGGCGGCGGTCATCAGCTCGACGCCCTCGGCCTTCGCGGTCTTCTCCGCGCCTTCCTTCATCTTCACGAAGAACGGGTTGGTGTCGGTCTTGGTGATCAGACCGACCTTGACGTCGCCCGAGCCGGAGCCGGAGGAGTCCGAGCCGGAGTCGGCACCGGAACCGGGCCCGCAGGCGGTGAGGGCGAGTGCCGCGACACCGGTCACGGCGGCGGCTCTGAGGACGGCGGAGGACAGGCGAGCGGTGCGAGACATGAACACTCCTGTGGGATTGCGAGCGGCACGGGGCCGGGAGTTCGGAGCATGCCGCCCCGATGTGTCATCGCTGACTTATGTCATCGTTGACACTGCATGGCGAGGATGATGGACTCCGTCTCGCGGCAACGTCAATGCCTTGCACCCGTCACAAATCGGCAACGTCCACGACCGCGGTCCCCGCGCCCCGTTCCACGGCCGTGTCACCGAGCGCCCGCTGTCCCGGTCCTCCCGGAGAGAAGAGCAGCCCATGAGCCCGCGCCAGATCACCGTCCTGGGGGAGTGCGTAGCGGACGCCTTCGCCGAAACCCCGGCCGCCCCGAACGAACTCGCGCTGCGCGTCCTGCCCGGTGGCGGACCCGCGAACACGGCGGTGGCGCTGGCTCGTCTGGGCACCCCGGCTCGTTTCCTCGCCCGCCTCTCCGACGACCTGTTCGGCCGTCTCTTCCGGAGCCATCTGGAAGCGTCCGGCGTGGATCTGTCGTACGCCGTGGCCGCCGCCGAGCCCAGCACGCTGGCCGTGGCGGAGCTGGACGCGCAGGGGCAGGCCGTGTTTTCCTTCCACGCCCAGAACACGGCCGACTGGCAGTGGACTCCGGGAGAACTGGAGCGGGTGGACCTGTCGGAAGCCGTCTGCGTGCACACCGGCTCACTGGCGCTGGTCCGCGCGCCGGGCGCGACCGCGGTGGAGGAGTTCCTCGACCGGGCGGCGCCCGGGGCCACCGTCAGCATCGACCCCAACGTCCGGCCGCTGCTGGTCCACCCCGACGTCTACCGGGAGCGGCTCGCGCGCTGGTGCCGCCTCGCCGACATCCTGCGGCTGAGCGAGGACGACCTCGAACTGCTGCTGCCCGGCACCTCGCCGGAGCGGGCCTGCGACATCTGGCACGCCGCGGGGGTACGCCTGGTCGTGATCACGCTCGGCGCCGACGGCGCCCTCGCCTCCCTCGACGGCGAACGGGTACGGGTGCCCGGGGTGACCACCCGGGTCGTCGACACCGTGGGCGCCGGGGACTCCTTCACCGCCGGGCTGCTGCACCACCTCGCGGAAGGCGACCTCCTCGGTGGCCGGCTGGCCGGTCTCGACGTCGACGACGTGGCCGAGGCCTGCCGTTTCGCCGCCCGGGTCGCTGCCCTGACCTGCTCGGTCGCCGGCCCCAATCCGCCCTGGCGGGAGCAGCTGGCACAACCGGTGACCGCCGCCGACGCGTGACGGCGCGTACGCCGCCCGGCTCCTGAACCAGCGACCCCGCGCCCCACGCACCCCCCGGCCCAGCCACGGACGAGGACACGCCACCATGACGAAGACCCTGCTCGCCGAGTTCACCGCCCGTGAGGGAGCGGAGGACGAAGTCACCCGCCTGATCCGGGACTACGCCCTCAAGGTGCGCGCCGAGGAAGGCAACCTCGCCTTCGACGTCTACACCAAGGAGGCCGCGCCGCGTGCCTACTGGATCTTCGAGGTCTACCGGGACGAGGACGCCTTCCAAGCGCACCTGAACGCTGCCTACGGCTCCCCGTTCAACGCCGCCCTCACCCCGCTGATCGAGGAGGACGCCTCGGTGCTGACGTTCCTCGAACCGCTGGACACCCGAGGGTGACCCGCTCACGGCCGTGATCGTCGCGGGTGGGGCCAACAGGCCCTTACCCGAGGGCCGTTCGGCATCTGCGGAGCGTCGCGGCACCAGGGCGAGGCTGTGGGGGCAGGCAGGAAGCAAGGACGCGGGAGGTGCCATGGACGCGTCGACCTCCCCGTCGATGCCCGCGCCGCTCGCCCCGCACGAGCCGTACGCGGCCGAGCCCTCGCGCGGAGCCCCGCCCGAGACGCGACCTCTGGTGTTCGAGTCATGGCAACGCTGTGAGTCGTGCGGCGTGCGGCCCGACGGAAGCCGACTGCCGCCGCTGCGCCGCACGTCCCAGGACCTGGCGGCCTACCGGAGCACGCACCCCCTGGCCGCTGTCATGCCCCTGCTACGGGAGCTGCTCGGTTCCGGGGCGGCGGACGACGGGCACGTGTTCGCGGTCGGGGACGTCGAGGGAACCCTGCTGTGGGTCGAGGGTGACACCAGGACCGTCGCACGCGCCGAGAGGATGCACTTCGCGGAAGGAGCCGGGTGGTCCGAGGGGCAGGCCGGAACGAACGCCCCCGGCACCGCACTGGCGCTGGGCCACCCCGTCCAGATCGTGAACGGCGAGCACTACAACTCCGCCGCACACGCCTGGTCCTGCGCGGCGGCCCCCGTACGCGACCCCGCCACCGGGCTGCTGCTGGGCGTGGTCGACCTGACCGGTGGCAGCACCATCGCCACACCCCCCGCGCTCGCGGCGGTGCGTGCCGCCGCGCTGGCCGCCGAGGCGGAACTCGCGCGCGGGCTCCCCGCACCGCCCGTCCTGCTCGGGCCCGACGGACGACCGCTGAGCCCGCCCGATGCCGTCGCCACGCGGTGCGGCGCCGACGTAGGGCTGACGGCGCTGGGCCGGGACAGCGTCCTGCTGGCGCACGCCGGCCGCGTGCACCGGCTCAGCCCACGGCACAGCGAGATCGTCGTGGCGCTCGCCCTGGAAGGCCGGGGCGTGCCCGGCGGCCGACTCGCCGTGGACCTCTCCGAACGGGAGGTGCCCCCGTCGACACTGCGAGCCGAACTCACCCGGCTGCGCGCGGCGCTCGGTCCCGGCCTCCTCGGCTCCCGGCCCTACGCGCTGCTGCGGCCCGTGCGCAGCGACTTCGGGGACGTCGCCGCGCTGCTCGCCGAGGGGCGGGCGGAGCAGGCGCTGGACCGGTACCGCGGACCGCTGCTGCCACGCTCCGAGGCGCCGGTCGTCGTGGAACACCGGCGCGCCCTGGAACAGCAGGTGCGCGGTGCCGTGCTCGGCGCCGGCGACCCCCGGCTGCTGCGCCGCTGGGTCGACACGGCCTGGGGGGCCGACGACGCCGTCGCGTGGCGGACGCTCGCCCACCTGCTTCCCGGTGGTTCGGCACAGCGCGCCGCCGCCGCGGCGCGCGCCCGCGCACTGGACCCGGAGATCCTCGTGCCACCCCAGGCCCGGCGTTATGCAGCGCAGTTGCAGCGTTCCCCTTCCTAGCGTGGTGACATCACCCCGATCGTCGTGACGGGACACCGAAGGGAAAGGGGACGGCCATGAAGTACGAGCCTCCGGGCAGGCCGGGCAGCGTCGTCGACGTCGCCCCCCGGTACGAGAACTTCATCGGCGGCAAGTGGGAGGCACCCACCACGGGTCAGTACTCGACCAACCTGTGCCCCGCCACCGCCAAGCCGATCTGCGAGATCCCCAAGTCCGGGCCCGCGGACATCGAACTCGCCCTCGACGCCGCGCACTCGGCGAAGGACGCGTGGGGCGAGGCCTCCACGGCCCAGCGGGCCGCGGTGCTGAACAAGGTGGCCGACGCCATCGACGCCCACCGTGAGGAACTCGCCGTCGCCGAGAGCTGGGAGAACGGCAAGCCGGTCCGTGAGACCCTCGCCGCCGACATCCCCCTCGCGGCCGACCACTTCCGCTACTTCGCCGCGGCGATCCGCGCGGAGGAGAGCGAGATCACCGAGATCGACAAGGACACCATCGCCTACCACTTCCACGAGCCGCTCGGCGTGGTCGGACAGATCATCCCGTTCAACTTCCCGCTGCTGATGGCCGCGTGGAAGCTCGCCCCCGCGCTCGCCGCGGGCAACGCCACCGTCATCAAGCCCGCGTCGCCCACCCCGTGGTCGATCCTGAAGCTGATGGAGGTCATCGGCGACATCGTGCCGCCCGGCGTCCTCAACGTCGTCAACGGACCGGGCGCCGAGATCGGCAAGGCGCTCGCCACCAACAAGCGCATCGCCAAGGTGGCCTTCACCGGAGAGACCACCACCGGCCGGCTGATCATGCAGTACGCGGCCCAGAACATCATCCCGGTCACCCTGGAGCTGGGCGGCAAGTCGCCGAACATCTTCTTCGACGACGTGCTGGCCCGCGACGACGACTTCCTGGACAAGGCGGTCGAGGGACTGGTGCTGTACGCGTTCAACAAGGGCGAGGTCTGCACCGCTCCCTCGCGCGCACTGATCCAGGAGGACATCTACGAGGAGTTCATGGGCCGCTGCCTGGAGCGCATCCGCGCCATCAAGCAGGGCCACCCGCTCGACACCGACACCATGATCGGCCCGCAGGTGTCCAGGCAGCAGGTCGAGAAGATCGCCTCCTACGTCGACATCGGCGTCAAGGAGGGCGCCGAACTGCTCGTCGGAGGCCACCGGCCCACCCTCGACGGAGAACTCGCCGACGGCTACTTCTACGAGCCGACCGTCCTCAAGGGCCACAACCGCATGCGGGTCTTCCAGGAGGAGATCTTCGGACCCGTCCTCTCCGTCACCACGTTCAAGGACGAGGCGGAGGCACTGCGCATCGCCAACGACACCCTGTACGGCCTCGGGGCCGGCGTGTGGAGCCGCGACACCGGGCGCACCTACCGCATGGGCCGCGCCATCAAGGCGGGCCGCGTCTGGACCAACTGCTACCACCAGTACCCGGCCGGTGCCGCGTTCGGTGGCTACAAGGTCTCCGGCATCGGCCGCGAGACCCACAAGATGATGCTGGACCACTACAGCCAGACCAAGAACCTCCTGGTCAGCTACAGCGACAAGCCCCTGGGACTGTTCTGAGGGGAGTGGTCGGACATGCCCGCGCACGTCGAGTACGGCACCGCCGGGCGCGTCACGGCCACCCGGGCGGCGCGCCGGGCCATCGAGGCCCTGCGTGCCGCCCACGGGGGGCCGGTGATGTTCGTCCAGTCCGGCGGCTGCTGCGACGGGAGCGACCCGATGTGCTTCCCCGCCGGTGAGTTCGCCGTCGGTGAGGGCGACATGCTGGTCGGTGTGATCGTCGGTTGCACCTTCCACATGGACGCCGACCAGTACGAAGCCCTCGGCCGCCCCCTCTTCGTCCTGGACGTCGAGCCCGGCACACCGGGCGGGTTCTCCCTCCCGGCCGGGGAGGGGCTGAGGTTCGTGACCCGCGTCAAGGAACCCCGCCGCAAGGCCGGCTGACCGGCCGGCAGCCACCACACCGCAGTACAACGCTGGGAGAGGGAAAGATCATGAAGGCAGCGGTCGTCACCGACTTCGGCAAGCCCCTGGAGATCCAGGAACTTCCCGTCCCCGAGCCCGGCCCCGGTCAGGTGCTCGTCCGGATGGAGGCCTCGGGACTCTGCCACACCGACATCCACGCGGCCCACGGCGACTGGCCCGTCAAGCCGCGGCCCCCGTTCGTCCCGGGTCACGAAGGCATCGGCCCGGTCCACGCCGTCGGCGCGGGCGTACCGGCCGACCTGGTCGGCACACGCGTGGCCGTCCCTTGGCTCGGCTCGTCCTGCGGCACCTGCCGCTTCTGTGTCTCCGGCTGGGAGACCCTGTGCGAGAGCCAGGTCAACTCCGGCTACTCCGTGGACGGTTGCTACGCCGAGTACGCCGTGGCGGACGCGGGCGCAGTCGTCCGGGTCCCCGAGGGCGTGAGTTCGTTCGACGCGGCACCCCTGACCTGCGCGGGCGTCACCACGTACAAGGCCGTCAAGGTCGCGCGCGTGGTCCCCGCCGAACGCGTCGCCGTCTTCGGCATCGGCGGACTCGGCCACCTCGCCGTCCAGTACGCCCGGCTCGTCGGAGGCTTCGTCACCGCCGTCGACCTCGAACCGGACAAGCTCGGCCTCGCCCACCGGCTCGGCGCCGACCACCTCGTCAACGCCCGTACGCACGACCCGGTCGAGGAGATCAGGAACGCGGGCGGCGCGGACGTGGCCGTCGTGCTCGCCGCCGCACCCAAGGCGTTCGAGCAGGCCTACCGGTCGCTCAACCGCGGTGGACGCCTGGTCATGGTCGCCCTGCCCGCCGACGACGCGGCGATCGACGTGCCGATCTTCGAGACCGTCCTCGGCGGGATCTCCGTCATCGGCTCCATCGTCGGCACCCGTCAGGACCTCAGCGAGGTGTTCGCCCTGCACGCCGCCGGACGCACCCAGGTCATCGCCGAGCCGCGCCGCCTGGACCAGGTCAACGACTCCTTCGACGAGGTGCTCGGCGGACGTGCCGAAGCACGGCTCGTCTTCCGGTTCTGAGGCCCGGGCACCCCCGGACCACAGGGAGAGGCAGCAGATCATGGCCACCGTCATCGTGGGAGCCGTACGGGAACGAGCGCCCGGCGAACGTCGCGTCGCCCTCGTCCCCGAGGCCGTCACCCTGCTGCGCCGGGCCGGCATCGACGTTCTCGTCGAGACCGGTGCCGGCAGCGGCGCCTGGTTCACCGACGCCGAGTACGCCGAGGCGGGCGCGACCGTCGTGGTCCTGGGCGAGCTGCTCGCAGCCGCGGACGTCGTCCTGTGCGTCGGGCCGCCCGACGCGGACGCCGTCAGGTTGCTGCACCCCGGCCAGACCCTCGTCGGCCTGCTCGAACCACTGCGCCACCCCGAGCTCGTCGCCGGGCTGACGGACCGCGGAGTGCACGCGGTCAGCCTCGATCTGCTGCCGCGCACCCTCAGCCGCGCCCAGTCCATGGACGCGCTGACGTCCCAGGCGAGCGTCGCCGGCTACAAGGCGGCCCTGCTCGCCGCCGACGCCTACGACCGGTTCTTCCCGATGCTCACCACCGCCGCGGGCACCATGCGTCCCGCTCAGGTGATGGTCCTCGGTGCCGGTGTCGCCGGGCTCCAGGCGATCGCCACCGCCCGGCGCCTCGGCGCCGTCGTCACGGCGTACGACGTACGCCCCGCATCCCGAGGGGAGGTGGAATCCCTCGGCGCCCGGTTCCTCGACATCCGGAGCCCTCACCAAGCGGAATCGGGCGCCGGACAGGGGGGCTATGCACGGGAGCTGACCGAGGACGAGCAGCGGGCCCAACGCGAGGCGCTGGACGCGCACATCGCCCGCTCCGACGTCGTGATCACCACTGCCCAGGTCCCCGGACGCAAGCCCCCGCTGCTGGTGACCGGCACCGCACTGGCGGGCATGAAGCCGGGCTCGGTCGTCGTCGACCTCGCGGCGAGCGAACTCGGCGGGAACGTCGAGGGCTCCGAGCCCGACAAGACGGACGTGCGAGCGGGCGGGGTCACCGTCATCGGCGCCGGACGACTGCCGTCGGCGATGGCGACCGCCGCGTCCACGGCGTACGCCCGCAACCTCGTCGCGCTGCTGCGCCACCTCGTGCGCGACGGAGAACTCGTCCTCGACCCGACGGACGAGATCACCGGAGCCCTGATGGGAGACGGAACATCATGAACGACCTCGATCTGCTCACCGCGATCACCGTGTTCGTGCTGAGCGTGCTGGTAGGTGTCGAAGTCATCAGCAAGGTCCCGGCGACCCTCCACACACCCCTGATGTCCGGCTCCAACGCCGTGCACGGGATCGTCGTCATCGGCGCCATGCTGATCGCCGCCGAGTCGCACGACTGGATCGGCTGGACGCTGGCCTTCGTGGCGATGGTGTTCGGTGCCATGAACGTCGTCGGCGGGTACGTCGTCACCGACCGGATGCTGGAGATGTTCAAGGCCAGGCAGGCCGTACCGAAGCCGGAGCGGTCCGCCACCGGCACACGTGAGAAGGCGGAGGTGTGAGCGGCATGGACACCGTCTCGAACGCCGTCCACTACATCTTCCTCGGCGCTGCCGCGTGCTTCGTGCTGGGTCTGCACCTGATGAACCATCCCCGCACCGCCCGCCGCGGCAACACCCTCTCCGCCATGGCCATGGCGGCGGCGATCGCGGCGACCGTCTGGCTGGTGGCGGACGAGGGCGTGATCGACCGCGCCGGCTGGCTCGTCCTGGGCACCGGCGGACTCGTCGGCGCGGCGCTCGGCCTGTGGGCCGCGCGTGAGGTGCGGATGACCGCGATGCCGCAACTGGTGAGTCTCTTCAACGCCGTCGGCGGTGGCGCCGCCGCCCTCATCGCGATCAACGATCTGCTCCAGGCCGACGACCCGGCTGCGATCGGCGCCCGGGTCGCGCTTCCCGGGGCGCTGGACATCGTCATCGGCGCGGTGACCTTCTCCGGATCCCTGATCGCCGCCGGCAAACTCCAGGGCGTCGTGTCCGGGGCGCCGGTGGTGTTCCCCGGGGCACGGCTGCTCAACGCGCTGCTGCCGGTCTCCTTCGTCGTCGGCACGGTCTGGCTGGTGCTCGCCCCGGACTCCCGCACGGCCCTGTACGGGCTGACGGCCGTGGCACTCCTGTTCGGCGTGACGATGGTGCTGCCGATCGGCGGCGCCGACATGCCGGTGGTCATCGCCCTGCTGAACGCCTTCACCGGGTCGGCGGTCGCGATGGCCGGCTTCGTGCTCGACGAGACCGCGCTCATCGTCGCCGGCATGCTCGTCAGCTCCTCCGGCGGCATCCTCACCAAGCTGATGGCCGACGCCATGAACCGGTCCGTCGCCAACGTCGTCGTGGGCGGCTTCGGTACGGGTGACAGCGCCCCGGAGACAGCCCCCGCGGGCGGGACACCCGCCCAGGTACGGGCGGTCTCCGCCGACGACGTGGCCGTCCAGCTGGCGTACGCGAGCAAGGTCGTCCTCGTCCCGGGCTACGGACTGGCCGCCGCCCAGGCCCAGCACGAACTCGGCGACCTGGCACAGCTGTTGACCGACCACGGCATTGACGTCAGCTACGCCGTCCATCCGGTCGCGGGCCGTATGCCGGGCCATATGAACGTGCTCCTGGCGGAGGCGAACGTGCCCTACACACAGCTGAAGGAGATGGAGGACATCAACCCGCAGTTCCCCCAGGCGGACGTGGCCCTGGTGGTCGGCGCCAACGACGTGACCAACCCGATGGCCCGCCGCCCCGGCAACGCCATCTCCGGAATGCCGATCCTCGATGTCGACAGGGCCAAGAGCGTCGTCGTCATCAAACGCTCCATGGGACACGGCTACGCGGGCGTCGACAACGAGCTCTACACCGACCCCAGGACCGGCATGTTCTTCACCGACGCCAAGCAGGGACTGGCGCAACTGAAGTCGGCGGTAAGGGAGTTCGTCGGCTGAGAGGGAGGACGGGACCAGGGGGGAGGCCCGGGGAGAGCCGGAGGGCGAGGGAACCCTCCGGCTCGGCCGGGTCCCGTCGGTGGTGTCACAACTTGAGCGTGAACCAGGTGGTCTTCCCGTCGTCCGTCGGGCGCACTCCCCAGCTCTCGGAGAGCGCGCGGACCAGATGCAGACCACGTCCCGACTCCTCGTCCTCCGCCGCGAGGCGCGGCTGGGGGAGGTGCGGGCTGTTGTCGCTGACCTCGACCGTCAGATCCGTGGCCGTACGGCACACCCGCAGCCCGACGGGGCCCTCGGCGTGCTGGACGGCGTTCGTCAGGGTCTCGGAGAGCAGCAGCAGCGCGTGGTCGGCCGGCTCGGCGCAGTCCCAGGAGGTGAGCGCCTTGGTGAGGAACGCCCTGCCCTCGGGCACCGAGGAGGGAACGGCCGGCAGATCGGTGGTGACGGACGCGAGCGGCGCGGCCGGCAGCTGGGCGAGGAGCAGCGTGACGTCGTCGTTGTGGCTCTCGGCGTCGGGCAGCAGCCGGGCGAGCACGTGGTCGGCGGCCGCCTCCAGACACGAGTCCTGGACGAAGAACCCGTCCAGGGAGGAGACGAGTTCCCCGATGTGGTCGTCGATGTCGCTGCCGGGGGTCTCGACCAGGCCGTCCGTGTAGAGGACGAGCGTGGCCCCCGGCGGGATCTCCTCGCAGGACTGCTGGTAGAGGATGCCCCCGACGCCGAGGGGCGCGTTGACGGGTGTGGTGAGCCGGCGGACGTGGTCGCCGGGGGAGGCGATCAGCGTCGGCAGATGGCCGGCCGAACAGACGGTCACGGTACCCGTGTCCGGCGCGATGACCAGATAGCAGCAGGTCACGAGCTGGTCGGGGACGTCGAGGTCGGCGACGCAGGTGTCGAGGGCCTGCATCAGCTGACGCGGTTGCATGCCGGTCTTGGCCAGTGCGTGCGCGGCGGACCGCAGCTGGCCCATCACGGCGGCGGCCTCCAGGCCCCGGCCCATGACATCACCGATCAGCACGCCGACCCGGCCCGCGCCCAGCGGGACGAGGTCGAACCAGTCGCCGCCGACACCCGCGCCCTGGGTGGCGGGCCGGTAGCGGCTCGCGGTGGCCAGCCCGGTGATCGCGGGCGGGGTCCCCATCAGGCTGCGCTGCAGGGTGAGCGCGATGTGCCGCTGCTGCTCGTACAGGGCGGTGAGTTCGGCCTCCGCGCGCTTGCGGTCACTGATGTCCCGCACGATGGCGCAGGCCCCGACGACCGTGCCGTCGGTGTCCCTGGTCGGCCACAGCGTGACGTCGACGTCCAGCAGGGCCCCCGCCCGGGTCAGGCGCAGCGTCTCGAAGTGCTCCACCTTCTCGCCCTGCCGCAGCCGCTCCATGAGCGCGCTGATCTCGTGCCTGCGGTCCATCGGGGCGAGGAACGACATGTGGCGACCGATGGCCTGCTCGGCCGTGTAGCCGTACAACCGGTGGGCGGCCGCGTTCCAGTACGTGATGTGGCCGTCGAGGGTCTTGGCGAGGATCGCGTCCTGCGACGACTCGACGAGCGCGGCCAGCTCGTTGATACGCCGCTCGGCGGCCTTGCGGTCGCTGACGTCGCGCACGGCGGCGGACACCAGCAGTCCGTCCGCGGTCTCCAGCGGACTGAGGCTGATCTCGACCGGGAACTCCGTGCCGTCCCTCCGTAGCCCGTGCAGCTCCAGTCCGGCGCCCATCGGGCGCACCTGCCGGTTGGCGGCGTAACCGTCGCGGTGCCGGGTGTGGTGGTCGCGGAAGCGGTGCGGGATGAGCAACTCGACCGGCCTGCCCAGCAGTTCCTCGCGCTGGTAGCCGAACAGGGCCTCCGTCTGGGCGTTGACCAGCCGGATGGTTCCGGTGTCGTCGACGATGACCATGGCGTCCGGCGCGGCCTCCAGCAGCCCCCGGAAGCGCTCCTCGACCACGCTCGGTCCACCGCCGCCTTCCAGTCGCACACCGCAGCGACCGCACTCCCGATCGGTGGTCCCGGCGCGTCGCGCCGACGCCACCGGGACGAAGTCGTTCATGTCCGTGCCACCCCGCCTTCCCTGACGATTCGGTCATCCCACTGCATCCGTGCCGGACGGGCTACTGTTTGTCATCAACTGTGCTTCTATCGAATGAATTTGCATGATTGGCGCCTCAAATGCCCGTCCTGCCGCGTCCACTGTTCGACAGAGCCAGGACACGTCGGAAGTCCAGGGCCGACAGGCTCCCTTCGGGACCGATCGGCTCACGCGGGTGGATGCCCCGCGGAGAGACGCTGAAAGTGACGAGGAAGGAGGCAGACATGAGCGGCATGATCGAGCGGCTGCCCCTCTGGCCGGCACTGCCCGACCTGTTCGGCTGGGCCGAGACCGGCCTGACCGGGCCACACGGCATCCGTGTCGAGGAACACCTGACGGACGGCAGGTACGTGGTGCGCGCCGAACTGCCGGGGATCACCCCCGAGAAGGACGTCGAGATCACGGTCACCGAGGGCGTGCTGACCCTGCGGGCCGAGCGCCGTGAGGAGATCGCGGAGAAGCACCGCACCGAGTTCCGCTACGGGACCTTCACCCGGTCCGTACGGCTCCCGGCCGGAGCCAGGGGCGACGAGGCGACCGCGGAGTACAAGGACGGCGTACTGACCGTCACGGTCCCGGTGCCGGAGACGAGGACGGCCACCCGGACGATCCCGGTGCGGGCTGCCTGACCGGGGCGACTCCGGACCACACCATGGGCGCAGCCGACCGATTCACCTCCGGCTGCGCCCATGTCCGCTGTACACACTCGCGCGCGTGACCGCCCGGGCTCCGTAGGGAAGGGGCCGCCCGGAGGGTGGTCGCAGGTCCGGGGGCTCCGGCCGGCGTGAGGACCGAGGGGGCCGCCTCGTCCGTCGGGTCTGTTTCATGAGCGCCGCCTCCCATGCGTTCCGCGGTCCGCCGCCCTCCGCGGTCCGGCCCGCCCGACGAGCTTCGTCCGGCGTCGCCCGTACGGGAACGGGGCGACCGGTCCGAACGAAGGACCGTCCGGGACCGGCCCCGGCCGAACGTCCCAAGAACCGCCGCGCCGGTGCCGGCACGGCTCGCGGGCCGGGAAGGCACCGCGGCCGTCCGGGCGATGGCCGAGGGACGTACGAGAGCACCAGGGGGTCGACGGCCCTTCTGCCGGTCGTGGCCGCGGGTCTCACCCTCGTCCTGACCGTGCGGGTTCGACACGCTCGTCGTACGACCGCCGCGCGTGCGCGGGGGCCCGAGGCAACCTCCGCCGCCGACCGAGCGCCCGGCGCACGGACGCCAACACCCCGCCGCCGTGCGCCTACGCGGCCCCACGTCCGGCGAAGGGCGGCGTCCCGGAGGGGTCCGGGGGTGAGGCGTGCCGTTCGGGGACGGGCACCGTGACGACCGGGACCGTGGCGTGCCGCAGACAGTCACGGGCGACCGCGCCGACAGCGGGGTGTCCGTACTCGTGGTGGTCGCCGCGCCCCAGGGCGAGCAGTTGCGCGCCGCGGGCGTGCTTCAGCAGGACCCGCGCGGGCGACCCCTCCACCACGACGGCGCGCACGGCGCCGTCGAAGCGCGGGCCGAGGGCCCGGCGCACTGTTCCCGCGAGCAACCGCGCGGCCCGAAGGCGTTCCTCGGCGGCGTCCGGGTGGGCCGACGCCGGAGCGTAGGGGGCGAGCGCGGAGCCGGCGGTCTCCCAGGCGTGGACGGCGACGACGTCCGCGCGCTGGGCGTGGGCCTGCCGTACGGCCCACCGCAGCGCGGCCACGGACGCGTCGGATCCGTCGACGCCGACGACGATACGGTTCCCGGCGGTCGGGTCCGGCATGACGGCCTCCCTGGACGGTCTCTGGTCCCACCGTGCCACTCACCGACGCCGCGGGACGTGGGCCGGGGGACCCGTCCGGGCGGCCCAACGGCCCCTTGCCGCCGGGCCGCCCGGCGGGAGCGACTCCCTCACCCTGCCGTCGGGTGGCGACTGCTCCGGGGCGACCGCCTCGGAGGGCCCCGGCCGCCCACCCCGGGCCCACGGTTCGCTCTCACGCCTGGACAGGGCCGGTGAGCTGAACGATGTCGTCGGACGCGACATCGTGGAGGCGGATGGCCAGGTCCTCCAGGGCACGGCTCGCGGCGAGTTCGTCGCCGATCTCCGGAATGGGGCGGTCGATCGGGTTGCGCCGGGCCACCCCCCTGCCGGTGAGGTGCGCGGTGTCCCGCGTGCCCAGGACGGCACGCGCGTGCGTCTCGTCACCCTCTTCGCTGATGTAGATCTGGACGGTCCACCGCTTGGCTTCCATCATGATCACTTCCGTCCCGCTCCTCGTCTTCCACTTCTCAGCGTGCGCCGGTCCCGAGGGTCGGTCCAGGGCCCGTCGGCCCCGGCCTTCACGGAGCCGCGCGTTCAGGACTCCAGCTCCAGGCGGATCTCCGGAGGTTCACGCAACGTGTTGTGGACGGTGCAGTGGGAGGCGACGGCCAGCAGGGCGGCCCGCCGCTGCTCGGACAACACCGGCGGCAGACCGATGACGATGCGGACGGCGCCGACGCGGGCCGGCCGGTCAGGTGCCATGACGAATTCCGCGTGGACCCGCAGCCCGGCGTGGCTCAGGCCGTGCCTCCTGAGGTACCGGCCGGCGTAGAAGGCGACGCAGGTGGCCAGGGAGGCGGCGAAGAGTTCGGTCGGCGTCGGCGCGGTGTCCGTGCCGCCCGCCTCCGTGGGCTGGTCGACCATGATCCGGTGACCGCGGATGTCGACCGCGTAGGCGTCCTGGTGGACGTGGGTGACGTCGAGATGGTGCACCTGCGCCTCCGGGGCGCCGGGAGCGGTGGCCGTCCGTGCTGCGGTGCCGGTCATGACCGGACCTCCTCGTCGGGTGGACCTCGTCTCCCCTTCAGGGGACCGCGCGGGCAACGGTCCCGGAACGGGCCGAACGGGCACGACCGGTGCCGTCCGTCCCTCTTCGCGACCACCGGCCGCGGGAGGCGCGGGCAGGCCCCCACCCCCTGGGGGGTGAGGGCCTGTGGGGACGTGCCCGCCGGGGTGAGCCATTGCTCACGGGCACGCCGGCCGACGATCCACGCGCGGCCACCGCCTCGCCCGAAAGCGGTCCCCGGCACGAAGGCCCTCCAGTGGAGGCGGGTGGCGGCAAGTCACCCGTGACGTTCGTGCCCGATTACAGTCTCGGCCCCTCGACGTCGCGGCCGCAGGGCCCACCGGCCCTGGTCCCGGGACGCTGGGCCCCTGCCGCCACGCCTCGACCGCGACGGGTGAACCGGGCCCGTACGTGGGGCTCTTGCCCGGGTGGGGTGACGGGCCCGGGTACGGGCCGTGGCTGCCGGGCGGGTGTCGTCCCGCCCCGCCGGGCGGCGACGGCAGCGGTCGGCTCGGCGGCGCGCGTGTCCAGCCGTGCTCAGGCCGGGCGGCGGTGCCCGGTGTCCGGCCTGGCGAGGTGGGTGGTGAACCAGTCGCGGGCCAGTTCGGCCGCCATGGCCAGGGTCCCCGGTTCCTCGAACAGATGGGTGGCGCCGGGCACGACGGCGAGCCGGTGTTCACAGCGGAGCCGGTCGGCGGCGAGACGGTTGAGGCTGAGCACCATGGAGTCCAGACTCCCCACGACGAAGAGGGTCGGGGCCCGCACCCGCGCCAGAGCCGCGGGGGTCGCCAGGTCGGGGCGCCCGCCCCGGGAGACGATCGCGCGGATGTCGGCCCCCGGCGCGGCGGCGGCCTCCAGGGCGGCCGCGGCTCCGGTGCTGGCACCGAAAAAGGCCACCGGCAGCCCGGTTCCCGCATGCAGCCAGGTGGTGGCGGCGTGCAGCCGGTCGGCCAGCAGTGCGACGTCGAAGACATTGCGGCGGTCGCCCTCCTCCTCCGCCGTGAGCAGATCGAGCAGCAGGGTGCCCAGGCCCGCCCGGTCGAGGACGTCGGCGACGTACCGATTGCGCGGACTGTGCCTGCCGCTGCCGCTGCCGTGCGCGAAGACGACCACCACCGGGGCCGCGTCGGGCAGCACCAGCCGAGCGGGCAGCCGTACGTGTCCGGCGGGCACCCGCACCTCGCGGACCACGGGCCCCTCCGACCGCCGGGCCGGGGACGGGCGCCGGGACACGCCCGTGGACCTCACCCCGGCCCCGGCCCGGCCCACCGGGACATCTGTCCGTCGGCCCGGACGCGACGGTTCGAACAGGACAGCGCCGGGGGCGGGAGGCGGCGTCTGGGTCGGGGTGGCACGAGTGAGGAGATCGATCACCTCGGAGTCGCGCGTCTGCGTGAAGTCGCGGTACCACGCGCCGACCGAGCCCAGGTCTGCCACCGTCTCCAGGCAGACGACGTGATCGGTCACCGCGCTCAGCCGGGCGACGGCCTCCACCGATCCCACCGGGACGGCGAGGACGACCCGCGTCGCGCCCTGGCCCCGCACCACCCGGCAGGCCGCCTCGGCCGTGGCGCCGGTGGCCAGCCCGTCGTCCACGACCAGCGCGGTGCAACCCGCCAGGGACACACGGGCACGCCCGGACCGGTAACGGGCCACACGCCGCCCCAGCTCCGCCCGTTCGGCGCGCTCGACGTCGGCCAGCTCCTCGTCCCGCAGCCCGCAGCTGTCGATCACGTCCTGGTTGAGGACACGGACCCCGTGCTCGCCGATGGCGCCGAAGGCCAGCTCCGGCTGCCACGGCACCCCCAGCTTGCGCACCACCAGCACGTCCAGCGGTGCCTCCAGTGCTCCGGCCACCTCGTACGCGACCGGTACGCCGCCCCGAGGCAGTCCCAGGACCACGACGTCCTCGTCGCGCAGCTGCCCGAGACGTCGGGCCAGTCGGCGTCCGGCGTCCGTACGGTCGTCGAAGGGCATACGCCACCTCCTCGTGCGCCCACCGCGACGAAGCGGGGGAGTCGGTGTCGGAAGAAAGGCGCCTCCTGTCGTTCCCCCCATTGCACCGCGTCGTGGCGCGAGCGCGCGAGGGGCCTTCGGCCCAGGTGAGGGCCGGACGGTCCCTCGCGGTTCCGGCGCCACCGCCGCAGACTTTTCATGGGCCGCGAATTTTTCACGCGCCGCAGACTTTTCGTGGAGCGGATACCGGACTGTCTCGCCGGGAGGTTGCGATGACCACGCGAGAGCTGGACACGAAGACGGTGACCGATCTCGTGGCCGACGCCACGGCCGCCCCGTCCATGCACAACGCGCAGCCCTGGCGCTTCCACTTCGTGACCGACGAGCGCGTCCTGCTGCTGCGCGCCGACCTCGACCGGGCCATGCGCCGCACCGACCCCACCCATCGGGCACTGCACATCGGCTGCGGGGCGGCGCTGTTCAACCTCCGCGTCGCCGCGGTGCACGCGGGCCTGTCCCCGCTGGTCCGGCTGCTGCCCGACCCGGGCGACCCCCGGCTGCTGGCCGCCGTCCAGCTGGCCGCCGCGCACCCGGCGGACCACAGGGGGCCGACAGCGGACGAGCAGGATCTGGCCCGGCTGTACCCCGCCATCCGCCGGCGACACACCAGCCGCTACCCCTTCGACGACCGGGACGTCCCCGAGGACGTGCGGTCGCGGCTGCGGGTGGCCGCCGCCCGGGAGGACGCCGAGCTCACGTTCCCCGGTGCCTGGCACCTCGACACCGTCCTGGAGCTGGTCCGGGACGCCGAGAGCCGCGACATCCTGGACCCCGGAGGCCGCGAGGACCTGGAGCGCTGGACCCGGCTCGGCCCCGAGGCCGACATCGCCACCGACGGCGTACCCGAGTACGCGTTCGGCCCGCGCCGCCGGGACGGCCGGGCACCGCTGCGTGACTTCGCGGGGCGACGGCCGGTGGCCGACCGTGGCAGCACCGCCTTCGAGAGCAGCCCCCACCTGGCCCTGCTGTACACCCGCGGTGACGGGCTCCTCGACTGGCTGCGCGCCGGGCAGGCGCTGGAACACGTCCTGCTGGAGGCCACGACAGCCGGACTGGCCGGCGCGCTGACCTCCCACCCGCTGGAGAACGACGACCTGCGCACACTCGCCCGCGACCCGGTCTCCGGGCGGGGGTACGTCCAGATGGTGCTGCGTCTCGGCTACGGCCCGCACGGCCCGGCCACGCCCCGCCGCCCCGTCAGGGACGTCCTCGACATCACTTGAGGGTGCCGCCCCCTCGCCCGACCGGCTGCCTGGCCCGCGAGGCCGGCCCTGCGTGGGCCCTGTGCCGGTCAGGTCCCCGCGCCCGTCGTCAGCCGGTGCCGCAGGGCCAGCGCCGCCAGGACCAGCAGGGCGGTCGCGAACGCCGCGAGGACGGCGAGTTCGGGCAGGATCGCCGACAGGTCGCCCGCCCGGGAGAGCACGGTGGTCCACGCGTCGACGGCCCAGGCCTGCGGCACGGCGTGGCCCACGGTGCGCAGCCAGTCGGGCACGAGGGCCAGGGGCCACATGCAGCCGCCCAGCATGCCCATCCCGATGCCGAGGGCCGGGCCGATCGCGTGCACCTGCTCCGGGGTCCGGAACAGGGCACCGACCAACAGAGCGGCGCCCGTGCCGACCAGCGCCCACACCGTGACCAGAGCTCCGGCGGCCACCGGATCGCCCCAGGCGACGTCGAAGGCGAGCGCGCCGACGGTGACGATCAACAGGGACTGCGCCAGCGCCAGCAGCAGATGGGCGAGGGTCTCGCCGGCGACCAGCGTGCGGGCGGAGACCGGGGCGGCCAGGGCGCGGGCGTACACACCCGTGCGACGGGTCTGCACGATGGTCGCCCCGCCTCCCAGGGCGTTGATGAACACGAACAGCACCAGCATGGTCGGAGTGCTGTAGCTGTAGCCGAGCGGCAGGAAGTCGCTGTGGCCGTCGACGGTCTCGCCGCGTACGACGATCGGGGACGCGGCCTGCTCGGCGCCACGGGCGAGAGCGAGGGCGTCGTCGAAGGAGCCCTGGGTCTCGTCGGCGGCGAACCGGGCTGCCTGCAGACGAGCGGCGTGCCCGGCGACGACGGCCGACACCGAGGACACGGCCCCGTGCCCGGCACTGCCCGAGGGCTCCACCAGCACCCGCACGGTCACCGGCCGCCCGGCGCGCACGTCCGTGTCGAGACCGTCCGGTATCACGACGACCGCGTCCAGCTCCGAGCGCCGCAGCGCGGTGCGCGCGTCGTCCGGACTGTCGTAACCACGGGTGCGCAGCCCGGGAGCCGCCCGCAGCTCCGACATCAACTCGCCTGCCACGGGGCCGGTTCGGTGGGCCGGGACGAGCCCGACCCGGAACCGGTCGAACCCGCTGACGGTGACCCCGATGAGCACGATGATGGCGACCGGCAGCAGCACCATGAAGAACAGCGCGGTGCGGTCGCGCAACATGCGCGTGAGGGTGGCCCCGGTCACGGCGAGTGCGGTCATGGCGTCCTCCTCAGCCACAGGATCAGCGTGGTCGCCGCGGCCACGGCCAGAGAGAACACCGCGATGCCGAGCAGCGGGGCACCGACCGCGTCCCAGCCGCGTACTCCGGTGCCCAGGTCGGTGAAGCCGCGCAGTGCCCAGCCGTTGGGCGTGAAGAGGGCGAGGGTCCGGATCGTCGGCGTGGTGTTCGCGGCGAACACGAAGTTCCCGCCGAGCAGGACGAGGGCGAAGACCAGGATCGAGGCGAATCCCTGTGCCTGCTCCTCGGTCCGGACGAGCGAGATGACCAGGGCGGTCAGACACACCACGCACACCGCCATCGCCACACTGAGCGCGGCGACCCCCACCGGATCGGCCCACCGCGCGTCGAAGGCGAGCCAGGACACCAGGGTCACGGTGGTGAGCCCGGCCAGACTGTAGACGAACGTCGACAACGACTTGCCGAGCAGCAGCGCACCGCGCCCGACCGGCGCGGCGGCGATCCGGTCGAGGGTTCCCTGCTGACGCTCGACGAAGTAGCCGCGAGCGCCGAAGCCGACGCAGAACAGCACGAAGAACATGCCCATACTGGGTCCGAAGTAGCTGATCACCTTCAGCGGATCACCGCTCAGCCCTTGTGCCCCGACCTCCTCGGGCAGCCGCAGCAGGGCCGCTCTGGCGGCCAGTTCGGGCACGTCGGCCTCCGGGGCGCCCGCGGCGACGGCGGTGGCCACCGAGAGCCGGTCCGCGTTGACCTGGGCGACGTACGACTCGGTGACCGCGCGCGCGAGCTGGGCCTGGAGGCCGTAGTCGACGCTGCCCAGGACCCTGACCGGCGCCGCGCCGTCGCCGTGCAGCGACTGGCTGAACCCCGCCGGCACGACGATCGCGGCATGCACGTCCCCCGCGTCGACGGCCCCGCGTGCCGCGCGCTCGGTGTCGTACGACCGCACCTGGGCGGTGCCTTCCAGCTCAGGGCTCCGCAGCACCTGGATGAGGCCCGTGGCGGCGGGGCCCCGGTCCAGGTCGACGACCCCGATCTCCGCGCGGAACTCGCCGCTGTTCCCGAACGCCAGGGCCATCAGGGCCGAGATCAGGACCGGCGCCAGGAAGACGATGACCCACGCCGAACGGTCCCGCAGGCGCTGCCTGAGGTCCTTGGCCGCGATGGCGATCACCACACGCATGGCGGCTCACTCCCTCAGCGCGGTGCCCGTGAGATGGAGGAACACCGCCTCCAGGTCCGGTTCGTCGATCTCCACGCCGCGGATGTCGACGGCCAGGTCGTGGGCGAGGTCGAGGAGTTGCGGGAGCAGGCTGCGAGCGTCCTTGACGACCAGTTCGAGCACGTCACCGCGGCGTGCCGCGCCCTCGACGCGGGAGAGCCGGCGGCAGGCGTTCGTGTACCCGGCCAGGTCCCCGACGGCCGTCAGCCGCACTCGGTCGCGCTCGGCCACCAGTGCCACCAGTTCGCGCGGTGTGCCCTCGGCGACCAGGCGGCCCCGGTCGATGACGCCGACGCGGTCGCAGAGCCGTTCCGCCTCCTCCATGTAGTGCGTGGTGTAGAGGACGGCCATGCCCTCCTCGCCGAAACGGTGGACGCTCTCGAGGATCGCGTGGCGAGACTGCGGGTCGACCCCGACCGTCGGCTCGTCCAGCACCAGGAGCGTCGGCGCGTGCACCAGACCGGCGCCGATGTTGAGCCGTCGGCGCATGCCGCCGGACAGCGAGTCGACGCGGTCGCCGGCCCGGTCGCCCAGTTCCACGAGGTCGAGGACCCTGTCCACCCGCCGGTCCAGCAGCCCGCGCCGCAGACCGTACAGTCGGCCGAAGAAGCGGAGATTCTCACGGACGCTGAGGTCTGGGTACAGCGCCACGTCCTGCGGGACGAAACCGATGAGCCGCTTTGCCGGTCCCGCGGCCGTCGTCATCGGCCGGCCGGCCACCCGCACGGTTCCGGCATCGGGCCGCAGCAGTCCGCAGACCATCCTGATCGTGGTGGTCTTGCCCGCGCCGTTCGGCCCGAGCAGACCGTACGTCTCGCCGGGCGCGATCCGCAGGCCGACGTCGTCGACGGCCGTGCGGTCCCCGAACCGGCGGACCAGATGGGCGCATTCGAGCACGGCGTTCATGGCATCCCCTCGACAGGTGTGGACTTCCCGGCGGACGCGACGGCCGCCGACAGGGACGGACGCGCTGTCGGCCGCGGACCTCAGTCGTGCGGGACGACCGCGACCGGGGCCGGCACATGGTGCAGCGCCGCGTGCGCGACCGGACCGAGCCGCCAGGTGAGGTGGCCCGGGTGCCGGCGTCCCACGACCAGGAGCCGGCCGTGCCCCGCGGTCGTCAGCACCTGGGAAGGGCGGCCGGTGACGACCTCCTCGGTGACGGAGACCTCGGGGAACTTCCGCCGCCAGGGCGCCACCGCGGCGGCCAGGCGGGCCTGTTCCCGCGCCCCGGCCACCGAGTCGCCGTGCGCCGCGGTGTGCGGTGCGTGCGGGCGGGCCACAGCGTGGCCCTGGGCACAACCCGCAGCACACGTACGGGCGTTCCGCCGGACGAGGCCTCGGCGAAGGCGAACTCCAGCAGAGGGTCGGCTGCGGGCCCCGGCTCCCGCACGCCGACCACGACCTCGTCCCGGTCCGCGGCCGCCGGGTGCGCCCAGCCGTTCTCGACGGCCGGGTCACCGGGCCGTACGGCCACGGCCGGGCAGCGCGCGAGTCCCAGCGCGTGCAGGCTGACGGAGCCCAGCAGGAAACCTTCCACGGAGCCGTGACCACGGGTGCCGAGCACGAGCAGGGAGGCGTCCGTGCCGCGCTCCACGAGTTCCCGCGCGGCCGGGGCCGACACGAGATCCGTGCCGAGCTCCAGATCGCCGTAACGGTGCAGCAGTTCGGCCGCGGTCCGGTGCAGGATCTCGCGGCCGTACCGCTCCTTGCTGCGGGCCTCCTGCGGGACCGTCCGCACGTCCAGCGGCTGGGTGGTCCACGAGTGGAGCAGTACGACCGGCAACCGCCGCAGCGTCGCCTCGCGCGCGGCCCACCAGGCGGCCGTGACGCCGGCGGGGGAGCCGTCGAGCCCGACGATGACGGGGGCCGGCCATGGCGCACCTCCGGGGTGACCTGCGGGCGTCGCCGCGGCCACCGCGACATCGGTCCGCCCCGCTGAAGTCGTCACTCAGTGTGTTCGCGGGGAAGCGGCGGGGCGAGGGCCGGACGGGACGTACCCCGGGGCCGTCCGGCCCAGTGCGGGATGGGGTCGGCGGGGAGAGGCTGAGGTACGAAGGAACGGCGCGGGGCAGCCGGGCCACGCGGTCCGGCCGCACAGCGCTGTCCTCCACCGTCCGTCTGACCCGGCGCTCCGGCCGGTGTGCGCGTCCGCGCCCCGGACCGGGCCGGGAGAGAGGAGAGCCGCGATGAGTGCTCCCGTCGTCGTCGGAGTGGACGGCTCGCCGTCCGGCCTGGCCGCCGTGGAGACCGCCGCGCGCGAGGCCGGTGCGCGCGGAGTCGGCCTGCGGCTGGTCCATGCCTTCGGATGGCCGGGCGCCCATGTGCCGCCCGGTGCGCCGCCCTGGAATCCGGCCGGGGCCGGCCTGCGCGAGATGGTGGACGGGACCATGGCGGAGGCCGAGCGACGGGCCCGTACCGTGGCGCCCGGGGTGGAGATCAGCCGTGAGGTCGTCGCGGGCGAACCGATCATGGTGTTGGAGATCGAGTCGCGCACCGCGGCGCTGGTGGTGGTGGGCAGCCGGGGACTGGGTGCCTTCGCTGCCCTGCTGCTCGGCTCGACCTCCGCGCACCTGGCCGCCCACGCCGACTGCCCGGTCATGGTGGTGCGCGGCACGCCGCATCCGGAGGGTCCCGTGCTGCTGGCCGTCGACGGCTCCCCGGCGGCCGAGGGCGCCGTCGAGTTCGCCTTCGCCGAGGCCTCGATGCGCGGCACGGACCTGGTCGCCCTGCACGTGTGGAACACCCGGACGGAACGGGTCTACGACGGTGCCGCCGACCCGCCCTTCGTGACGTACGACGAGGACCGGCTCCGCGACGAGGAGGAGCGCGTGTGCGCCGAGTCGCTGTCGGGGATGCGCGAGAGGCACCCGGAGGTGACCGTGCACCGGCGGCTGGTCAGGGGACGGGTACGGGCATCGCTGATCGAGGCGAGCGCCGAGGCTCAGCTCCTCGTGGTCGGGGCACGCGGCAGGGGAGGCTTCGTCGGGCTGCGTCTGGGGTCGGTGAGCCAGGCCGTGCTGCACCACGCGCACTGCCCCGTCGCCGTCGTCCGCTCGGGGAAGGAGTGACGGGTGGACGTACCGATGTCACCGGCCCCGGCGATGGCCCTGGCCGTCGACCCCGCGCGCGACGACGTCATGCGACACCCGCCGCGCGACCCGGGCGAGCGGATCCTGGACCTCCGCCGCCTCCTCGCCGTCGGGCGGGCCGGTGCGGTGATGGCCGTCGGCACGGTGACCCTGCTGGCCCTGGCCCGTCCCCGTGTCGGCACGGGCACCGCCCTGACCGTGGCGTTCACCACGTTCGTACTGTTCCAGCTGTTCAACGCGCTCGCCGCCCGCGCGGACGACGGTCCGCTCCTGGGCCGCCATCAGTTCCGCAACCGCGCGCTCTGGCTCTGCCTGGCCGGCGTGCTCGCAGTCCAGGTCCTCGCCGTCTTCGGCACCGTGCCCCTGACCGCGGCCGAGTGGGCCGGGTGCGCGCTCACCGCGTCCACCGTGCTCCTGGCCGAACTGGCCGTCCGCGGAGCGCGATCGACGCTGCGACGACCCTGACGACCCTCGACCCGTGCGGCCTGCCCGACGGGAGTATCGGGCCCGGCTCACCGGGACAGGGGCAGCACGCTCTCGTCCAGTGCCTGCCCCGCCGACCGCCGCGGTGAGGCGGGGCCTTCCGGCCCGTAGCCCAGGCGGATCACCATCTGGGCATGGGCGCGGTGGTCCTCCTCCGGCGGGACGAGCCGCTCGCGCAGGTCCGGCCATTCCAGGGCCTGGTGCAGCAGGGAGGCCCGCAGCCCGCGGGCGGTGGCCACCAGCAGGACGCGTTCCAGGGCCTGTCCGGCACGCAGCCAGTCGGCCCTGCGGTCGTGCGCGGTGAACAGCACGTTGATCGACGGCCGCGTCTCGAAGGGCCGGCTGGCCAGTGCGGAGGGGTGCCGGTGGGCGCCGAAGTCCCGCAGGGGGACCCGCTCGCGGAAGTCCTGCGGACCCACCGTCGCCGGCGGCATGCCCAGCGACCCCGCGGTGGGTTCGTGCACCCAACGACGGCTCTCCGCGGCCCTGTCGGCGTCGGTGGTGTTGCGGTGTTCGGCGTCACGGGTGAGCCGCAGCAGACGGTCCGTGGCGCGCGGCCCGGGACGCCTGAGCAGGGCCCCCTCGCTGTGGGCGGCCTCGGCCAGTTCCGCCGCCACCGCGGTGGGCACGGGCACGTCGGAGAAGGGGAACCGGCTGCTGTGCCGGCGCCACAGCGCCTCGAACAACCCGGGAAACGGCGTGGTCCGCACCGGGCCGCCGAACCGTACGGTGGCGAGCAGGTCCGGCTCGTCGGGCCGGGGCAGCAGCCGGGTCACCGGCTCCCGGCCGAAGTGGGCCACCGCCACCCTGAGGTTGAGGACGGCGCATCCGACGGAGAGGTGCAGGGCGCGGCCCGTGGGGTCGATGTGGCGCAGGCCGCGATCCGCCACGGCGCGGATCTCCAGCGTCACCGTGTCCGGATCGAGCCGGAAACGCCAGGGCTGGGTGTTGTGGATGGAGGGCGCGGCCACGGCCGCCGAGATCAGTGTCTCCAGCGTCCGGGCGTCGAGGGTCTCGGACCACATCAGAAACTCCTCCCCGCCCCGCGTACGCGGAGCCGGTGGGCCTTGGAGGCGGACCCTGCCCAGTGTGGTGGCCCCACGCCGGGCGCGGCATGGGCCGTACGGTCCCGTCCCCCGCCGGTCGGCCCGGGTCCGTCGCCTCCGCGCGGCAGTTGGGGCCGAAGGGCCCGGCGAAAGGACTGTGCGGCCCCCTGCGCGCGCGACAGTCCTCCACGAGGCTGCACACAGGAGCAGCCGGGTCCGAGCGCAGGAGGCGCGCACCATGCAGCGACACGTGACCGTCGGAGTCGACGAATCGACCGAGAGCCTCGCCGCGGCCCACTGGGCGGCCAGGGAAGCCCGGCGCCGGGGCGCCGAGTTGAGGCTCGTGCACACCTGGGCGTGGCACCCCCGTCCGCCCGCCTCCGTTCCGGCCGACGTCAGTGAGCGCCGCTGGGCCGAACAGACGCTGGACCGGGCGGTCGTCAGCGTGCGGTCCGCACACCCCGGGCTGCGGCTCGTCGACCGGCTCGTCGCGGACTCCCCGGTGGACACGTTGCTGGAGGAGGCCGGCAAGGCGGAACTGCTGGTGCTCGGCTCCCGAGGACTGGGCGCGGTCACGGGGTTCGTCGTCGGCTCGGTCTCACAGCGTCTGGTCGCCAGGTCGCCCAGTCCCGTGGTGCTCGTCCGGGCCCGGCAGGCCCTCGCCGACGAACATCTCCCGGCCCCGGACGGCATCTCGCCCGAGGAGATACCGCAGACCCCCTACCGGGACGTGGTCCTCGGGCTGGACACCTCGCGTCCCTGCGACGAACTCGTCGAGTTCGCCTTCGCCGCCGCCGCGCGGCGTGACGCCGGGCTCCGCGTGCTCCACGCGTACCGGGTTCCCGCGGCCCACACGGTGGACGACACCTCCACACCGACACCGGCACCCGAGCTGCTCGCGGCGCGGGAGCGTGCCGTCGTGGCGACACTGCGCCCCTGGTGCGACAAGTTCCCCGGGGTTCCCGTCGTGGAGAGCGTCGTGCGGGAACGGGCCGCCACCGCGCTCGTACAGGCCGCGACCGGGGCCGGCCTGGTCGTCGTGGGACGCCGGATCCGGGACACCCCTCTCGGGATCGGTCCGCACGTCGGTCCGGTCACCCACGCGGTGCTGCACCACGCCGGCTGCCCCGTGGCCGTCGTCCCGCACCCCTGAGCCGATCCGGCCTTGCGCCGACCTGACGCCTGAGACGACCATGAACCGGTTGGAACCGCAACCGGTACATGGTCGTCTCAGGCGTCGGCCTCGACGGCCGTGAGGCGGATGCCGGTGACCAGATCCGGGCGGATACGGACCGCGTGGTCCATGGTTCCGCTCGCCCAGGGCCGCAGCATCGCCTGGTAGCGGGCCAGCTCCTCGGGATCGGTGACCGGGCGCGCGTAGCCGGTGACGACCACGCTCCAGCCCAGGTGCGTCTCCGGATCGATGGCGTCGGCCTCGTACGCCACCACGACGCCCAGGTCGCCCGCCTCCTGGGCCCGCGCGGTCAGTGCCGTGCCCTCATGGGTGCGGATGACGATGTCGCCGTCGTCCAGGACATGGTTGACGGGACGGACGGTCGGCAGCGCGTGCCGGGTGAAGACGATCCGTCCGAAGGACACACTGCCGAGCAGCCGCAGTGCCTCGTGGCTGTCGAGGTCGACTGACCTCCGGGGCTTGGCGGCTCCGTTGGGTTTGCTGATCGGCATAGTGGTCTTCCGCGCGGGTGGGTGTGCGTGCTGACGGCATTCGGCACGAGCGGCCTCCATGGAACGGTGACCGCCAGTGCCGCGGTAGGGCCGTTCGGCCCCGGCCCCCGGGCGAACCGGCCCCTCCTGGCGAGGACGCCGGCGGGATCGCTCAGCTCGCCAGCTGGGACCGGCGCGACGTGCCCGGATCCGAGCCCGCCGATGTGTCGGAGTCGTCGATGCGGTGCTCCAGGTCGGCGGAGACGTCGACGACTCCGTCCACACCGCCGCACAGCCGCACCACGACCGGGACGAGGGACCTGCGCTCGACGGTGCCACGGAGGGTGACCCGTCCGTCGACCACTCGTACGAGGATCGCGTCGGGCGCGATGCCCAGGGTGCGCAGGAGTACGTCTCCGTTGATCTCCTCGCGGATGGCGCGGTCGCCCCGCAGGAACACGCGGAGCAGGTCCGCCCTGCTGATCATCCCGACCAGCCGGCCCGCCTCGTCGACGACCGGCAGCCGCTTGACCCGGTGGCGCTCCATGACCTGGGCGGCCTCCACCACCGTCCACTGCGGTCGGGCGGTCACGGCCGGAGTGCTCATCAGCCCCGCGGCCGTCGCCGCCTCAGCCTTCGCGCGGCTGGCCGGCTTCGGGTGCAGCACCGGCAGCAGACCGGCCGGATCCAGTTGTGCGGCCTCCTTGCGCAACAGGTCCGCTTCGGAGACGACGCCCACGGGACGGTCGTCGTCGTCCACCACCGGTACGGCCGTGATGTCGTACTCGGCGAGCAGCTTGGCGATCTCCTTGAACCCGGTGTCGGGGTGCACCCGGACGACCGACACGGTCATGAGGTCGCTCACCAACCGGTGCCGCATGGCCCTCGCCTCCTGAAAACACTCGTGTCTCTCCAGTTGCCTCCCACCCACTCTCCGCCTGTGCCGGGCAGGGCTCCATGGGCCGGTCGGCCCCGACGCGGGACCTGCGGCCCCTGCTCCCCAGGGGCCCGCCACCACGACGCTGCAGTCGGGGAGTCCGGCCACGAGGCCGGGGAGACGGCCTCCCCGGCGAGGGGGCCGGGGAGACCGTCGTCCCCGCCCGACCCGCCCGCACTCGGCCGACCCCATGAGGAGCACACCGCCATGACCGTTCGCGTCGGCGTCAACGGCTTCGGCCGTATCGGTCGCACCTACCTGCGCGCCGCCCTCGCCCGCGCCGAGGCCGGCACCCAGGACGTCGAGGTGGTCGCGATCAACGACATCACCTCGCCGGCCACGCTCGCGCACCTGCTGGAGTACGACTCGACGTTCGGACGCATGGGACGCGAGGTGAGCCACGACGACAGCTCGATCACCGTCGACGGCCGGCGCATCACGGTCACCGCCGAACGCGACCCGGCCGCCCTGCGCTGGGCCGACCACGGCGCCGACATCGTCGTGGAGTCCACCGGCCGCTTCCGCGACCGTGAGTCCGCCGCCCTGCACCTGAAGGCAGGAGCGCACACCGTGCTGCTGTCCGCTCCCGGCAAGGGCGTGGACGCCACCATCGTCATGGGCGTCAACGACGGCACCTACGACCGCCACCGCGACCGGATCGGCCCGCACAAGGACCTGCGCCGCGCACGCTCGGCGGCACTGAGCATCATCCCGACCAGCACGGGCGCCGCCCGCGCCGTCGGACTGGTGGTACCGGAGCTGGCCGGCGCCCTGGACGGGATCGCGGTCCGGGTGCCCGTGGAGGACGGCTCCCTGACCGACCTGGCCGTCGTGCTGGAGCGCGAGGCCACGGCCGAGGAGGTCAACGCCGCGTTCACGACGGCCGCCGACGGGCCGCTCCACGGCGTCCTGCGCGTGTCGAAGGCGCCCATCGTCTCCCGCGACGTGATCGGGGACCCGTCGTCCTGCGTCTTCGACCCGGCCCTCACCCAGGTCAACGGCACCCTCGCCAAGGTCTTCGGCTGGTACGACAACGAGTGGGGCTACACCAACCGCCTCCTCGACCTGACCGCACTGGTCGCCGACGACTGACGACCGACGACGTGGGACACACGGGAGGCATGAGCAAGCACTGTCCCCCGTCCGCCGCCGTACCCGCGTCGAACCGGGGCCGGCGGGCCTAGGCTCGACAGAACGATGGGACGCCCACGGGCTCCGCGCGGCCCCGCCGCGAAGCGGGCCACGCGGAGCCCGACGTGCCGGAGGACCGGATGCGTGACTGGATCTGGGAGTACCAGGGCTACGACCCGGGGCAGGAGGGCCTGCGCGAGGCGCTGTGCACCCTCGGCAACGGCTACTTCGCCACCCGCGGCGCACTGCCCGAGTGCGGCGCCGACTCCGTGCACTACCCGGGCACCTACGCGGCCGGCTGCTACGACCGGCTCACCTCCGAGGTGGCGGGCCACCACGTCGAGAACGAGGACATGGTCAACCTGCCCAACTGGCTGCCGCTGCGCTTCCGTCTCACCGGCGGCGACTGGCTGACCCCGGACCGCCACCGGCTGCTCGACCACAGCCTGGGCCTGGACCTGTGGACCGGCCTCCTGGAGCGCCGCTCCACGTACGAGGACGGCGCCGGACGCCGTCTGCGGGTACGACAGCTGCGGCTGGTGCACATGGGGGACCCACATCTCGCCGCGCTGCGCACGGAGTTCACCGCCGAGGACTTCTCGGGGGAACTGGAGGTGGAGGCCGCCCTGGACGGCCGGGTGCGCAACGCCGGAGTGGCGCGCTACCGGGACCTGGAGACCAGGCACCTCGTGCACGTCCACTCCGACTCGGCGGACGCCGACACGGTGTGGCTGCGCTGCCGCACCAGCGCCTCCGACATCCGTGTCGGCATGGCGGCACGGACCGTCAGCGCGAGCGGGGAGCCGTCCGAGGCCCGGCACGCGGGGCGGCGGGCCCTCCAGCGGTTCCGCCTCGCACTGGCGCCCGGCCGCACCGTCACCGTGGACAAGACCGTCTCCCTGTTCACCTCCCGCGACCCGGCGATCGACGACCCGCTCCAGGCGGCCGTCGACCGGGTCGGCCACGCCCCCGGCTTCGACGAGCTGCTGGAGTCCCACCTCACCGCGTGGGACCTGCTGTGGCGGCGTGCCGATCTGGAGGTGCCCGGGAAGGCGGGTCACATCCTCCGGCTGCATCTGTTCCACGTCCTGCAGACACTCTCCCCGCACACCGCCGACCTCGACGTCGGCGTCCCCGCGCGCGGACTGCACGGCGAGGCCTACCGCGGACACGTCTTCTGGGACGAACTGTTCGTCCTGCCCTATCTGAACCTGCACTTCCCCGAGGTCTCCCGGGCACTGCTGACCTACCGTCACCGCCGCCTGGCGCGGGCCCTGACCGCGGCCAGGGACATCGGGCGGACCGGGGCCATGTACCCCTGGCAGAGCGCGAGCGACGGCCGTGAGGAGACCCAGCGACTGCACCTCAACCCGCGTTCGGGGCGCTGGCTTCCCGACCACTCGCACCTGCAGCACCATGTGGGATCGGCCATCGCCTACAACGTGTGGCGGTACTACGAAGCCAGCGGCGACACCGAGTTCCTGCACACCAAGGGTGCCGAGATGCTGCTCCAGATCGCCCGTTTCTGGGCGAACGCGGCCACCTGGGACGAGGGCCTCGGCCGCTACCGCGTCCGCGGTGTCGTCGGGCCCGACGAATACCACGAGGCCTACCCCGGGGCCGACCGGCCGGGACTCGACGACAACACGTACACCAATGTCACCGCTGCCTGGGTCCTCGCCCGCGCCTGCGAGCTGCTGGAGACGCTCCCCTGGCCGCGCCGCCTGGAGCTCGCCGACCGCACCGGCTTCGACGGCGGCGAACTCGAACTGTGGGAGGACGTCTCCCGCTCCCTCCACGTGCCGTTCCACGCCGGTGTGATCAGCCAGTTCGAGGGGTACGGCGAGCTGGCCGAACTCGACTGGGCGGCGTACATGGCGAAGTACGGCGACATCCGCCGACTGGACCGGATCCTGGAGGCCGAGGGCGACACCGTCAACCGGTACAAGGCGTCCAAGCAGGCCGACGCGCTGATGCTCGGCCATCTCTTCTCACCCGCCGAACTGCGCGCGCTCTTCGACCGGCTCGGGTACCGGCTGGACGACGAGACCTGGCGGCGCACGGTGGACTACTACCTGGCCCGTACGTCGCACGGCTCCACACTCAGCGCGCTCGTGCACGGCTGGGTACTCGCCAGGGCCCGCCGCTCGGAGGCATGGACCTTCGTCCAGGAGGCGCTCGCCGGCGACATCGCCGACCTGCAGGGCGGCACCACCGGCGAGGGCATCCACCTCGGCGCCATGGCGGGCACGCTCGACCTCGTGCAGCGCGGTCTGACCGGACTGGAGACGCGCGGCGACACGCTGAGGCTCACCCCAGTGCCGATCCCGGAGCTGTCCGAGTACGGGTTCTCCATCCGCTACCGGGGCCACTGGGGCGTGCAGCTGCGGCTGCGGTCCGGACAGCTGCACATCGCCGTGCCCGACTCCGACCGCGACCCCATCACCGTGGCCCTCGGTGACCGCACCGTCTCGGTCGCGCCGGGGGAGTCCCGCACGCTCGCCCTGCCGGACTGAGAACGACTGGCAGAACCGCCTCGGAACATCCGGATCATCCGTGCCGCGGGCATCCGGACAGTCCCGCGCGGCGCCACGGATGCCCAAGCGATCACCGTCTGCCCCTGATGCACGCGGGTTCTCTCAACTATGTTGAGAGAAAAGGGCGTTGGTGGAAACCGTCGGTACCGGCGTGGCGTCGGTACGGGTGGTGGCGGCCGGTGGTGCGCACGGCGGCGAAGCACGGATTCGCTGAGGCGAGGACACCACGAGGGGAGGGATCGTGACGTATGCGAGAAAGCGGCTGGTCCGCGCGAGCGTGCTGATGTGCGCGATGCTGCTGGCCGGCTGCACGGACGGCGGCAGCGCTCCGGGCGGCGGGACCAAGGGGGAGTCCAGCCCGGACGCCACCGGGAGCGGGAAGGCCACGGACGAGAGCACAGGTGCGCTCCCCGACGCCGACGCCCTCCCCGCGGTTTCGCCGACAGAACAGGCGGACCCGGCGAAGCAGCCGCGCACCGCGGCCGAGGCGCGGGCGCTGGTCCGGAAGGTGATCGTCGATCCGGAGTATCTGGGGGCGGGGGCGGTACCGGCGACGCCGTACGAGAGCGACCCGAACACCTGGGCCGTGCTGGGCGAGGACTGCGCCTGGCGGCGGCAGGGGCTGCCGAAGGACGTACTGGCCACACTCACCCGCCACTTCGAGGTACCCGTGAAGGGCGCCGAGGAGCCGGCCTGGCTGTCGACGACCGTCACGGTGCACCGGACGGCGCTGGACGCGGCCTGGGAACAGGCCGGGATGCTGGAGGAGGCCGTCACCTGCCGTGAGCAGACGCTCCGGCCGGGCGAGCGGCTGACCGGTCTGTCCTCCATCGCCGTCGCCTGGGGTGAGAACGCCAACATGACCAGCGACGACTCGCTGACGGAGACGGGCACCTGCGTCAGCGACACGCGGGGCGGCCCCTACGACTACGACTGGACGCAGTCCGTCTTCGGGCCGGTCGTGGTCTCCACGTCCGTGTGCGGGGCGCGGGAGGGTGCGATAGACGGGGTGGATGTGGCGGTGAGGATGCTGCTGCGGGTGCAGGACGCGATCGGAAGCCCCACCGGGGCCGGTTCGTCCTCACCTGACCCGGCCACCCCTTCCGGCAGTCCCGGCGTCGAGGACAAGAAGGGCGGCGAGTGATGGAGCGGCTGCTTCCCACCGACCCCTCCCGCCTCGGCGGCAACCGCCTGCTGGGCCGTCTGGGAGCCGGCGGTATGGGCGTGGTGTACCTGGCCCGCACCGGGACCGGCGACCTGGCCGCAGTGAAGGTGATCCAGCCCGAGTACGCCGACCAGGCCGATTTCCGGGCCCGCTTCCGCCGCGAGGCGTCCTCCGCCGGGCAGGTGGACAGCCCCTGGGTGGTACGGGTGGTGGGCGCCGACACGGAGGCGGCCGCGCCCTGGCTGGCCACCGCGTTCGTGCCCGGCCCCTCCCTGGAGGAGGCGGTCGCGGCCTGCGGTCCCCTGCCGGACCGTGCGGTACGGGTGCTGGGCAAGGTGCTGGCGAGCGCCCTGGCCGCCGTGCACGAGGCGCGCCTGGTGCACCGGGACGTCAAGCCGGGCAACGTCCTGCTCGCCCTCGACGGCCCCCGCCTGATCGACTTCGGCATCGCCCGCCCGACGGCGGCCGACGAGACCGAGCTGACCTCGGACGGCATGGTGGTCGGCACCCCCGGATTCCTCTCTCCCGAGCAGGCCCGGGCGCGGCGGGTGGGCGCGGCGAGCGATGTCTTCTCGCTGGGCTGCGTGCTCGCGTACGCGGCCACCGGACGCCCGCCCTTCGGCACCGGCACTGTCGACGGCTTGCTGTACCGCACCGTCCACGACGAGCCCGAGCTGGACGGCGTCGCGGACGCCGACCTGCGGGCGCTGCTCGTCCGCTGTCTGGCGAAGGAGCCGGAACAGCGGCCCACGGCCCCGGAGGTGGACACGGAACTGGTGGAGGACGCCCCCGTCGGCACCGTCGACTGGCTGCCCGACCCCGTGGTGCGGATGATCGCCGACCGGTCGGCGCGGATGCTCGCCCTGCCGGGCATCGAGCCCACCGAGGTCTCGCGGGAGCCGCTCGGCCGCAGCCGTCGCCGGGTCCTCGCCCTCGGCGGCGGCGCGGCGCTGCTCCTGGCGGGCGGGGGCGCCGCGCTGTGGGCGGCGCTGCGCGACGACGAGGGCACCTCGGGGGCCACCACCACCGGCAGCCCCTGGGCCATCGGCCTCCACGCGGATCTGACGGGCCCGCTGCGGAAGGCCGGACGGGCGCAGGAGCGAGGTGCGCGGCTGGCGGTGGAGCGGTTCAACGCCCGCGAGGGCAGACCGTTCACGCTCGCCCTGAGGACCGAGGACGACCGGGGGGAGCCGGCCCGCGCGCTCCGGGCGGCCCGGCGGCTGACCGGCTCCGCCGATGTCCTCGCGGTGCTCGGCCCCACCGGCTACTCCTCGACACAGGCCGCGCTGGAGGTCTACGACGGCGCCGGGATGCCGCTGGTGACGGTGTCGGAACTGTCCACCAGCGCCGCGGAATCGGCCATCGCCGGCGACGCCCCGCGCTCGTACTTCCAGGCCGCGACGCTGTCCGCGTACGGCGCCCTCGCCACCGTCACCGCTCTCGGCGCGGACGGTGTGGGAAAGCTGGGCCTGCTGGGCGACAGGGCGGGCAGGCTGGCCGGGATGGAGTCCATGCTCGTCGTCGGCTTCCAGGCACAGGGCCGACTCGATTTGCATCTGCGTGTGGTGCCCGCCCTGGCGAGCGCCGGTGACCTGGCACCTGTCACCATCGACATGCTCGGCCGTGGGGTCGACGGCTTCTACTACCTGGGCACCCCCGATCGCGCCGCCGCTGTCGCCCGCGCCCTCGCGGAGCGGAACTTCACCGGGCCCCGCTACCTCGACGCCGCCTCCGCCACCGACGCCTTCCTCTCCGGGGCAGGCCGGGCGGCCGAGGGCTGGCAGGTGCTGACGTCGTACATCGGACCCGACGCCGCGCCCGTCAACGCCTTCGCCACCGCCTACCGCAAGCGCTACGGCGGTGCGCCGGGCCCGTGGGCGGCCGAGGCGTACGACGTGACGCGCCTGCTCGCCGACCGGCTCACCGCCCTCGCCCCGAAGGGCGGAAACCGGCCCACCCACGAACGGGTCACCCGGGCCCTCACCACGGCCCGGTTCACCGGCGTGGCCGCGACCTACGCCTTCGACGACCGGAAGCGGATGAAGCGGCAGGTGCTCCACCGGTACCGCGTCCAGAACGGGCAGTTCGCCTACGTGGGCGCCATGGACGTCACCGGAACCTGATCCGATGCGCTGGAAGCGGAGAGGCCGGGCGGCGTCCCGGAGGTTCGTGGGACCGGAGGACCCGGACTGATGCGGGCGCTGCGCGCGCACGACCCCGGCGAACTGGGCGGGCACCGGCTGCTGGCCCGGCTCGGCGCGGGCGGCATGGGCGTGGTCTACCTGGCCCGAACCGCCGACGGGACCTTGGCCGCCGTGAAAGTCATCCGCGCCGAGTACGCCGCCGAACAGGCCTTCCGGGAACGGTTCCGGCGGGAGGCACGGCTGGCCAGGACCTTCACTTGCCGCTGGCTGGTGAACGTCACCGACGCCGACGCCGAGGCACGCGAGCCCTGGCTCGCCACCGCGTTCGTGCCGGGGCCCTCCCTCGCCGAGGCCGTGGACGGCCACGGCCCGCTGCCGCCGGCCGTCGTCACCACGCTCGGCGCCCGGCTCGCGGAGGCACTGGCCGAGGTGCACGCCGCCGGTCTGGTGCACCGGGACGTCAAGCCGGGCAACGTCCTGCTCGCCCTCGACGGCCCCCGCCTGATCGACTTCGGCATCGCCCGGTCGCCGGGCGGCACGGCGCTGACCGAACCCGACGCGATCGTCGGCACCCCCGGCTACCTGGCCCCCGAGCAGGCCCGGAGCGGTGGCGCGGCGGCCCCGGCGAGCGACCTGTTCGCGCTGGGCTGTGTGCTGGCGTACGCGCTCACCGGGCAGCGGCCCTTCGGCCTCGGCGACCCGGCCGCCGTCCTGTACCGCACCGTGCACGAGGAACCCGACGTGCCCGGTCTCGATCGGCTGCCGCTTCCCCTGCGCACGGCGATCACCGGCTGCCTGGCCAAGGACCCCGCGTCCCGGCCCACGGCGGCCGGACTCGCGTGCTCCCTGCGGGATACCCGTCCGAGGACCGCGACCGGGCCCGATCAACAGGACGCCCTCCGTCAACACACAGCCCCCGCACATGAGTTCACCCCCGCCCCTGACTCCACTGCCGACTGGCTCCCCTCCGCCGTGCTCCGCATGGTCGCCGACCGCTCCACCCGCGCCCTGGACCCGCCGCCCCGGCAGAGCGGCCCCGCGGCCCCGCTGGAGCCCACCCTGGTGGAAGAGGGCCGCGCCCCCTCCCGGCGCCGGCTCCTCGCGATCGGCGGATCGGTCGGCGCGGCGCTCGCCGCGTCCGGCACCGCGCTCGTGCTGACGAACCGTCAGGACACCGCGCAGGGCGGCTCGGCGCAGGGCCTGCCCGTCCATGTCATCGGCTTCCAGGCAGCCCTGACGGGTGAGCACAAGGAGGCCGGGCTGGCGCAGGAGCGCGGCGCCCGACTGGCCGTGGCCGCGTACAACGCCCGTGCGGACACCCGCTTCCGGCTCGCCCTGACCTCGTACGACGACCGGGGCGAGGCGGGGCGGGCGAAGGAAGGGGTCCGCACACTGCTCGCCCAGCGGTCGCTGTGCGCGGTGATCGGCCCCACCACCGTCGCCGCCGCCCGCGTCGCGGTCCCCCTGTATGGGAAGGCGTACACGCCTGTCCTGCTCGTCTCGGCCGACTCCAGCGCAGTGGGGCCGTCCTCGGCCGAGACCCGCACCCGCTGTGCGACCGTGGTTCCATCCAGCTTCCGGAACCTGCCCGTGCTCTCCTACCTGACTCGGGTACGCGGGGTCGGGCGCACCGCCGTGGTCCATGACCAGGCCGCGCCCGGGATGGCCGAGACCGCCCGCAACCTGCGCGAGTCCCCGCCCAGCGACGGCAGCGCCACGGTTCACCCGGTGGCGTCCGGTACGGAGGACTTCGGCCCGGCCGTCGCCGCCGCGCTGGCCACTCACCCCGAGGCCGTCGTCTACGCCGGCACCTCGCCGACCCGCGCCGCGGCCTGCGCCCGCGCCCTCGCCTCGGCGGGATTCACCGGCCCCCGCGTGAGCTACGAACCCGTCATGCGCCCGGCCTTCACGAAGACCGCGGGCGAGGCGGCCGAGGGCTGGGTGTTCGAGGCTCCCTACAGCGAACCGCAGTCGTCGGACACCAAGGCCGCCAGAGCGTTCACCGCCGCGCACCGCGCCCGCTACGGCGTGCCTCCCGCCCGCTGGGCCGCGGAAGCCCACGACGCGGTGGGGCTGATCACCGCGGCCCTGGAGGCCCATGGCGCCGGTGTCGGCATCACCCCCGGACAGGTCGCCGAACGCATCTTCAAACTCACCTACGAGGGTGTGGCCAAACCCATCCGTTTCACCCAGGACCTCACCCACAGCCTGGAGCCCGAGAACACGAGCTTCCTGTACCAGGTCGAGGACGGGAGGTTCCGGCTCCTGGGCCGCTACGACCAGGTGGGGTGACCCGCGCCGACGTCGCTCGCCCGGGGCCGCTGGGGTCGCCCGGTTAGGGCCGACCGGCCCCCGTCCCGCCCCCGGACAGCCCATGGGATCTCCTTCCGATCCGCTGGATGCTCGAAGTGTCACCGGCCCGGAGGAGACCTGCCATGACGGACGACCTGCTCAGCCGCCCCCCTGTCCACGCCCTGCTCGCGGACGGAACGACCGTTCGCATCCGGGCCGTGGAGCGAGGCGATCACGATCAGCTCCAGGGACTCTACGAGGAGATGTCCTCGGAGAATCTGCGGCTGCGGTTCTTCGCGGCGAGCCGGCGTTCGGCCAAGCTGGCGGCGGACCGGGCCTGTGCCCCACCACGTCCGGGATACCGGGCGCTCCTGGCGGAGCGCGCCGGCCAGGTGATCGGCCTCGCCGAGTACGAAGCCGGCGAGGACGCCGGCACGGCCGAGATCTCCATCGCGGTAGCCGACGGACTGCACCACCGGGGCGTCGGCACCCTGCTGATCGAGCATCTCGTCTCGGCCGCCCGCGCGGAGGGAGTCACCACCTTCACCGCCGACGCGCTCAGCGAGAACAGCGAGGTGCTCCGGCTCTTCTCCGACCTCGGGCTGAGCATGTCCCGCAGCTTCGACGGCCCCGAGGTGCGCTGCACCATCACCCTGACCGAGGACGACACCTACCTCACGGCCGTCGAGGCCCGCGGCAGGGCCGCCGACGTCGCCAGCCTGGAACCGCTGCTGCGCCCCCGCACCGTCGCCGTGATCGGCGCGGGCCGCAAGCCGGGGTCCGTCGGTCGCGCCGTCCTGCACCACCTGCGCACCGGTGGATTCACCGGACGGCTGTTCGCGGTGAACCCCGCCGCGGCGTCCCTCCTCGGCGTGCCCTGCCACCCGTCCGTCGCCGCACTGCCCCAGACCCCCGACCTCGCGGTCGTCGCCGTACCCGCCGCCGCGGTCCCCGCCACGGCCGAGGAATGCGGCAAGGCCGGCGTACGGGCCCTGCTGGTGGTGACGGCGGGCCTGGACCGTGACCAGGCGCGCGCTCTGCGGGAGGCCTGCCGCGCACACGGTATGCGCCTCGTCGGCCCCAACTGCCTGGGCATCTCCCACACCGACCCCGCCGTCCGCCTCGACGCGACCTTCGCCGCCGGTCATCCGAGCCCCGGCACCGCCGGTGTCGCGGTGCAGTCCGGCGGGGTGGGCATCGCCCTGCTCGACGGGCTCTCCCGGCTCGGCATCGGAGTGTCGTCCTTCGCCTCGCTCGGCGACAAGTACGACGTCAGCGGCAACGACATGCTGCAGTGGTGGGAGAGCGACGGCCGCACCGACCTCGCCCTGCTCCACCTGGAGTCCTTCGGCAACCCCAGGGCGTTCTCGCGCACCGCGCGCCGGGTGACCCGCCGTATGCCGGTGCTCACCGTCGACGCGGGCCGCACCGAGGCAGGGCGGCGGGCCGCCGCCTCGCACACGGCCGCCGCCGCCACCCCGACCATGACCCGCCGGGCCCTGTTCACCCAGGCCGGTGTCACCGCCACCGGCTCGGTCGGCGAACTCCTCGAAACCGCCGCCCTCCTGCACTCCCAGCCCTTGCCGAAGGGATTCCGCGTCGCCATCCTCACCAACGCCGGAGGCGCGGGCGTCCTGGCCGCCGACGCCTGTGTGGAGGCCGGACTGCTCCTCCCGACGTTCACCCCCGAACTCGTCGACGACCTGCTCACCCTGCTGCCCGGCGGCGCCTCCGTCGGCAACCCCGTGGACGCCACCGCCGCCGTCACGGAGGAACAGCTGGGGGACGCCGTGGAACGGGTGCTGCGGCACGGCGGGGTCGACGCCGTGCTGCTGGCCCTCGTCCCCACGGCCGTCGCCGCGGCGACCGGCGACGACCTCATCAGGGCCCTCACCGACGCCCCCGGCCCCAGGCCGAAACCGGTCGTCGCGGTACGACTCGAACAGGACCTGCCGGTCAGGCTGTTGCCCGCCACCGGCGGCGGCACCGTCCCCTCCTACGCCGAACCCCAGGCCGCGGCACGGGCCCTGACCCACGCAGCCCACCGCGCCGCCTGGCTGGCCCGCCCGGCCGGAACCGTGCCGCACCTGGACGGCATCGACACGAGCCGCGCCCACGACATCGTCGACACGTTCCTGTCCGTCCACCCGGACGGCGGCTGGCTCGACCCGCGGACCTGCGCCGACCTGATGTCCTGCTACGGCATCCCGCAGATCCCGTGGGCCTGGGCCGAGACCGAGGACGCCGCCGTCCTCGCCGCCGACCGGCTGCGCGGTCCCGACGGCCGGGTGGTCATGAAGGCCCACTGGCCGGGTCTCGTACACAAGAGCGAACAGCGCGCGGTCCACCTCGACCTGCAGGGCGACTCGCAGGTCCGCGCCGCCTTCCGTGACTTCGAGACCCGCTTCGGTGACCTGCTGGCCGGCGTGGTCGTCCAGCCGCTCGCCCCACGCGGCACCGAACTCTTCGCGGGCGTCGTCCAGGACGAGGTCTTCGGCCCGCTCGTGCTGTTCGGACTCGGCGGCACCGCCACCGAGGTGCTCGGCGACCACGCCGCCCGGCTCGCCCCGCTCACCGACCACGACGTCCACGACCTGATCACCGCACCGCGCTGCGCCCCGCTGCTGTTCGGCGCGCGCGGCAGCGGACCGGTCGACCTCGAACGCCTGGAGCGGCTGCTGCTGGGGCTGTCCCGGATGGCGGCCGACCTGCCGCAGCTCGCCGAGGCCGACTTCAACCCCGTTCTCGCGACATCGGCCGGAGTCTCCGTGCTCGACGCGCGCGTGCGCCTGCTGCCCCGCAGGCCCCATGATCCCTATTTGCGGCGCCTTCGCTGAGGAGGGAAGAGCCATGAAGCATGACAAGGTCGGCTCCGTGATGACGACCGACGTCGTCCGTGCCGAGTACGACACCCCGTTCAAGGAGGTCGCCCGACTGCTCGCCGACCACCGGATCAGCGGACTTCCGGTGATCGACGACGACGACAAGGTCATCGGGGTCATCTCCGAGACCGATCTGATGGCCAGGCAGGCCGAGGCCCCCGACCCCTACGAGCCGCGCAGGCGCCACCCCTTCGGCGCGCTGACCCGCAGGGCACGACGGCAGGCCGCCAAGGCCGAGGCCCGTACCGCGGGCCGGCTGATGACCGAGCCGCCGATCACCGTGCACGCGGAGGACACCGTCGTCGAGGCGGCCCGGACCATGGCCCAGCACCGCGTGGAGCGGCTGCCCGTCGTGGACGAGGAGGAACGCCTCGTCGGCATCGTCACCCGGCGCGACCTGCTCCAGGTCTTCCTGCGGCCCGACGAGGAGATCCGCTCCACCGTGACCCGGGAGGTGGTGGTGCGCAGCCTGTGGCTGGCCCCGCACAGCGTCGACGTGACCGTGGACCAGGGCGTCGTCACCCTCTCCGGCCAGATGGAACGCAAGAGCGAGACGGAGATCGCCGTCTCGATGACCCGCCAGGTCGACGGGGTGGTCGGCGTCGTCGACAAACTCACCTGGCGGCTGGACGACGCACGAATCGAACCCGCCGAACAGGCACTGCACGGCGTCGCGGACCCCTGGCTGCGCAGGCTGTGAACCGCAGGCCGTGACGCGCGGTCCGCGAGGGCGGGCTGGCGCGCAGGGCCGTGAGAGGGAGGCTCAACGTCATGAACGCCAAAGTCCTGGTCGCCTACGGGACGACCAACGGATCCACCGCCCGGATCGCCGAGACCATCGCCGAGACCCTGAACAAGGAGGGGCTGACGGCCGAGGCGCGGCCCGCCGAATCCGTCGTCACCCTGCTGCCGTACGACGCCGTCGTGGTCGGCGGCGGGGTCTACGCCGGCCGCTGGCAGAAGAACGCCCGCCGCTTCCTGCGCCGGCACCGCCGCGAACTGCCCGCCCGCCCGCTGTGGCTGTTCAGCAGCGGGCCCCTCGACGCCTCCGCCTCCGAGCGGGACATCCCGCCCGTGCCCGGTGTCCGCAGGGCCATGATCCGGTTCGACGCCAGGGAGCACATCACCTTCGGCGGCTGCCTGGAGAAGGGCGCGAAGGGCTTCATCGCCCACCGCATCGTGGAGTCCGGCAAGGGGGGCGACTTCCGGGACTTTCCCGCGATCGAGGCGTGGGCGGGCCGGATCGCGAAGGAGCTGCTGGGGGCGCCCCAGGGGGAGAGGCTCTGACCTGGAAGGGGTAGCGGGCGGTACGGCGGGCGGCGGGCCGCCCGCCGTACCGTGTGTGTCGCCTCTTCCGCGCTGCGGCCAGGTCCCTCACGGCGCCAGCGAGAAGTAGTTCTCCTCCTCCTGGTCGAAGTGCAACCGCAGGACGCCGTACAGCCCGTACAGGCAGGCCCGGAGGTCGTCGAGGTTCTCCGGGCGGAGCCCGCCGTCCGCGTCGGTGAGCGTGAGGTGCGTGGCGATGCGGTCGGCGAGACGGTCGATCTCGGCGTGGGCCCTGCTCATCGTGGCCGTCGCCTCCGGGCCTCCCAGCGAGTCGGCGAGCGCGGGGTAGAGCTGGTGCTCCTCGGCGTGCTCGTGCGGCAGCAGCCGCTCGGTCAGCAGCCGGTGCACCTGCTCGACGGATTCCCGCGCCTGGCCCTGCGGGGCCTGCGACAGCCGGTCCGCCGCCGCCCGGACAGCCTCGACCACCTCCCGGAGGTCGTCGTGCTCGGCCGCGAACCGGTGCACCAGCTCCTCCGCGGTGGGCGTGAGCACCTGGGCGCCGTCGCGGGCCGGGAGCAGCGCGCGCAGCGCGTTGAGGATGACGACGACGTCGATGCCCTCCTGGAGGAGGGCACCGGCGGCCGGAGGCAGCAACCCGAAGGCCGCCGCCACCATCGCGGCCAGCGACATGACCATGCCGCCCAGCGCGCTCTGCACGGCGATGCGACGGGCACGTACGGCGATGCCCATGGCGTCGGCGAGCCGGTCCACCCGATCCGTGGTGAGCACGATGTCGGCCGCCTCGGAGGACGCGCTGGAGCCGCGCGCCCCCATGGCGACCCCGACGTCGGCGGCGGCCAGCGCCGGAGCGTCGTTGACGCCGTCGCCGACCATCACGGTGACGGCGTGGGCGCGTTCGGCCCGGACCGCGGCGACCTTGTCGGCGGGGGACTGCCCGGTCCGCACGTCGTCGAGCCCGAGGACGGTGGCGACCTCGTGGGCGGGTTCCGAGCGGTCGCCGGTGAGCATCGTCAGGCGCCCGATGCCGGCCGCCCGCAGCCGCCGCAGCGTCCTCGGAGCGTCCCGGCGCAGGGGATCACGCAGCAGGACGGCACCGGCCACCGCACCGTCCACCGTCACCCAGACCACGGTCGCCCCGTCGAGCACGGACCGGTTGTCGACCGCGCGGACCCATGCGGCGGTCTCCTGCCCGACGGGCATCCGGCCCACGAAGAGGGCACGACCGTCCACGGAGCCGGTGGCGCCGCGCCCCGGTTCCTCGTGGACGTCCGCGGGCATGGACAGTTCCAGTCCGCGCCGATGTGCCTCGTCCACGAGGGCCTGGGCGAGGACGTGCGGGGAGAACCGGTCGAGGGAGGCGGCCCGGCGCAGCACCTCCGCCGGTTCGCCGCCCGGGGCCGCGGCGACGTCCACGACACGGGGGCGCCCCGCTGTGAGCGTGCCCGTCTTGTCCAGAACCAGGGTGCGCGCACGGCCGAGGCTCTCCAGGGCACCGCCGTCACGGACGACGACTCCCCGACGGGCCGCCCGCGAGAGTCCCGAGACGATCGCCACCGGGGCGGCGAGCAGCAACGGACAGGGCGTGGCGACCACCAGCACCGCGACCGCGGACGTCGCCGACCCCCCGATCAGCCAGGCCAGACCCGCCACGACCAGGCTCAGCGGCACGAACCAGGCGGCGTACCGGTCGGCTAGCCGCACCACGGGGGCGGTCTCGGCACCGGCCTGCCGGGCGAGCCGGACGATCTCGGCGTAGGCGCTGTCCTCCTCGGTGGCGGTGGCCCGCAGTTCGAAGGCGGTACCCGCGTTGACGGCCCCGCTGCGCACCAGTTCTCCCCGGCCGTGCTCGACGGGCAGGGACTCACCGGTGAGCACCGACTCGTCCAGGACGGCCAAGCGGTCGACGACCCGCCCGTTGACGGGGACGACCTCGCCGGGTCCGACCACCAGCAGATCGTCCACCGCGACTTCGGCCAGTGCGACCGTGCGCACCTCGGCCCCGATGCGGCGGCGCGCCGATCGCGGGGCGTGCCGCACCAGCGCGCTCAGATCGCGGGAGGCCCGCCGCCGCGCCGCCGCCTCCAGCGCCCGGCCGGTCGCGAGCATCACCGCGATCAGGGCGCCGGCCAGGTACTCGCGCACGGCGAGCGTGCCGCCCAGGGCCAGGACGGCGATCACGTCGACGCCCGCGTGTCCCTGGTGCAGGGCGCGCAGGATCCAGATCACCGAGGGCGCCACCGCCGCCACGGTCCCGGCCGCCCAGCACAGATCCGCCACCTCGGGCGCGCCCGCCAGCCAGGCGATCCCGCCGACGACGAGCGCCGCCGTGGTCACCGCCAACAGCAGCGCGTCCGTTCCGTACCGTGCCAGTCGCCCACGCATCAGCCGACCTCCTCGCCCCGTCCGGCACGGCTCCGCTCGCTGGACGGGCCTTCGGTCGGCGCAGGGCTCCGATCCCAGCGTCCCGCACATGCGACGGTCCGGCCCGGGGCCGCACAGTCCAGGGAGGGGGACGGACGGCCCCTCCCCCCCCGGAGCCACGGGGCCGGTCGGGTCCGGTGCGGCCCGGACGGCCCCGGAGAAGGACCCGGTCGGCCCCTGCCCGTCCGGGCGGCGCACTGGGAGATTTCCCTGAAGGGCACTGCCGTGTCCGGCGGGTCCTCACGACCCACGAGAAGGGCGAGGGGGTGTCGAACGATGGCTCGCAGTCGTCACCGCGCGACGCGGAGACTGTGGCTGTGGCGCTGGCGGGCGAACCCCCTCCGGCGCCGGAGCGACGTCGTGGAGGGCCGGCTGCTGCTGGCGGTCTGCGGGCTCGCCGTCGCCGTGGGCGCCTTTGTCGGCGCGGCGACCGCGCACGACGTGGAGCGGAACCTGAACGAGCGGAGGGCCGAGCGGCAGCCTGTCTCCGCGGTCCTCACCGAGGACGCTCCCGCCACCGTCTCCGCGACCGCCGGTACCGGCGGCAAGGTGTGGGCCGAGGTGCGCTGGACGGCGGCCGACGGCTCCCCCCGGACCGGGTCGGCCCGCGTCGAGCCAGGCACGGACGGCGGCGCCACGGTCCGGGTGTGGCTGGACCGTCACGGCAATGTCGTACCCGCGCCCCTCGACAGGGACGACGCGGCGCTCCAGGGCGTCGCCCTGGGCACGGCCACCGCCGTCGGCACCGCCGTGACCGTCTCCTGCCTCGGCTGGGTCGTCCACCGGCGCGCCGAACGACGGCGGATGGCGGCGTGGGACACGGAGTGGGCGCGGATCGGCCCGCAGTGGGGACAGCGGACGAGCTGACGCTGAGCTTGCCGGAGGCTGCCTGGAAGTCCGACGGTCCGCCAGCGCGCCCACCCGCGTCCGCAGGGTCAACCGCCCGGCCGGTCCTCGCGCCGCCACCTCACCGATCCGCACCGCCCGCGCGCCCTCCGGCAGGGACCGCATCGCGGCCAGGGCCTCCTCGGCCACCGGCGCCGAGACGAAAGCCACCAGACACCCCTCGTCGGCGACTGTCTGCGGATCCGGGCCGAGCAGGTCGCATGCGGACGCGACTGCCTCGGGCACCGGGACCGCGCTCTCGTCGATCTCGACGGCGACCCGGGAGTCCCGGGCCATCTCGTTGAGCGCGGCGGCCAGGCCGCCCCGGGTCGGGTCGCAGGGCATGCACGTCCGGGGCGACGTGCGCGAGCGCCTCCACGAGGCGATGCAGCGGGCGGCTGTCCGAGGCGATGTTTCGCTCTCGAAGCGCCCCCTCCCGGGTGCTGAGGACGGTCGTGCCGCGCAGTCCGATCGGCCCGGACGGCAGCACCGCGTCCCCCGGGCGGGCCAGGGCCGCGGGCGGTGCAACGCCCCGTGCTGCTGCCCGACGCCGGTGGTGTTGACGAAGAGCCGGGCCCCCGCACACCTCCATGATCCGCCACGGCCGTGTGGCGGTGCCCGCGGGCTCGTCCAGCAGTTGCCGGCCGAGCCCGGGGTCGCGTTATTCGTCCAGGTACTTCATGGAGACCTCGGGTGAGTCGACGGGCCCGGCCCGGGCGATCAACGGTGCGAGAGGTCGAGACGGATGTCGACGACACCCTCGACCGCCCGCACGGCACGGGCCAGGACGGGCACGAGTCCGCGTTCGGGCAGCGAACCGCCCAGCGTCACCACGCCCTCCGTGACGGTGACCGTGATCGCCTCCGTGGACGGGAGCGAGGGGAGGACGGAATCGCGTATCTCCTCGGCCATCTCCTCGTCGGGGCGGAGGAACACCTTGAGCAGGTCCCCGCGGCTGACCACGCCCTGGAGCATGCCGACGCGGTCGACGACCGGGAGCCGCTTGACCTTGCGGCGCGCCATGATGCGGGCGGCCTCGGCCAGCGTGGCGTCGGCGTGGACGGAGACGGCGGGGGCGTTCATCAGCTCACCGGCGGTCACCGCACCCGCCTTGAGACGGTCCGCGAACTCGCCCCGGGTGTCGTCGGCGTCCCGGAACTCCTCCTTGTGCAGCAGGTCGGCCTCCGAGACCACCCCGACGACCCGGCCCTCGCCCTCCAATACGGGCAGGGCGCTGACCTTCCACTGGTCGAACAGCTGGACGATCTCCTTGAAGGGCGCGTCGCGTCCCACGGCGACGACGGTGTGCGTCATCACATCGCTCACGGTGTACGGCGAGTCAGGCATCGGGGTCTCCTTCAGGTGCGGACGACGGTCAGGTCGAGGAAGTGGGTGGAGCACGAGATGCACGGGTCGTGGTTGCGGATCGCCCGCTCGCACAGGACCGTCAGCTCCGCGTCGTCCGGGTCGCCGTCGGTGATCGCGGCCTGGGCGAGGCGCAGCAGGTCGTCCTCGATGGCGCCCTGGTTCTGGGCGGTCGGCGGTACGAGCCGGGCGTCGGTGAGGATGCCGTCCGCGTCGAGCGCGTAGCGGTGGTAGAGCAGTCCGCGCGGGGCCTCGGTGGCTCCGTGGCCGACCCCGGCGGTCGGCGGCACCTCGGTGTACGGGCGTGGCGGCGGCTCGTACGCGTCGATGATCCGCAGCGCCTCGTCGACGGCGTACACGACCTCCACGGCCCGCACCAGGATCGACCGGAAGGGGTTGCGGCACACCACGCCCTCGGCCGGATCGCCGAGCCCCGCCGCACGGGCGGCCTCCCTCGCGAGCGGTGACAGCAGGCGCCCGCTCACGGCGAACCTGGCGAGGGCACCGGTGAGATGGCGTCGCCCGTCCAGTCGGGCGTGCAGAGCCGTGGAGTGCGGCACCTGGGTCTCGGTGACGTGGTCGGTGAAGTCCCGCACCGGGAAGGACCGGAGGGTACCGTCGGAGCGCAGCACGGTCGGGGTGCCGCCCTCGATGGCGTACGTGTCGTCAGAGGCCAGCGCGAACAGGTCGGCATCGACCCGGGCCTCGGGAAACTCGAATCCGGCGACCCAGCGCACGGTCTCCAGCGCGTCGTCGAGAGCTCTCCGCAACTCCTCCGCCAGCGGCCGCAGTTCGGCACGGCTCGGAGTGCGGTGGAAGCCCCCGAGCCGCACGTTGACGGGATGGACGGCCCGTCCGCCCAGCAGCTCCATCAGGGAGTTGCCCGCCTTCTTCAGCCTCAGCCCCCGCTCGACCTCCGCGCGGTGCGTGCGCGCCAGCTCGATCGCGCTCGCCCGGCCCAGGAAGTCCGGCGCGTGCAGCAGATAGACGTGCAGGGTGTGGCTCTCGATCCACTCGCCGCAGTACAGCAGCCTGCGCAGGTCACGGATTCGCGGGTCGACGGTGACGCCGCAGGCGTCCTCGACGGCCGCGCACGCGCTCATCTGGTACGCCACCGGGCAGATTCCGCACACCCGGGCGGTGATGTCGGGCGGCTCGGTGTACGCCCGGCCACGCAGGAACGCCTCGAAGAAGCGGGGCGGTTCGTAGATTTCGAGCCGGGCCTCGCGCACCGTACCGTCGTGGACGCTCAGCCGCAGCGCGCCCTCGCCCTCCACCCGGGCGAGCGAACCGACGTGCAGGACTCGGGAACCGCGATGGGTCACTTTGTCAACTCCTCTTCGAAGGCAAGGGCGTTGAAGGTGTGCAGCAAGCGGTCGGTGGCGTCCTCGTCGAGGCCGTCCCGGCGCAGCACGGGAATCAGTGCGGGCAGGTTCACCGTGCCCGCGGGCCCGAAGCAGCCGTAGCAGCCCCGCCCGTACGCCGGGCACAGGGCCCCGCAGCCGGCCTGGGTGACCGGCCCGAGGCAGGGCGTGCCGTGGGCGACGATCACGCAGACCGTGCCGCGCCGCTTGCACTCGAAGCACACACTGTGGTCGGGCACGTCCGGCCGGCGACCGGCGAGGAACGCGGTGATCACCTCGATGAGCTGCCGCTTGTCGATCGGACAGCCGCGCAGTTCGAAGTCGACGTCCACATGGGCCGACACCGGTGTGGACGTGGCCAGGGTGGAGACGTACTCCGGATGCGCGTAGACGACGCGCCGGTACTCGTCGACGTCCGCGTAGTTGCGCAGCGCCTGGATGCCCCCGGCGGTGGCGCAGGCCCCGATGGTGACCAGTCGACGCGAGGCGGCCCGGATCTCCCGGACCCGCTCCGCGTCCTCGGCGGTGGTGACCGAACCCTCGACGAGAGCCAGGTCGTACGGTCCGTCCCCCACCGCGCTGGACGCCTCCAGGAAGTGGGCGACGTCCACCTGCCCCGCCAGCGCGAGGAGTTCGTCCTCGCAGTCCAGCAGGGTCAGCTGGCAGCCGTCGCAGGAGGCGAGTTTGAACACGGCGAGCCTCGGCACGGTCATCTCACAACTCCCTCACGGACAGAAGGGGTTCGGCGCGGTCCCAGCCGACGACCGGACCGTCCCGGCACACCAGCAGCGGACCGAGCTGGCAGTGGCCGCACGTTCCCGTCGCGCACCGCATGTTCCGCTCCAAGGACACTCGGATCCGTTCCGCGGGTACCCCGCGGTGAGCGAGGTCCCGGGCGGTGGCGCGGATCATCGGCTCGGGGCCGCAGACGAAGGCCCAGGTGTCGGCGGGCTCGAACGGTGCCCGGCCCAGGAGTTGGGTGACCACGCCGACATCTCCCCGCCAGCCGGGGTCGGGCCGGTCGACGGTCACCCCGGTGAACGCCGTCGGCCAGCCGTGGACCTCCTCCCGGCCGATCAGGTCGCCCGGCGTACGGGCCCCGACGAGCACGCTGAGCCGGCCGTAGGCCCCGGGCTCGGCGAGCACGCTCAGGATCAGCGGGCGCAACGGAGCCAGGCCGATGCCGCCCGCCACCACCAGGACGTCCCGGCCGCGCGCCCGCCCGACCTCCCAGCCGGTGCCGTACGGCCCGCGCAGGCCCAGTACGTCACCCGTCCGTGCCGCGCACAGCGCGTCCGAGACGGCGCCCACACCCCGGACGGTGTGCGCGAGGCCGCCCGTGCCCTGGACGGAGCTGGCCGACAGGGGGATCTCGCCCCGGCCGAAACAGTGCACCATCGCGAACTGTCCCGGCGCGAAGTCCGCCAGCGTCTCGCCGACCGGTTCACACCGCAGCGTGACCGTCTCCGGGGTCTCCCGCCGCCGGTCGACCACGAGATACGGGACGGGCACGGCGGTCATCACGCACCCCCGCCCGGTGAGCGGCCGTACAGGTCCACCAGACGCGCGCGGGCCGCGTTGAGCCGTTGCGAGACGACCCGGCCCACCCAGTGACCGACCGCCCGGCCGAACTCGGCGTCCTCCTCGCACATCCGGCGCACGGCGACGGCGTCGAACTCGTGCGCCGCCACCCGGGTGACGGTCTCGGCGCCGAGCTGCCAGATGTACGGCTCGTACAGCCAGGACCAGCCCACCAGGTCGCCGGTGCCCAGGGTCTCGATCACCGGCGCGTGACGACCGGGTACGTGCAGATCGAGGGCGACGCGGCCGTTCCGCACGACCCAGAAGCGGTCGGCGCGTGCGCCCTCCTCGAACAGGCGCAGGCCCGGCGGCAGATCGACCTCGCGGGCGACGCGCAGCAGCCGGTCGCGATGCTGGGGAGGCAGCGCGTGGGTCAGGCGCAGCATGGGGGAGACGCTCATCGTTCATGCCTCCGGGGCGGGTTCGCGATGGTCGGGGTCGAGTTCCGCGTCCAGCGCGGCGACCTCCTCCGTGATGTCGATGCCGGTCGGGCACCAGACGATGCACCGCCCGCAGCCCACGCATCCGGAGGTGCCGAACTGGTCGTGCCAGGTGCCGAGCTTGTGGGTGAGCCACTGCCGGTAGCGGGAGCGTCCCGAGGAGCGCACCGGGCCCTCGTGCAGGTAGGAGAAGTCCAGGTCGAAGCAGGAGTCCCAGCGTTGCCAGCGCTCGGTGTGGTCACCGGTCAGGTCGGTGACCTCCTCGGTGGTGACACAGAAGCAGGTCGGGCAGACCATCGTGCAGTTGCCGCAGGTCAGACAACGGGCGGCCACGTCGTCCCAGCGCTCGGCCTCCAGGCTGGCGCCCAGCAGCGTCCGCAGGTCGACGGGGGGCAGGGACCGGCCCATGCGCTCACGCGCCGCGTCCACCGAGGCGCGGGCGGTGTCCCGCGTGCCCGCGTCGGCCGCGCGGTGCGGCACCCGGTCCAGCAGCCGGGCCCCCTCGTCGCTGCCGACCCGGACGAGGAAGCGGTGTCCGTCGTCGTCCACGACCTCGGTCAGCGCGAGGTCGTACCCGGGATCGGCGGCGGGGCCGCCGCCCGTCGACACACAGAAGCAGGTGGCGCCCGGCTCGGTGCACTCGGCCGCGATCAGCAGCGCCCGTCCGCGGCGCGCGCCGTAGCCGCCGTCCGCGTACCGCCCCCCGGTCAGGACCCGGTCCTGGATCGCGATGGCCCGCAGGTCACAGGGCCGGACCCCGAGGAAGGCGTACGCCGGCGCCTCGGGCGGGTGCGGGGTGAACACCGGCGCGCCGTCGGCCGTCCGGTCGGCGCTCCACAGCTTCTCCCGCGGCGGGTGGAGGTAGTTCTTCCAGGACTGCGGGCCCGCGCTGTGCGCGAACGCGGCGCCGTCCTCGCGGGGGACGAGCCGGTACCGGCCGGCCTCCAGCTCGACCCCCCAGCCATAGGGCAGCTCGGCGGCCGAGTCCAGCTCCGCGAGCACGATCGCGCCGTCACGGACCGTCGGTCCGACGACGGTCCGGCCGTCGTCCACCAGGGCCGCGACCAAGGCGTCGAGGCCGTCGCGGTCCAGTACCGCCGGGGCCGCCGTGCGGGTCATCGCGTTCCTCCTCCGTCGAGGCGGTTGCCTGCCCCTGACTTCCAGCGTCCGGCCGGTCCCGGCGTCCACGGCAGGGGCCGTACGGCCCCAGGACCGGGCCGGTCGGGCCCGGTCGCTGCCCTGAGGCGCCGCGGCGGACGATCCGCGGCGCCTCACGGCCCCGTGGCGGAGCCGGGAGCCGGCACGGTCGGCGAAGCGCCCAGCTCCGCCTCCACCGCACCCGCCATCGCCCGCAGCACCTCCAGCGTCCGGTGCGCCTCAGCCTCGTCCACCTCGGTGATCGCGAAGCCGACGTGCACGACCACACACGTCCCGACGTCCGCGTCGGGCGTTACAGCTGAGACACACCTCGCGCCGTCCGCCGCCGAAGTCGACGGTGCCCATGCGCAGCCCCGCGTCCTCGTGCACCTCCAGGATCCGCTCCGGAACGCCCGGACACATCTCCGCTCACCCCTCTCCGGCCGGCCGGGCGGCGGCGACCGCCGCCTGGCCGTCGCTGATGCCGCCGTCCCCGACCCGCACGGCGCCACCGACCACCACCCGCACCCCCAGCGCCCGCAGCCGCCGCCGGGTCTCGGTGAGCAGCCGCCGGTTGGCGAAACAGCCGCCGCCCAGGCACACCGTGCGCGGCGAGCCGTCGGCCACGACGCGGGTGACCAGGACGGCGGTGACGGTCGCGAGCGTCAGATGGAATGCTGCCGCCAACCGGGTGACCGGCTCCCCGTCCAGCCGCCCGGGCGTCAGCCGGACGTGGCGCCACCCGGGCGAGTGTCGACGCGTCGATCCTCAGCCGCGCCGCGAACTCGTCGACGGCGCCGGGCTCTCCGGCGACGTCGCCCTCCACGTGTCCGTCGACGTCGGCCACCCAGCCGCTCAGCCCGAGCGTCGAGGCGGTGCGGTACACGAAGGGCCGGAAACCGACCCCCTGGACGATCCCGTTCACGTGGAAGCGGCGCACGGTGCGGCCGGCCCCGCCACGGGCGGGCGGTACGGGGGCGGTGGGGCCGCGGCGGGAGGGCCTGGGGTTTCCGCCCTCTCGATCCGCTTCCTCCGTCGCGTCGGGTCGTACGGTCATGGCAGCCTCCCCACCGGCGCGGCGCGATACCGCGCGATCTCCTCCCGGACCGCGTCCACGAGGGGGTCCACCGCGGCGGTGACGGCGGGGGAGAGGCCGGTGCCGAGGGAATCGTCGGCACCCTCCACCGCGTAGACGACCAGACGCTCCGGCAGCCGCCCCAGGGCGCGGGCCAGCTCGACGGCCTCACCGAGGCCCAGTCCGTGCGAACTGGTCGCTGTGGACCGTGCCAGGCGTTCGCCGTCGAGTTCCAGGCGGTGGACGCGCCCGGGGCTCCCGGGATGCGTGTGGGCCGCGTCGACCACCACGGCGAGCCCAGCGTCCTCCCAGAGACCGATCAGCCTGGCCGGATCACCGTCACAGGTGGCGAGCACGGTGCCCGCCGGCAGAGGCGGGCCACCCGCCCGCTTTCGCAGCCGGGCGATCACCTCCCAGCCCACGCCGTCGTCGCGGCGGAACTCGTTCCCGACGCCGATGACGGCGATCCGGCTGCCCCTCGTCATGGTCCTCACCGTCCGTCGGGACGCGGCCGCTCGGCAGGGGCTGAACGGCCCGTTGCCCTGGGCCGCTCTCCCCCGTCCCGGCCGCCGGTCCGATGCGGCCGACGGCCGGGGCGACGGACCGGCCCGGTCGTCATGGGCGCGTCCCCGGCTCACTGCCGCCCTGGTCGAGACGGAACGGCGGGTAGACGTCCGTGAGCAGCGACGTGTAGGCGGCGACCCGCAGCACCCACCGGTCCAGGCCGATCACCAGATCGAAGATGCCGCGCGGATAGACACCGGTGAACAGCAGGGCGACCCCGGCGAAGAACGTCAGGAGCGCGATGAGCCCTCCCGAGCTCCAGGTGACGTGGATGCCACCCCCGATGATGCCCAGCACCAGGTAGTGGGGGATGGCCAACAGCCACCACTTCACCAGGACCAGCCCGCGGGACAACTGCTCGGGATACGCCACGTCCAGGTGGGCCGGGTAGTCCGGCACCTCGGCGAGGGTGAAGGGCGGGTAGCGGTCGGTGCCGAGGGCGCCGTACGTGTAGAAGGCCACCCGCCAGCTCCAGCGCAGCACTCCGGTGCTGAAGTCGAACAGGGGGCGTGGATAGCGGCCGGTGAAGAGGATCGCGAAGAACGCCACGATGCCCACCACGACGAACGCCACCCACAGGAGGGCCAGGACGACGTAGTGGGGCAGCGCGAGCAGCCACTTCACGAGCCACAGCCAGCGGGACAGCTGCGGATCACAGGTCGCGGTCAGCCGGACCGGCTGGAGGGGACGCACACTCGGCGGGACTGTTTCCGATGTCATGGTTCTTGGGTCCTTTCCCAGCTGTTCTCGGTCCCCCCGGCACTGCGCTGATCACTGCCGGTAGTGGCGATGGTCGTCGTGTTCGCCGATGTAGTGGCGCTCCTCCAGGACGACCTCGCGTTCACCGGGCCGCCGGACGACACCGGGGGTGCCCAGGAAGGCGATGAGCCCGAGGAAGCCGAACGCCATCAGGACGAAGCCGACGACGAGCGAGCTGTAACCGAAGACCAGGCAGGCACCGAGCACTGCCGCGCCGATCAGAATGAACGGGATCATGATCTCCTCCTGCTGCGGACCCGGGCCGTCCCCGGGGCAGAGAGGAACCCTGGGGCGGACGGGCCCCGCCGTCGTCCGGCGGCGGGGCCCGTCCCGGGTCGGCTCCTCGCTTCCAGCCTCGGCGGGTCGGGGCCCCGTTCCCAGGGGCTGAACGGGTACCCGAGCGGGGCCGCTCGTCCCTCGACACCGGCGATCGGCCGACGGACCGGCGAGCGGCCGAGTGACACCGGGGGTCGGTCGGCGACGCCGACGGCCGGCCCGGAGTCTGGCCCAGCCCGGGGCCCGGCGGGCTTGGGCCGGTCGGCCCCGTACGCAGACCTGGCGGCCCATGCCCGCGGAACCCGACGCGGCACGACGCTGAGGGTGACGAGTCGACCGCGAGCCGACCGGGACGAGTGAATCGAATGGGCGAGTGGATCGAATAGGGGAGGGACACATCATGCTTCCGCCTGTGGTCGCCGGTGTGGACGGATCGGTGCAGAGCCTGGCCGCCGCGGAGTGGGCGGCGCGCGAGGCCGCCCTCCGGGGGCGCGCCCTTCGTCTAGTACACGCCTGGAACTGGCAACCCCGCTCCTCGGAGGGCGAGGGCGAGCACGCCGTTCAGCGGTACCTGGGTCGACGGATCCTGCGCCAGGCGGAGGATCGGGTCCGTGCCGGGTGCCCCACGGTGCGCCTGACCGACGAGCAGGTCGAGGGCCCGGCCACCCCGGCCTTGCTGAGGGCCGCGGAGCAGGCCGAGCTGCTCGTGCTGGGCTCGCGAGGACTGAGCGGTTTCACGGGCCTCCTGGCCGGTTCCGTCGCCCTGGGCGTGGTCGCGAAGGCAACCCGCCCCGTCGTCCTCGTACGGGCCGAGGAACAAGGCGAGCGTCCGCCCGGGGCGGACGGCGGCGCGTCGGCCCTCACCGGCCACGGGGACGTGGTGCTGGGCCTCGACCTCAACGATCCGTGCGACGAGGTGATCGAGTTCGCGTTCGAGGCGGCTCGACTGCGCCACGCCCGTCTGCGGGTCGTGCACGCCTGGCAGACCCCGTCCGCGATCTCTCTGGGACCCGGGGACGTGGGCCTGGTGGACGAGGTGCTCCAGGGGCAGGAGTGGCAGGGGTTCATGTCCGCGGTGCTGCAGACGTGGCGGGACAAGTACCCCGGGACGACCGTGCTGGAGACCGTGACCGAGGGCAGGGCCGCGACCACGCTGGTCCGTGCCGCCTCGGCGGCGAGCCTCGTCGTCGTGGGCCACCGCCTGACGGACCGGCCGACATTCCCGCGCATCGGACCGGTCACCCACGCCGCCGTCCATCGGGTGACCTGCCCGGTGGCCGTCGTCCCCCACGGGTGAGCCACGCGCGGTGTCCGCGGGTCTCGCGGTGTCAGCTCCCGGTGTCTCCCTTCCCGAGCAAGGCCAGGGCGGCGTCGAGGCGGCGGGTGGCTTCTTCGGCGACGGGACGGAGGGCATCGAGTTCGGTCAGGGCGACCATGGTGTTCGGATCGAGGACCTGTACGGCGGTGTGGTCGCCGTCGCGGCGGACCACGACGTTGCAGGGCAGCAGCAGGCCGATGGAGCGGTCGGTGTCCAGGGCCCGGTGGGCGAGAGAGGGATTGCAGGCGCCCAGGATGACGTAGTCCTCCATGTCGTGGTCCAGCTTGGCCTTCAGAGTGGCCGTGACGTCGATCTCGGTGAGGATGCCGAAGCCCTGCTCGGCGAGGGCGTCGCGCACCAGGCCGACGGCGGTGGTGAAGTCGACGTCGAGGTTCACGGTGCGGTCGTAGCGCATGGCGATGGTCTGCCCTTCGGTCGTCTCGCCCGGTCGGGAAATACCCCCTGGGGTACCCAGGGTACTCCCGGGCGTACAGCTGCCGAGAACGATGCTCGTCCACTGTCGCACGTGCGTGAGGAGCGATGCGCGACGGTGGGGGAGGGCGACGGTGGGGGAGAGGGCGGTCGACCTGCGTGAGCCGTGTGGCCGGGCGGGTGCCGGGCGCGTGCGGCGGGCGGCCGAGTGGGCTGTCGGCTGTGCGGGGTCGCCCGGGGTGCGGTGCGCGCGGCGCCGCCGCCCCGGGCCGGGCGGGGTGCCTCGTCCCGATTCCGGTGTCCGGGTGTGCGGAGTGGTCCGATGTGTGAGCGGCCCGCGCGCCGGGAGTGCCGACCGGAGGTGGACCCGTGCGTGCGGACGGGTCCACCCCCTGCGCAAGCCGGCCGGTGGCGAGGCTGCTCAGGCCAGGGACAGGAAGAGCTTCTCGAGGCGGGCGCGCGTCTGCTCGGTGGCCTCGCCGTCGCGGCGGCCCGACTCGATGTCGGTCACGCACTGCTGGAGGCCTGTCGCGATGATCGCGAAACCGGCCCGGTCCAGCGCGCGGGAGGCGGCCGCGAGTTGGGTGATGACGTCCTCGCAGTCCCGTCCCTCCTCGATCATCCGGATCACGCCGGAGATCTGGCCCTGCGCGCGGCGCAGCCGGTTCAGGACGGTCCGCAGGTCCGCACCCTCGAGCTCCAAGTTCACGATCACTCCTTGCATAATACCCCTGGGGGTACCCTATGTCCCGATTCGGGTGGGTGTCGACCAGCAGCCGTTCACACGCCGACGGATACCCGGCGGGGCATCCGGCCGCCCGATTCAACCGGTGCCGGCGCGGCTTTGTTCCAGGCAGACGGGCGGCAGCGGGAACCAGCGCATGTGCTCGAAGCCGGCCGGCAGTCCGGTGGGACCGTCGTCGACGGGGGCGGGGCGGGCCGCCAGCACTGCACGGGCGTCTTCGAGTTGTCCGGCCAGCGCTTCCTCGCCCAGTCGGCGGTGCCGGGGGGCCGGGGCGACGATCGGCCCGTCGGCGTCGAAGCGAAGGTCGGTCAGCCGCAGCGGGGACGCGGTCGGGCCGCTGCGGTGGTGCCACTGTCCGGTGTGCGGGTCGAAGCGGTAGTCCCGCAGGAGCCGGTGCCCCTGTGCGGCGACCAGGCCCACGGCGTCGACGAGGTAGTCGCGGACGGTGTCGCTGATGAAGTAGTTGAAGTTGAGGCGTGTCCAGCCGGGCTTGATGCCCTCGCAGCCGTGCACGACCTCGTCGAGCAGCGCGTGGGAGGTGGCGGCGTCGATGGCCAGCAGTCTGTGTCCGTAGGGGCCGGCGCAGGAGCAGCCGCCGCGGGCCTGTATCCCGAAGAGGTCGTTGAGGAGGGCGACGACGTAGTTGTGGTGCAGATAGCCGTGCTCCCCGTGCCTGATGCGGAAGGAGGCGATGGGCAGGCGGCGGGCGTGACGATTCCCGAGGACCTCGATACCGGGCGCGCGGTCCCAGTGTGCGAGCGCGTGGCGCCAGTGGCGCTCCTCGGCGGCCTGGATGGCGTCCGCCCCGACGGCCTGTTTGAGGGCGAAGACCAGTCCGGCCCGGATGGACTCGATGATCGCCGGGGTGCCGCCCTCCTCGCGGGCCACAGGATCGTCGAGATAGCGATGGGCAAGCGGATCGACGAAGGAGACCGTGCCGCCGCCGGGCACGGTGGGTACCGGGTTGCGCACGAGTTCCCGCCGCACGACGAGGACGCCCGGGGTCTGTGGGCCGCCGACGAACTTGTGCGGGGACAGGAACAGTGCGTCCTTGTGGTCCCCGGCGCCGGGGGCGCTTTCGGCCATCCGGATCGGGATGTACGGCCCCGCCGCCGCGTAGTCCCAGAAGGACAGCGCGCCGTGGGCGTGCAACAGGCGCGCGATGCGGTCGGTGTCGGTGAGGATGCCGGTGACGTTGGAGGCGGCGGAGAAGCTGCCGATGCGCAGCGGGCGGTCGGCGTGGCGCCGCAGTTCCGCTTCGAGCCGGGCGAGGTCGATGTGACCGTCGGGATCCTCCTCGATCACCACCACGTCGGCGACGGACTCGCGCCACGGCAGTTCGTTGGAGTGGTGTTCGTACGGTCCGACGAACACCACGGGCCGCCGGTCGCGCAGGGGGCGGTCGGGACGCCGCAACTCCATGATGCCGACCAGCTTGTTGACCGCCGCGGTGGCTCCGGAGCCGCAGAAGACGACGAGGTCGTCCTCGGTGCCGCCGACCGCCTCGTGGATGATCCGGCGGGCGTCCTCGCGCAGCCGGGTGGTCTGCGCCCCGGTGCTGGAACTCTCCGTGTGGGTGTTGCCGTAGCGCGGCAGCACCTGCTCGCGCACGAAGTCCTCGATGAAGTCGAGCGAGCGGCCGGACGCCGTGTAGTCGGCGTAGACGATCCGCTTCGGTCCGTAGGGGCCCTCCAGGACCTCGTCGTCGCCGATGAGGCCGCGGCGGACGCGATCCAGCAGCGTGGGCGGGGCGGCGGCCGCAGGCCGGTTCATGACTCCGGCTCCCCGATGGCCCCGGCCGTCCGGCGGGCGGTCGCGCGGCCCGGGATGTCCCTCCGCCGTTGCCGGCCGAGGCTCTGGGGTGTGCTCGCGCTCATGGCCGGGCCCTTCTCGCTCGTGTCCACCGCTCGGGGATTCGATCGACCGCGGGGCGGGGGAGCGATGGCCGTCGGCGTGGGCGGACCGGCCGACCCTCGTGCCCGCCTCTGCGGGTGATATACCCTGCCGGGTATTTTATCAGTATGTGTGCGGGGTGTCAGTGGGACTCCGGGGCGAGGGCCCGTCGAGGTCATCTCCCGCACGACAGTAGAGACATGGGCACACGCATCGTCATCCTCGGCGGCGGCACGGCCGGCACCATGACGGCCATCCGCCTGTGTGCCGCGTGTACGACCGGCTCGTCGTCCAGGACGACGACCACATCCACCAGCCCGGCCTGTTGTTCGTGCCGTTCGGCCTCCCGCAGCCGGCGCACCTCGTGCGGTCACGTCCGTGCCGGTCGAACCCCCGCGGGCGACCGGGGCGCGTATCGAGCCGTGATCATCGGGCGGGTGAGGCACGTGGAGCCGGCGTGAGCCGACCGGTGCACTGATGTCCTGGCGGGGACTCGTGGGACATGGCCCGGCACCCGGCTCAGGTTCCGGGGAGGATACGGCGCGTTTCGTAGGCCCACATCGCGATCTCGACCCGGTTGCGGGCGCCGAGTTTGGCCATCAGGCTGGCCAGATGCGTCTTCACCGTGCTGAGGCTGATGTGCAGCGCATCGGCGATCTCGGTGTTGGTCAGCCCGCGAGCGACGGCCAGGAGCACCTGCTCCTCGCGGGCGGTGACGGGGGAGACCGGCTGGGCCGCGGGCCGGCCGGCGGGCAGGTCCGCGAACGCCTGGAGCAGACGGACGGTGACGCTGGGTGCGATGAGCGCCTCACCGTCGGACGCCGACCGTACGGCCTGGGCCAGAAGGTCCGGTCCCGTGTCCTTGAGGAGGAATCCGCGGGCGCCGGCACGGAGTGAGCCGTAGACGTACTCGTCGAGGTCGAACGTGGTGATGACGACCACGGCCAGCGGGTCGGCGACGCCCGGGCCGGCGACCAGCCGGGTGGCCTCGAGCCCGTCGAGTACAGGCATGCGGATGTCGAACAGGCAGACGTCCGGGTGTAGTTCGCGGGCCTGACGTACCGCCTCCCGCCCGTCGGCGGCCTCGCCGACCACCTCGATTCCGGGCTGGGCGTTCAGCATGATCCGCAACCCGGTGCGGACGATCGCCTGGTCGTCAGCGACGAGGACGCGAATGGACACCGCTCCCGCTCCTCGCTCTCGGCAGTTCGGCTTCGACATGCCAGCCCCGGTCGGTACCCGGGCCGGCTCGTAGTGTGCCGCCGAGCAGGATCGCGCGCTCGCGCAGTCCGGTAAGTCCGTATCCGTCGCGACCCCGGCCGGTGCGCCGGCCGTTGTCGCGCACGCTCACCCGTACCGTGTGCCGTTCCGCGGCGACCCGGACGACGAGCTCGGTCGCGTCGACCGCATGGCGCAGCGCGTTGGTCACCGACTCCTGCACGATCCGGTAGACGGCCGCGTCCACGGCCGGGGGCAGCGCGTCCAGTTCGCCGTCGAGCCCCAGGTCGACCCTGAGGCGGCCACCCGGGGTGCGCACCAGGCGCTCCAGATCCGCAACTCCGGCAGGGGGCGCCAGCTCGGCGCCGACCCCGCGGTCGCGCAGCGCGGCGACCATGGCGCGCATTTCCTCCAGCGTGCGTGCCCCTTCCTCCTCGACCCTCTCCAGCGCCTCGACGGCGGCGGACGGGGCGGTGCCCGCGAGCACCCGGCCCGCCTGGGCGATGATCACCATGGCCGACACGTGGTGGGCCACCGTGTCGTGCAGTTCCCGGGCGAGCCGCTCGCGCTCGCGGGAGCGCACCTGCTCCAACTGCCGCTCGCGAGCGGTCACCCAGAACCGTACGTCAGCTCCGACCACGCCGGGCAGCAGCAGGAAGACGAAGCCCACGACCCTTTCGACGACCGGGGCCTCGTACGTGACGACACACAGCGCGCCGACCGCGAGGATCACCGTGCCGCCCAGCACGATCTCGCGTCCCGATCCCCACCGGAGCAGCGCGTACACCAGCACGAGCACGACAGCGCCGGTGTCCAGGCCGACGGGCTCGCGCTGTGCGGCGACGAGCGAGGCCACCTGGAGCAGCAGCACCGAGCCGAACGCCAGCGTGACCACCGCCAGCGGGCGGGTCCGGCGCCACAGGAGCAGCAGGCACAGCCATACGGCGAACACCACCGCCACCGGCCGCCACACGACGTTCTCGCGCAGGGTGGCCTCCAGCACCACACCGGCGAGGCCCACGGCGAGCAGCGCCCAGTCCCACCGCACCCGGGCGGGCACGTCGGGCGGCCGGGGTTCGGTCCACAGGGTTCGCAGGTCGTCTCGGAGCACGGTTCTCAGCCTAGGGACCACGGCGTGCCGCGCATCGGCCGAAAGGACGGGGTGTCACTCCGACTCGGGGCCGACGCATCCGCGGCCCGTGGGCCGATGCCGCGGAACGCCGTGGCGACCAACCTCGGCATCGTCGGCCGTACAAGGACGGCCGACGACGTGGTTGGAGGACCCGATGCTCTCGAAAGCCCTGTTGCGCCTGGGCGCAAGCGCCGCCCGCCATCCCTGGCGGGTGATCGCGGCATGGCTGGTCGCCACCTCGCTCGCCGTCCTCGCCGCCGTCGCCTTCGGCGGGCGGAACGCGGATGCGATGACCGCTCCGGGACTGGACTCCCAGCGGGCCGCGGAACTGATCGAGCGGGCCGGCACCGGCCAGGAGGGGATGACCGCCCAGGTGGTCGTCACCCCCCTCGACGGCGCTGCGACGTTCTTCGACCACGACGGCGCGCGCACCGCTCTCACGCGGCTGCAGACCGAGGTGAAACGGCTGCCGCACGTGCTCGGCACCAGCGACCCGGCGGGGGCGCTCGACGCGGGCGGGGACACCGCCGTGCGCGGCGACCTCGTCTCGGCCGACGGGCGGATCGCGGTCGTCCGGGTGCAGTACCCCGACCAGAGCCGGCTGTCGGGCGAAGACCTCGACGCCCTCGTCGAACTCGGCGACCGGCTGCGCACCGAGCTGCCCCTGCGCATCGAGATGGGCGGGAACCTCTTCTACGCCTTCTCCGACGCCGACGGCGGCGTGAGCGAGCTGATCGGCATCCTCGCCGCGGCGGCGATCCTGTTCCTGGCGTTCGGTTCGCTCGTCGCCGCCGCGCTGCCGATCGGCATGGCGGTCTTCGGGCTGACCGTCGGGGTCGCCACGATGACGGTACTGGCGGGGGTGACGGACGTCCCCACCTTCGCACCCGTCCTGGGCAGCATGGTCGGGCTCGGAGTGGGCATCGACTACGCGCTGTTCGTGCTCGCCCGGCACCGGGAGTACCTTGCGCGCGGGCTCGATCCGCACGAGGCGGCGGGACGAGCGGTGGCCACGGCTGGGCGGCCGGTGGTCTTCGCCGGCGGCATCGTCGTCGTATCGATCCTCGGCCTGGCGGTCGCGAACGTACCGTTCATGACGGTGGGCGGGCTCGCCGTCTCGATCGTCGTTCTGACCATGGTAGTCGCGTCGGTGACGCTGCTGCCGGCCTTCCTCGGCGCCGCCGGCCCACGCCTGGCCCGGACCGGCCGGATCGGCCGGGCTCTGCAGACCAGGAAGCTGGGCCGAGCGGCACGGCGGCAGGACCCGGCGGGGGCGCCGCCAGCCGGCGCCGCCCCCGCCGCCGGGTGGCGGCGCTGGATCGGGCACGTCAGCCGGCACCCGGTGCCGTACGCGGTCGGCGCGGCGGGGTTGCTGCTGGCCGCGACGCTGCCCGTGCTCGGCCTGCGCGTGGGCCTGCCCGACGACGGCTCACTGCCCCACAGCCGTACCGAGCGCCGCGCCTACGACCTCGTCGCCGAGGGGTTCGGCCCGGGCACCAACGGTCCCCTCGTCATCGCCGCGGACCCCGCCGGTGATCCGGGAGTGTTGGACCGACTCGTCGGGGCGGTCGCGGCGGATCCGGGCATCGCGTCCGTCGCGCCGACGCACATCGATCGGGCCACCGGCATCGCGACCCTCGTGGTGTTCCCGACCACCAGCCCTCAGGACAAGGCCACGGCCGACACCATCGCCCGGCTGCGCACCGATGTGCTGCCCACGGCGATCGGGCACGGCCCGGCCAGCGCACATGTCGGCGGCGCCGCCGCGAGCCTGTCCGATGTGGGCCGACGCACCAGTCAGCGCCTGCCGGTGTTCGTCGCCGCCGTGCTGGCGATGTCGTTCCTGTTGCTGACGCTGGTCTTCCGCTCGATACTCGTACCGCTCAAGGCGGTACTGCTGAATCTGCTGAGCATCGGCGCGGCCTACGGCGTCATGGTCGCGGTCTTCCAGTGGGGCTGGGGAGGCGCACTCATCGGGCTGGAAGCGACGGTTCCGATCGTGTCGTTCATCCCGATGTTCCTCTTCGCCATCCTGTTCGGGCTGTCGATGGACTACGAGGTGTTCCTCCTCTCCCGTGTACGCGAGGAGTACCTGCGCACCGGCGACAACGGAACGGCGATCGTCGAGGGCGTCTCGGGCACCGCCCGGATCATCACCTCGGCTGCCCTCATCATGGTGGCGGTCTTCCTGTCCTTCGCCGTCGCCGAGGACCCCTCCACCAAGATGTTCGGGCTCGGCCTGGCCACCGCAATCTTGATCGACGCCACGGTCGTCCGCATGGTGCTGGTACCGGCGACCATGACACTCCTCGGCCGGACCAACTGGTGGCTGCCGAAGTGGCTGGACCGGATGCTTCCCCGCGGCCCGGTCGGCACCGACGACACCGGCGCGGAATCCACGGGTGAGGCCCCGCCTCCACGGCTGATCGACCGTTGACCCAACTCCTGCCCGCCCTCGGTGTCCGGCACCCCGGCGCGTCACCCAGGGGCATGTCGAGTCGTGATCAACGGGTGGTCCTGGCGTTCGACGGTGTTCCGTTAGGCCTGGACGAGCGGAGGGTACGTCTCGGCGACGGCGTCCGGCTGGACTACGCCGGTCGGCCGGGGACCTGCTCGGCCGGCGGTCGGCCCCGTCGCCGTGGCGCCCGGTCAGGGGGCGGGCGGTCGTGTGTCAGGAGCGGGCTCGGTGCCCCGCTCGGCGAGGTCGGCGTGCTGGAGGAGCAGCCGGGCCAACTCGCGTGCCTCGTCGGCGGTGAGGGCCGCCCATACGCCCGGCTCGCCGCCCCGGTCCCGACCCACGTCCAGCGTGACCCGGCCGATGGGCCGGTCCGCGGGGGCGAGCCGCAGGCAGCGCACGGACAACCGCCGTCCGCAGGTGGTCACGAGGGAACCGCCCCCGCTCTGGAGCGGCCGTTCGTGTTCGGTGATCGCCATTGTCGTCACGCTCCTCTGTCGCGTCGTCCGAGGGATCCGTAGAGAACCGGCCACGGCGTACACACCGGCACGGATATGCAGTTGCAGCGTCGGACGAGACGGTTCTGTTCCGGGCGCCCGCACGGCGCTGGGTTCCCGTCGTCCCGCGACGCTCCGCGCGTCGTGTGGGGGATCCGTGACACAGCAACGGCCGGGTGTGGCACGCCGCTACGCGTCGCCCCATGACGCCGGCGAACCTACGCGGTCGAACCGGGCACGTGCCCGGCCGCGTACTCGTCCGCCTCCCGTACGTCGATCACGAGCGCCCCGTCGGCCCAGGCCGCCGCGAACGCTTCCTGTGTCACTTCGTGAGCCACTGTCTGCCTCCTCAATTACCCCCCAGGGTGTCTCTCTGTCGAGAGTGCGACCGCTCCCGGAGGCACGTCAAATACCCCCCGGGGTAATTGCCCGCGAGGCAACTCACGTGCGGCAGCTCTCACGTCACGACGCGAACGAGCCCGGATCCCCGGCAGCGGCCCGGGAAAGCAGCATGGTCACTCGCGTCCCGCCGCCGGTCCGACGGTCGGCGAAGGCCGCCCCACCGTGGCAAGGCGGTGACCAGCGCCTGAAGCGAGGCAGACCGGTGCGGCGGCAGCACCGGTCCTCCCACGGACGGACGTCCGTGACGCACGTCGCCGGCCGCACCGGACCGGACCCGAAAGGCACCGTGAGACGACACCCGCCCGGAGCCCGCGCCGTCGCGGCCGTGGCCGGCGGTGGCCACGGCCCCTTGCCGGCTCACGATGACCGGGGCGCGCCCGCGCCCCTCAGACCCGCTGCGGGACCACGGCCACCGGACACGCGCAGTGATGCAGCAGGGTGTGGGCCACCCGGCCGAGCTGGAGACCGAAATGCCCCTGGCGGCGCACGGCTCCGACGACGACGAGGTCGGCGTCCACCGAGGCGTCCAACAGCACGCGGTGTGCGGGACCCTCGACCGGGTGGCGTCGGATCTCGACGCCGGGGTGTTCCCGTACGGCTTCGCGCAGCGCCTCGTCGAGGTCGGCAGAGGCCCTTTCCCGGTACCCCTGATCGGTGCGGTCCGCGGGCAGCGGACTGTCCATGCGTTCATGGGCCGGACTGCGCCATGCCCGTACGGCGGTCAGGGCACAGCCGCGCAACTCGGCCTCACGGACGGCGAACCGTACGGCGCCCGTGTGTTCGGGGTCGTCGCCGACGCCCACCACGACCGGGCCGGGGGACTCCCCGGGACGGGGCTCCGCGCCACGGACCACGACGACCGGGCACACGGCGCGTGCCGCCACCGCCAGACTCACCGAGCCGAGCAGCAGCCCGGAGAACTCACCTCGTCCGCGCTCTCCCACGACCAGGGCGGACGCCTCGGTGGCCGCCCGCAGCAGGGCCGGTACGGCGTCGTCGGGCACCGCCTCGCCCGACACCTTCACCCCGGGGGCGCGGAGCCTCGCACGCTCCGCGCAGGAAGCGACGATGTGCTCCGCGAACACGTCCCCGGCGGGACGACCGGTGGAGAGGGACGGCACGGCCCGTTCGTAACGTTCCCAGCGGGAGGCGTGCACCAGGCGCAGGGCCAGTCCGTGCCGGGCGGCCGCGTCCGCCGCCCAGTCGACCGCCAGCAGGCTGGACTCGGATCCGTCTACGCCCACGACCAGCGGGAGTTCCCTCACCATCTCCGCCTTCCCGTCCGTCTGCTGTCGAGACCCCTCGGAAACACCGTCGCACCACCCGAGGACCGTCGCGACACGGACCGGTCGGCGAGCGGTCCGGGTTGCGCGGGCCCACGGCCCGTTGATGCTGGAGACGTGCGGTCGACATCCGTCCCGGGTCACCTGACCACAAGTGATCTCGAACCTCCGCTCCCAAGGGAACCGTGGCCATGCCCGACACCCCCCACATCGTCAGTGACGTGATGACCCTCCCGGCGGTGGCCGTCCGGCGGGACACACCCTTCAAGGACGTCGTGCGGGCCATGACGGACCGGCAGGTCAGTGCCGTGCCGGTGGTGGAGGGGGACGGCCGGGTCGTCGGTGTGGTCTCCGAGGCCGACCTGCTGCCCAAGGAGGAGTTCCGGGACCGCGACCTCACCCGAGCCGAGCAGCTCCGGCGGATGTCCGACCTCGCCAAGGCGGGGGCGGTGACCGCGGAGGAGGTCATGAGCGCGCCCGCGATCGTGGTGGCGCCGGACGTCACGCTCGGGCAGGCGGCCCGGATCATGGCCGTCAACGGGGTCAAGCGTCTGCCGGTGATCGACGACGAGGGACGGCTGCTCGGCGTCGTCAGCCGGGGTGACCTGTTGAAGGTCTTCCTGCGGTCGGACGAGGACATCGAGGAGGAAGTGCGCCGCACGGTGGTGGCCTACCTCTTCCCCGCACTCAGCCACACGATCCATGTGTCCGTGCACGACGGGGTCGTCACCCTGCGCGGTGGTGTCCGGGATCCCGCGCTGGGCTGGGTCGCCGAGCGGCTGGTCCGCGCCGTGGAGGGCGTGGTGGACGTGCGCTCCCGGCTCGGCGACGTGGACGCAGCCCCCGGCCCGGCGGACGAGGGCTGACCGGCGGCCGCAGACCGGGGCGCCACCTCACTCCTCCGCCGGCGTGATCCGTCGACCCGTCAGGCTCTCGGCCCGGATGGACACCCACATGTCGCGAGCGCCGCCCGACCAGGGCGTCGTGTGCGCCCGCTCGGTGAGGCGGCGTACGGCGCCGGCTTCCGTGACGACGCTCGCGGGGCCGACGGCGAGCACGCTCCAGCCCTGGCTCAGCGGCTCGTCCACGTGATCGACCTCGAAGGCGACCTCCGTTCCGACGGCCGCCGCGAGCAGTGACTCGGGGGCGGTCCGGAAGGCGATGGTGTCGCCGACGACCTCGTAGTTGACCGGGAGGACCGCCGGGCGGCCGTCGGGGGCCGTCACCGCGACGCGTCCCACGCCGTGCGTGGACAGCAGCCCACGGCATTCGTCCACGTCAAGGTCGCTCAGCCGCGGATGTGGCAGTGCCTGCCCCTGGCCGGGTGGCAGATCGACGCCCCCTCCGCGCAGAGCGGTGGCGGTGGTGCCCAGCGCGTCGGCCAGGTTGATGAGGGCCGCCCTGGACGGGTCGGCGGGATACTCCTCCAGATACGCCAGGTAGCCGGGCGACATCCGTGCGCGTCGGGCCGTCTCCTCGCGGCTGAGTCCCCGCCGCTGTCGTTCCGTGCGCACGCGTCGGCCGATGTCACCGGGACCGACGGCGTCCGACGACGGTGTCCGTTCGGCGTCGGCGGGTCCGTCGTGCGCCGCGCGGGGGGCCGTCGAGGGTGATGCGGACTCGAGATGGTTGACGTGGGCGTCGGGGCCGGGGAACACGAGCGTCACCTCGTTCGTGTCCGACCAGCGCACGTCGTAGGGCGGTGTTCCGTCCTTGTGGTGGAGTCCGACGATCTCCCCGTCCCGCCGGGTGGCGCCGGACGTCGTGCTTTCGATGACGAGCTGGTCGCCGAGATGAGCTTGCATGTCGCCCCACTTCTCAGAGTCGTCCTGTGCCGTGCCACGAACCGGGGCCCGTGGCGGCGAGGTCGGACCGACGGAGGCCACCCGTCGGCCCTCGGGCCCGCATGACGGGGCTCAGCCGGTGATCTCGACCCGCCGGGCCTTGCCCTTCTCGGTCTTGGGGACCCGCACCGTGAGCACGCCGTTGTTCAGCTCGGCGCTGATGTGCTCGGCGTCGGCGTTCGGTGGCAGGGTCGTGCGGTAGTCGAACTGGCCGATACGCCGGGTGTGCCTGCGGACCGCGCCCGTGCGCTCCTTCTGCCGGACCTCACCGTGGACATCGAGTTCACCCTCGGAGACCTCGACGGTGATCTGCTCCTTGTCCATGCCGGGCAGTTCCAGTTCGACCAGGTAGGCGTCCTCGGCGTCCTCGATGTCGGCCGCCGGCGCCCACGGTTCGGAACCGCCGGACGTGGGCCATCCGCCACCGACGAAGGCGGCGTGCATCAACTGGTCCACCCGTGCGCGCAGGTCGTCCAACTCGCGCAGAGCGCCCGGCGACGCGCTGGTGGAGTGTCGTGCGGGATGTGTCATGGCTGTCTCCTCCTCGGCTTCCTCGCTCCTTCGGGCTTCGTGCCCCGTAGTGGCATCACAGGGGCCGTCCGGCCTTCACAGGGACCACCCGATGGCTTGGGCCTGCGTGCTGCTGGGCCGTGCGGCTCCCACGCCCTCGATGTCACGCTCGGCGGCCCTGATCAGCTGCCGGGCGAGGTTGTTCATCGCCCGGCCCGCCGCCAGTTCGTCACCGATCTCCGGCACATCGGCGTCCGCGGGATGTCGGTGCGCCGAGCCGCGGCCGACGATCTGTGTGGCGCCGGTGTCCAGCACCAGACGGGCCTTGGTCGTTCCATCGTCGTCCTCGAACAGATGGAGGCGAACTTTCCATTCCGAGACGTGCGTCATCGTCTTCCTCCTCATCCCGGCACGGGCCGATGCGCCCCGCCCATGGTCTCGACGCGGTGCCGGACCTGCGCGGTGAGTGCGGTCAGCCGCTCCGAGGGCGCGGCGCGGGGTGCCACCGGTGCTCTGATCCGCCGGGCCGACGACGGCAGTTCCGCCATGTCGTCCGCGCATCTCGCCCGGCACTCGTCGAGCGTGGACGGCCTTCGTGTGCGCCGTCCGTTCCGCATCACCGTCTCCAGCAGCGCCACGGCATCGTCCGGTGGCTCCTCGTCGGCGAGGCCGATCACATCGGCGCAGCCGCGGCGGCGGAACACCTGTTTGGCACCCGGGGCCGTCACTTTGGCCGACGACAACTTCATCACCGGGCGGCCGTCGTACTCCACCATTTTGTACGCCGAGTCCAGATACGGCGCGTCCGCCGCCACCCCCACGCGGGTGCCGACGGCGTAGGTGTCGATCGGTGCTCCGGAGCGCACCAGGTCGTCGACGGCGTACTCGTCGAGACCGCCGCTGACGACGATCCGCACGCCCGGCAGGCCCGCGTGGTCGAGGACGGACCGGGCCCGCACCGCGAGGTCCCCGAGGTCGCCGCTGTCCAGCCGTACGGCGGAGCCGGGGCCGCGGGCCGCGAGGTCCAGGTCGCACAGGACGTGCGCCGCCGCACGGACGCCTTCCTCGGTGTCGTAGGTGTCCACCAGCAGGGTCACCGGGCCCGGGTGGGCACGGGCGAACGCGCGGAAGGCGTCCTCCTCCGAGGCGAACGCCTCCACGTAGGAGTGGGCCATCGTCCCGACGGCGGGAATGCCGAGCGCCGTGGCCGCCGCCACATTGCTGGTCCCGGCGAATCCCGCCAGCGCTCCGAGCCGGGCGGCCTGGAACCCCGCCTGCGGACCGTGCGTGCGGCGCAGGGAGAAGTCCACCAGCGGCCGGCCGGCCGCCGCGAGCGCACACCGTGCGGCCTTCGAGGCGACGGCCGTCTGATGGGTGAGCTGATTCAGCAGGTACGTCTCCACCAGCTGTGCCTCGGGCAGGGGTGCCGTCACCTCCAGCAGGGGCTCACCGGCGAGCACGACCCGCCCCTCCGGTACCGCCCGTACCCGCCCGGTGAACTCCAGACCGAGCAGGGGTTCCAGATCCCGGCGTGGCCGGTGCAGCGCGGCGGCGAAGGCGTCGACGTCCTCGGGGCCGACATGGAATCCGCTCAGGTGGTCCAGCGCCGATTCCAGTCCGGCCGTGACCAGGAAGCCGCGCTCCGGGGGAAGGTCACGGACGAAGAGACTGAACGTCGCCGGGGCGGTCATCCCCTCCCGCAGGTAGGACATGGCCATCGTCACCTCGTACAGGTCGGTGGTCGTCGCGTCCGACATTCCGGCTGCCTCCTCCCGCTCGCGCGGCCCGCGTCCGATCCGAGTGCGTCAGCCGCGGAAGCGGGCCGACCACAGCGGCTCCACCCGGTCCCACTCGGCGCCCCACCGCGCGTACCTCGCGCGGTCCAGCAGCAGACGGGTGCCCGACCAGACCGCGTAGCAGCCGAAGGCCACGCCGAACGCCGCCATGCCGCCGGCCAGCCAGCCGGAACTCTTCGCGTTGAGCGTGTTCATGGGCGGCGAGGTGAGGTTCCCGTCGCGGTCCAGCCACACACGCACGGACGCGCCCTTGTCGGTCCCCGCCTTCACCAGGGCGTTCCCGGTGCGTACGTCGCCGTCATCGTCGGTCCAGCGGACCCGCGCCAGCTGCTTCGACGCGTCGTTGTCACCGTCGAGATCCTCCGTCAGCCGGGCGGTGATCTCGTGCCGTTCCGCGGTCTGGGCCCGGACGGTCTCCATCGACGACTCGTACACCGTCGTCCCCGCGCCGTAGGCGGCCATCGGCAGCCCGAGGAGGAGCACGACCAGCAGAAGGCGCCGGAGCCAGGACTCGAACCGGTCGGACGGACGCCTCAGCGGGTTCGCGCCCCCGGGCTGGTGCTCGCCGCGCGGGGAGGACGGGTCCGGTGTGTACGGCGTTCCTGGTGCGCTCATGGGTCGGCCTCCAGCGGCTCGCTGGTCGCTCCCCCCGGGTGCTGGTCCCACCTTCGGACGTGGGCGGGCTCCGGCCATAGGGCCGAATGTCCCTGCCGTGGAGCATTTGGGCCCGGAGGAGCCCGACCGTACGGCCCGACCGCGGGGAAATCCGAGCCCTTGCTCACTTCCCGCCCTCGGTCCACATGCGAGGTCGGGGGGATTGAGGTACTCCTCGAAGGAGGGAAACGCAGCACCGCCCGGCCGGTCGACGAGATCCGGGTGCAGGAGCCGGCGGACTCCTTCGCCGTCGGCCGCCGACGTATCCAGCTTCGCAAGAGACGGAGACCGCCGCCATGGAACCAGTCGTCACCGTGGGCCTGGACGGTTCACCCGCGAGCCTGGCCGCCGCCCGTTGGGCCGCCGACGAGGCCGAGAAACGCAAGCTCACCCTTCGGCTGCTGCACGCGTGGCCGTTGTTGGCACCGGAACCGACCCACGTCCCCTCCGAAGTCGATCAGAACTACTGGGCGAAGCGACTGGTCCACACCGCGCAGGCGGAGCTGAGCGGACGCCATCCGGGTCTGTCCGTCGTCGGCAGTCTCGTCGCCGACGACGCCCAGGAGGCTCTGATCCGCGCCGCCGCGGAGTCCGAGATGCTGGTGCTGGGGTCCCGGGGGCTGGCATCCGCCGAGAGCTACTTCATGGGCGATGTCAGCATGCCGGTCGTGGCGCGGGCCGCTCGGCCGGTGGTCCTGGTCCGCGCGGAGCCGACCGAGGAGCGGCCACGCACCATCTCGGCCGACAAGGTCGTCGTGGCGATGGATCCGCGCGGATCCTGCGACGAACTGCTCGACTTCGCGTTCCACAGCGCGGCGGCCCGGGGCTTTCCCCTGCTCGCCGTCCGCGGCCGCAGCGTGCCGTTCCACGCGCGGATGCCCTGGGGGGTGGACCACGGCGTCAGCGAGGAGCTGACCCGGGAGGCACAGGAGGAGTTGAGCAAGGCTCTGCGCCCCTGGCGCGAGAAGTACCCGCAGGTGGAGGTGGAGGACACCATCCGTCTCACGAGCCCCGCCAGGGCCGTCGTGCATGCCGCGGAGGGTGCCGCGCTGCTGGTCGTCGGACGGCGTGTGCACCACCACGGTGCCACGCACCACCTGGATCACGTGGCGCACGCGGCCATCCATCACGGACGCTGCCCCGTCGCCGTCGTCCCTCATGAATGAAGCGGGCACCCCGGGGGAGCGCTCGCCGCGCGCGGAGGTGGCCGAGACGCACACCGCGATCGTGTTCTTCGCGGGTGATCGCGCGTACAAGGTCAAGAAGGCGGTCGATCTGGGATTTCTGGACTACACGGAACCGTCGGCCCGTCGGACGGCCTGCACACGCGAAGTGGCGCTCAACCGCCGTTTCGCGCCGGATGTCTACCTGGGCGTCGGCGAAGTCGTCAGCCCCGGCGCCGAGACGTCCGAACCCCTCGTGGTGATGCGCCGTATGCCGGCGGACCGCCGTCTGTCCGCACTGGTGCGAGCCGGTGCGGACGTCGACGAGGTCCTGCGTGTTGTGGCCCGGCGCCTCTCCGCCTGGCACGCGGCGGCGCCCCACGGCCGCGACGTCGACGAACAGGGCACCAGGGACGCGCTGGCGTCACGCTGGGAGGCGAGCTTCGAGCAGGTCCGCACGACCGTGGACGGATCCGAACTCGACGGAGTGCACGAGGCCGAACGGCTGGTGCGCCGCTATCTCGCCGGCCGCCAGGCGTTGTTCGACTCCCGAATCGAGCAGCGGCGGGTGGTGGACGGCCACGGCGACCTGCTGGCCGAGGACATCTTCTGCCTCGACGACGGCCCCCGGGTCCTGGACTGCCTGGAGTTCGACGACCGCCTGCGCTACGTCGACGGGCTCGACGACGCCGCCTTCCTCGCCATGGACCTGGAACAGCTCGGCGCGCCGGAGGCGGCGGCCCGCTTTCTCGCCCGGTACAGCGAATACTCCGGTGACCCCGCGCCGCCGTCCCTGTGGCACCACTACGTCGCCTATCGCGCGTTCGTGAGGGCCAAGGTGTCCCTCATCCAGGCGGGCCAGGGAGCCCCGGGGGCCCGGTCGGCGTCACGACGACTGCTCTCGACCACGCTGCGTCACCTGCGTACCTCCGCCGTCGGCCTGACCCTCGTCGGAGGGCTGCCCGGCAGCGGGAAGTCCACCCTCTCCGGCGCGCTGGCCGACCGGCTGGGCGTCACCCTGCTCAGCAGTGACCGCCTCCGCAAGGAGTTGGCGGGTATCTCCCCGGACACGCCCGCGCCGGCCGCATACGGGGAAGGGCTGTACACCCCGGAGTGGACGACCAGGACCTACGCGGCCCTCCTCGACCGCGCTGCGGCCCTGTTGTCGCGCGGCGAACCCGTCGTCCTGGACGCCACCTGGTCCACCAGGGAGCTGCGCGCACAGGCGTGGCGGGTGGCCGAGGACACCCGCGCCGATCTCGTGGCCCTGCACTGTCGGGTACCGGGAGAGGTCTCCGCGGCTCGCTTGAACACGCGTTCCCCCGGGCCGTCCGACGCCGACCTCGGCGTCGCCACGGCGCTCGCGGCCCGGGAGCCGCCCTGGCCGGACGCCGTCACGGTCGACACCAGCGGCCCGCTGGAATCCGCCGTCTCCCGTGCGCTCGCCGCCGTACGCCCCTGGGGAGTGGACCAGGCCCCGGTCTTCCGCCGTCCCTACGGGGAGCCGGACCAGGACTGACTGACGTGACCGGGTGGGCAGCCCTCCGACCGGGCGTCCGGCTCCACGCTCCGCGGGCAGGACCCGCCGGCACGCCGGGCGGAGACCGGTCGGCCCCGGTGCGAGGGCCTTCCGGCCCTTCAACCCCGGTGGGCGCGGCGGTGCCATGGAAGTGAGCCGAGGGCCACAACGGGACACGGGGAAGCGGAACAGAGCCGCGCACCGTGCGATTCGGGCCCGCAAGAAGTGGGCGGCCCCCGGCTCCCGTCATGCCCGGGCCCCGGCCGGACCGGGCCCGTCGCCCCGCCCGCGGCCGACGTGCGGGCGGGGCGCGGGTCCGCGACGCTGGAGGGCGGGGGCAGTGCTGGGAGGAGCGCCGATGCACTGGGAAACCATCCACAAGGACCCCCCGGTCGTGCTTCCCCGTCTCATCGACTACGACCGCGCCCGCTCCGCCTTCACCTGGTCGCAGGCGCGCATGGCACTGTCCGGCCTCCCCGGTGGGGGGCTGAACATCGCCCACGAGGCTGTGGACCGGCACGCGGCCTCGGACCGCGCGGACGAGGCCGCGCTGCGGTGCGTCGCCCGGGACGGATCCGTCTCCACCGTCACCTACTGGGAACTGGCCCGCCGTACGGCCCGCTTCGCCAACGTCCTGCGCTCCCTCGGCGTCGGGCGCGGCGAGCGCGTGTTCACCCTCCTCGGACGCTGCCCCGAGCTCTACACGGTCGTGCTCGGCACCCTGAAGAACACCAGTGTGCTGTGCCCGCTGTTCTCCGCCTTCGGCCCCGACCCGGTGGCACAACGGCTGGGGTTGGGTGACGCACGTGTGCTGGTCACCACCGCGGACCTCTACCGGCGCAAGGTCGCCGAGCGGCGGGCGGCACTGCCCGGTCTCGAACACGTCATCCTCGTCGGGCCCGATGCCGAGGAACTTCCCGGCACGCTCTCCTTCGGCGGGCTGACGGCAGCGGCTCCGGACCGGTTCACCATCCCGCCGACCTCGCCCGAGGACATGGCGCTCCTGCACTTCACCAGCGGTACCACCGGCACCCCCAAGGGCGCCGTCCACGTGCACGACGCCGTGGTCGCCCACTACGCCACAGCCGCGTACGCGCTCGATCTGCACCACCACGACGTGTACTGGTGCACCGCCGACCCCGGCTGGGTCACCGGCATGTCGTACGGCATCATCGCCCCCCTCGTGCACGGCGTGACGGCGGTCGTCGACGAGGGCGACTACGACGCCCGCCGCTGGTACCGGATCCTCGGCGAACAGCGTGTCAGCGTCTGGTACACCGCGCCCACGGCGCTGCGTATGCTCATGCGCGCCACACCCCGTGAGGGCCCCTACGACCTGCCGCGCTCCCACGACCTGTCCACGCTGCGCTTCATCGCCTCGGTCGGCGAGCCCCTCAACCCGGAGGCCGTCGTCTGGGGCCGTGACGTGCTGGGCCTGCCCGTGCACGACAACTGGTGGCAGACGGAGACCGGCTGCATCATGATCGCCAACTACGCGGCCTGCGACATCCGGCCCGGCTCCATGGGACGGCCGCTGCCCGGTGTCGAGGCGACCGTGCTGGAGCAGGGCGAGGACGGGCGGGCCCTGGTCGTCGACGGCAGGGTCACCGAGGAGCGGCGCCCCGACGCCGCGGGCGAGTTGGCGCTGCGGCCGGGCTGGCCGTCGATGTTCCGCGGCTATCTGCACGACAAGGAGCGTTACGACGCGGCGTTCGCCGACGGCTGGTACCTGACCGGCGATCTGGTGCGCCGGGACAAGGACGGCTGGTACTGGTTCGTGGGGCGGGCCGACGACGTCATCAAGTCGGCGGGCCACCTCATCGGTCCGTTCGAGGTGGAGAGCGCGCTGATGGAGCATCCGGCCGTGGCCGAGGCCGGGGTCATCGGACGGCCGGACCCGGTCGCCGGGAACGTCGTGAAAGCGTTCGTCTCCCTGCGTCCGGGAGCGGAGCCGTCCGACGACCTGGAACGCGAACTGCTCGGATTCGGCCGGCGCAAGCTGGGTCCCGCCGTGGCGCCCCGCGAGATCACGTTCGACCAGAACCTGCCCAAGACCCGCAGCGGGAAGGTGATGCGGCGGTTGCTGCGCGCACGGGAGCTCGGCCTTCCCACCGGTGACCTGTCGACCCTGGAGGGATCCGCATGACCGTGGCCCGCACCACCCGAACCCGGAACACCCCGACGGCCACCAAGCCCGCGAAACCCGCCAAGAAGGGCACCAGGACGAAGAAGAGCGCGAAGAACCGGACGCCGGCACCCACGGCGGACACCGGGCGCCGCAGGGACCTGCTGGAAGGGATGCTGCGCATCCGGCGCTTCGAGGAGCGGTGCGTCGAGCTGTACAGCGCCACGAAGATACGGGGCTTCGTCCACCTGTACATCGGTGAGGAGGCCGTCGCCGTCGGCGTCAACGAGGCACTGACGGCCGAGGACGCGGTCGTCTCCACCTACCGTGAGCACGGGCACGCCCTGGCCCGCGGCATCACGGCCGAGGCGGTGATGGCCGAGATGTACGGCAGAACGACGGGGTGCAGCGGCGGCCGGGGCGGATCCATGCACCTGTTCGACGCGAGTCGGCGCTTCTACGGCGGCAACGCGATCGTCGCCGGGGGCCTCCCGCTGGCCGCCGGGCTCGCGCTCGCCGACCGCATGCGCGGGCAGAACCATGTGACCTGCTGCTTCTTCGGCGACGGGGCCTTCGCCGAAGGGGAGTTCCACGAGACGGCGAACCTCGCCGCCCTGTGGAACCTGCCCCTGTTGCTCGTCTGCGAGAACAACCGCTACGCCATGGGTACCGCCCTGGAGCGCCACCAGGCACAGACGGACCTGGCCCTGCGCGCCGCCTCCTACGGCATGGTCGCCTGGTCCGTGGACGGCATGGACGTCGAGGCCGTCGAACAGGCCTCCCGGCGAGCGGTCGAAGGCATCCGGGCCGGCACCGGACCCCACTTCCTGGAACTGCGGACCTACCGCTTCCGCGCCCACTCGATGTACGACCCGGACCGCTACCGGGACAAGGCCGAGATCGAGTCGTGGAAGTCGAGGGACCCCATCGGCCTGCTGGTGGACCGCATGCGGGAGAACGGTGATCCGGTCGACAGGGAGTTCGCCCGGATCGAGCGCCGGATCACCGCCGAGATCGACGACGCGGTCGAAGCCGCCGAACAGGCGCCGGAGGAGCCCGTCGAGACACTGCTGCGCCATGTCACCAGCGCCCCGTCCGAGGCGGTGACCTGACCATGACCAGTGCCACCACGACAGCGAAGACCACCTACCGGGAGGCCCTGCGCGAGGCGCTGCGGGAGTCCCTGCGCTCCGACGACCGTGTGTTCCTCATGGGCGAGGACGTGGGCCGGTACGGCGGCTGCTTCGGCGTCAGCCTCGGACTCCTGGAGGAGTTCGGACCCGAACGCGTCCGCGACACACCGCTGTCGGAGTCCGCGTTCGTGGGTTCCGGGATAGGCGCCGCCCTGGCCGGGATGCGGCCGATCGTCGAGATCATGACCGTCAACTTCAGCCTGCTCGCCCTGGACCAGATCCTCAACAACGCCGCCACCCTGCTCCACATGTCGGGCGGCCAGCTGGCGGTGCCGCTGGTCATCCGCATGACCACGGGCGCCGGTCGGCAACTGGCGGCGCAGCACTCGCACAGCCTGGAGGGCTGGTACGCGCACATCCCCGGTGTCCGGGTCCTCGCCCCCGCCACCCTGGAGGACGCCCGGCACATGCTGGCGCCCGCTCTCGCCGACCCGGACCCGGTGCTGATCTTCGAGCACGGCAGCCTCTACAACGTCTCCGGCGAACTCGACCCCCGCACGGCACCGGCGGACCTGGACCATGCGGCGATCCGTCGTACCGGCACCGACATCACCCTCGTCACCTACGGCGGTTCGCTGCCCAAGACCCTCGCCGCCGCGGACGAACTGGCCGTGGACGGCATCAGTGCCGAGGTGATCGACCTGCGCACACTGCGTCCGCTCGACACCGGTGCCCTGGCGGACTCGGTGGCCCGTACCCACAGGGCAGTGGTCGTGGACGAGGCATGGCGGACGGGCAGCCTGGCCGCCGAGGTGTCCGCCCGGATCGCCGAGGACTCGTTCTACGACCTGGACGCGCCCGTGGAGCGGGTGTGCAGCGCCGAGGTCCCGATGCCGTACGCACGGCGCCTTGAGGAGGCCGCCCTGCCCCAGACCGCCGACGTCGTCGCGGCTGCCCGTCGGGCGGTGGACTGACCATGGGCGAGTTCACCATGCCGTCCCTCGGCGCAGACATGGACGAGGGCACACTGCTGGAGTGGTTGGTGGAGCCGGGGGAACCGGTTCGCAAGGGCGATCCGGTCGCCGTCGTCGAGACCGCGAAGTCGACGATCGAGGTGGAGTGCTTCGAAAGCGGCACCATGACGGAGCTGCTGGTGGAGCCGGGTGCGACGGTGCCGGTGGGTACGCCGCTCGCAGTGATCGGGCCGGAGGGGCGCTCAGCCCCGGAGAGCCCGGCGAGGCGGCCGGTCCGCAGCACCCGGACGAAGAGCGACCGTCCCGAACCGCCGGTACCGGCCACGGCCGAGTCCGTAGGGGAAGCCGGAGACGAGCACGACCTGGCGGCCACCACCAGGGTGGTCACTGAGGCCGGGGGCGGCGCGGATGCCCGGGCCGCTGCCGCAGCGGAAGCCGATGCCGAAGCTGAATCCGAAGGCGAATCCGAAGCCGGCCCGGTCGTCGTGACCGCTTCCGCCCCCCTCCCGGAGGGCTCGTCCCAGGAGCGCCCGTCGCAAGCCCACGCGGAGGCCGGTCCATTGGCCCGCCACCTGGCGCAGCGAAGCGGCGTCGATCTCCGGACGCTGCGGGGTTCCGGGCCCGGAGGCCGCGTCACCCGTGCCGACGTCGAGAAGGCTGCTGCCCGCGGCGGTACCCCGGCCCGGGTGCGGATCACTCCGCTCGCCCGGCGGCTCGCCGCCGAACTGGGTGTCGACCTCGGTACCGTGACGGCGACGGGCCGGAACTCGGCGGTCCGCGCCGCGGACGTACGCCGCGCGGCACCCGGCCCGACGGCGCCGACCAGGTCCACGCCCGCAGACGTGCGTCCGCCGACGGTGGGCCCCGCCGCCCCCGCTCAGTCCGCCGTCCCGGCTGCGTCCGCGGGCCCCGGGGTGACCATGCGCCGGGCGATCGCCGACCTGATGAGCCGCGCCAACCGGGAGATCCCCCACTACCACCTCTCCACCACCGTGGACCTGGCCGCCGCCATGGACTGGCTGCACGAACACAACCGGCGCACCCCGGTCGGTGAACGGCTGCTGCCGGCCGCCCTATTGCTCAAGGCAACGGCGCTGGCCGCACGCGACGTGCCGGAGCTCAACGGTTTCTGGGTCGACGACCGCTTCACGCCGGGCGAGGGCGTGCACCTGGCCGTGGCCGTGTCCCTGCGCGGCGGAGGCCTTCTCGCCCCCACCCTGAGCGACGCAGACACCCTGGCGCTGCCGAACCTGATGGCGTCGCTGAAGGACCTGGTGAAGCGGGCCCGCACGGGCAGGCTCCGGGGTTCCGAGGTGTCCGGCGCCACCCTCACGGTCACCAACCTCGGCGACCAGGGCGTGGAGAGCGTCTTCGGCGTGATCCACCCGCCGCAGGTGGCCCTGGTCGGTTTCGGGCGCATCGCCGACCAGCCGCGCGCGGTCGACGGCCTGCTCGGGGTGCGGCCGGTGGTCACCGCGACCCTCTCGGCCGACCACCGGGCGACGGACGGCGCGGTCGGCGCCCGGTACCTCACGACCGTCACCCGACTCCTGCAGAATCCGGAGCAGCTGTGAACATGACCCGAGCCGAAGCACTGGACCTGGTCAGGGACTCGATCTTGCGGGCCGTCCCCGGCGCCGACGTCGCCGTCCTGGGCCCCGACGATCCGTTCCGCGACGTGCTGGAGATGGACTCGCTGGACTTCCTGAGCTTTGTGGAGATCCTCGGCGAGCGGTCCGGCATCCGTATCGAGGACGAGGACACGACCCGGCTCACCACGCTGAACGGTGGGGCGGACTTCCTTCTCGCCCGAGCCAGGTGACCCCGTCCCGTGGACGGGAGCCGCTCACCTCGCGTCGATGTCGTCGATGACATCGACCACGTCGTCGATGTCACCGACCGTCGCCAGCAGTTCGGGGACGACTTCTCTGTCCAGCCGCCCTCTCAGTGTCACCACACCGTTCTCCACCGTCACATCAACGGTGCGCGGGTCCAACAGGCTCTGCCCGACCCGGGTTTCGACCTCGCTCCGGATCTCGTCGTCGTCACGGATCAGGGCACGCAGCAGATCCTCCCTGCCGACCACACCGACCAGTCGGCCCCGGTGGTCGGTCACGGGAAGCCGCTTCAGCCGGGCGTGGGCGGCCGTCCAGGCCGCGTCCGCAACGCGTTGCTCCGGGTGGACGGTGACCGGTGGGAAGGTCATCAAAGTCGCCGCCGTGTCGCCGTGGCCCTTCTCGTACAGGCGGTGTCGCCACAGCCTTCCCGCGAGGCCGTGCCGCCGCGGCTCCGCCGCGACAGCTGCCTTGGCCAGCAGATCGGACTCCGAGACGACCCCGATCACGCGGTCGTCGGCGTCGACGACCGGTACGGCGCTCACCCCCTCGCGAGCGAGTGTGTGAGCCACGTCCAGGAACGGCAGATCGCCAGGCACGGAGGTCGCCGGCACCCGCATGACATCCCGCACGCGAGGCACCGCGGGTACCCGGGGGACCGACACGGGAGCCTCGGCCTTCAGCTCGGCGTCCGTGGGACGGGCTTCCGCGGCGTCCCTCGTCGACGCGGCGTTGGCGACCGCGGCGAGATAGCGGTGCAGCGCGGCCTGCCGCGGTTCCTCCATGGGGGTCCAGGGGCGGCCCGGAGTGGTGCCGCGGGCCTCCTGGTCCGTGGAGCGTTGCTCGAAGTCGCTCACGGCTGCCTCCCGGGTGTGCCGTCGCCCTACGCGCTCAGTCTCGCACCGAGGGACCCGTGCGGCCTCCGGGCCGAACGGCCCCGATGCCGGGACCGGTGGCCCGCGCGGCGCGACATCGCGGCGGCTATCCAGGAGAGTGGGGAGCGGGGCTCTCGAGCCCGCCTGGAGGAGCGCTCATGACGGGTTTCCGGGACTTTCTCACTCGATTCCGGCCGGTGGCGACGCCCGGCCGGGCGTCGCCACCGGCCGGAATCCCGGCGGACCGGACCGCCGCGCTGCGCGCGGAACTCGGACCGCCCCTGGCCCTGCTGGAGGACGCGGAGACAGCGGCGCGGGATCTGCGCCGCCAGGCCGCCGTGGCAGCCGCCGCGCGACGGAGTGAGGCCGAGAACAAGGCCGCGGAGATTCTGGCCCAGGCGCGCCTGCAGGCCCACCGGACCCGGGAGCGGGCAGCCGAGGAGACAGCGCGCGCCTCCGAACGCGAAGCGGCGGAGATGCTCGCTGACGCGGACCGCAAGGCGACCGCGGTACGAGAGGCGGCGAGGACCAGGACGAGCGATCTCGCCGATCGGGCCGTCGCGCTGGTGCTGGCGGACATCGCGGCGGACCGGCTGCCGTCGCCGACACCGGAGGCCGAGTCCTGATGGGCGCCGGCTGGGTGGCCGGGACGACCAGGGCACGGGCGCTGCGCACCAGGTGCCTGGGACGCGAGGGCATCGGAGAGCTGGCCTCTTCCGGCACGCTCGACGAGGCCCTGCGTCACCTCGCGGCCACGGCTTACCGTCGTGACGTCACCGTGGGCGCCACGGCGGCCGAGGCCCAGCGAGCGATCTCCTCGACCCTCCTGTGGCATCTGCGGGTGCTCGCCGGCTGGCAGCCCTCCGCCGGGGCCCGAGCGGTGCGGGCACTCGCCGCGGGTTTCGAGATCTCGAACGTCATGCATCACCTCGGTGGCATGTTCCCCGACAGCCACGGGCCCGGTCCGGGCGCGGAACCCTTCCACCCTGCGCCCCACCGCCTGGGCGCGCTGGCGACCGCCTGGCCCCGCCTCTCCCGCACCCGCACCGCGGCGGAGCTGCGCACCGCGCTCGCGTCCTCCTCCTGGGGTGATCCGGGAGGCGACTCCCCGGCCGCCATCGCCTCCGGCATGCGGATCTCCGCCGCCGTACGGCTCGCCGACGCCGTTCCCGACGCGGCGCGTTGGGCGGCGGCCCGGGTTGCTCTGCAGTTCGGCCGCGAAACACTGGTCCTCGGCCGTCGTCTGCCGGACGTCAGCCTCCGCCGCGCGGCGCGGCTGCTCGGCCCGCGAGCGGTCGCCTCAGGCGCCTACGCGGATTTCCGGCAGGCGCTGCCGCCCACCGCGAGCTGGCTCTTCGACGACGTCGACGAGGCGGCGGATCTGTGGCGGGCGGAGGGCCGGTGGTGGCACGCGGTGGGCCAGGACGGTCGTGAGCTGCTGCGCCGGTCCGGTTTCGGACCTCGGCCCGTGGTGGGCGCCGTCGCCCTGTTGTCGGCCGACGCCTGGCGGACGCGCGGCGCGCTGGAACTGGCCGCGCGGGGAGGCGGGCCGAAGCACTGGACCGTGGAGGTGCCCGATGGGCCGGGCTGAGACGGCGATGCCGGTCCGGATGCGCAGGGTGGCCCTCGTGGCCCCCGAACAGACGCTGCGGGAGAACCTCGTGCGGATCGCCGAAGCGGGCTGTGTCCAGATCGATCTGGCCGACGACGGCGGAACGGACACCCGTGGGCCCGCGGCGAGGCGGCTGCAGCGGTTGCGCGTCGAGTCGGCCGCACCCCCCGTTCTCAGTGAGGCTCCCCCCGACCTGGACGCGCTGGAGCGCGAGGGCAGGGCGGACCTGCTGGCGGGCGAGGCTCAGCTGGAGGAACGCCTCGACAGCGCCGTCCGGCACGGTGGGGTCGCCGCTCTGGCCGGTTGGTGCCCCCAGACGGAGGTGGGCCCGACGGCGGCGCGCGTCGCGGTCGCCGGGGGCGCCCTGGTGCCCCTGCGGCCTCCGCGGGGCATCGATCCACCGACCTTGCTGGCAGGGGCCGGCACCGCGCCCCCGGCGGGCCCGGCGAGGCCCGTGCGGCGCTCCTTCACACCGTTGGTCAGCACGTACGGAACCGTGCCCTACACCGACCTCGACCCCACCCTGCCCGCGGGAATCGTGTACGTGGTGATGTTCGGCCTGATGTTCGGCGACGCGGGACACGGGTTGCTGCTGGTTCTCGGCGCCCTGATGCTGCGCGCGGGCCGACCGCGCCGGGCGGCGGCGCTGCGCCCGCTGTGGCCGTTCGTCGCGGCGGCGGGCGCGGCAGCCACCCTGGCCGGGCTGGCGTACGGCGAGTTCTTCGGTCCGACCGGAGCGCTGCCGGTGCTCTGGCTGGAACCGCTGGAGCAGCCCATGCGGCTGCTGGGCGCCGCCGTCGGACTGGGGGCCGTGCTGCTGGCGGTGGCCTACGGCGCCGGGATCGTCAACCGGTGGCGGGAGGGCGGACCGACGGCGGCCCTGTACTCGACGACCGGTGTCGCCGGGGCGGCGCTGTACCTCGGCCTCGCCGCCGTCGCCGCGGCCGTGTGGCTCGGTCAGACGGTGTACGGGGCGGTCGGGGCCCTGATCGCCGTCACCGGTCTGACGCTGGCGGGGGCCGGCCTGTACGCCACGACGGCGGGCGGGCCGGGGGGTGCCGTGCAGACCGGCATCCAGCTCTTCGACACGCTGGTACGCATCGGTTCCAACGTCGTGTCCTTCGCACGTCTGGCGGCCTTCGGCCTGACCCACGCCGCGCTCGGTGCGATCGTCTGGGACGCCACGACGGCACTGGTGGGCCGGGGCGCGGTCGGCGCCGTCCTCGCGGTCGCCGTGTTCCTGGTGGGCAACGCCGTGACCTTCTCGCTGGAAGCGCTCGTGGCCGGGGTGCAGGCCCTGCGCCTGGAGTTCTACGAGCTGTTCTCCCGGCTCTTCGATGCGGAGGGACATCCGTTCCGGCCCTGGCAGCTGCCCGTCCAGCGTGCTCGGGATGCGCCCCCGACCGTGGCGGGCGTCGAACACGGCTCTGTGAGAGAGGAGCGGTCGTGATCACCTGGTTCCTGGCCCTGCCCCTGATCGTGGCGGGATTCGTCGCCGTACGTCTCGTGGTGAGGCGCTCGGGCCGAACGGCCCTGTGGTGGATGGTGGCCGCCGACGCGGTGCTCCTGGTCGTCTCCACGGTCGTGCTGACACTGGCGCTCGGCGGGACGTCCGCGCAGGCCGCCACCACGGCGGCCACCGACTCGGGATCCGGTTCGGCGGCCCTGATCGGAGCGGCGATCGCGGTGGCCGGAGCGACGATCGGGGCCGGTGTCGCCGTCGCTTACACCGGCGCGGCGGCACTCGCCGCGCTCAGCGAGCGCCCCGAACTCTTCGGCCGGGCCATGGTGATCGTCGGCCTGGCCGAGGGCATCGCCATCTACGGTCTGGTCGTGGCCGTCATCCTGATCGGGAAGGCCTGACCGTGGGACGCGTCGTCGCACTCGGAGAGCGCGCCAGGGTCGCGGGTCTGGCCCTGGCCGGAGTCGTCGTCCTGGTCGCCGACGACCCCGGTGCCGTACACCGGGGCTGGCGGGAGTTGCCGGCCGACGTCGATCTCGTGATCCTCACCCCGGCCGCCGCCGGGACCCTCGGACCGCGACCCGCGGAGCCCACGGGCCGACGTCCGCTGATCGCCGTGATGCCGCCATGACGCCGACGACACCAGGGAGGACGGCGGACGCGCTCGATCCGGTCCGGGCGGAAATGCTGCGCGCCGCCCGCACCGACGCGGAGGCATTGTCGGCCCGTGCCGCGACGGAGGCAGCGGCCGTCCTCGACGGGGCGGGCGCCGGGGCCGCGGCGGTCCTCGACGAAGCACGTCGGCAGGGCGAGGCCGACGGAGCGACGGCGGCCCGGGATCTTCTTCTGCGGGCTCGGCGGGAGGCCAGGTCCCGCATCCTCTCCGCCCGTCGAGAGGCGTACGACGATCTGCGCCGGGCCATCGCCGACCGGGTCGGCGAGCTGCGCCGGACGGACGACTACGCGGATCTGCGCGGGCGGCTGGAGCGACTCGCCCGTGCCCTGCTCGGCCCGGACGCGGAGGTGACCGAGCATCCCGAAGGGGGGGTGGTGGCGCGGGCACCGGGACGACGGGTCGACCTGTCGCTGACCGCGCTGGCGGACCGTGCCCTCGACCGACTGGGAGGGGAGGTGCGGGTGCTGTGGGAGCCGTGACGCGATCCCCCGTGACCGGCGGGCCGGCGGCCTGCCGGATCCTGCGCGTGACCGGGCCGCTGGTCGAGATGGAGTACCGGGGCGGCACCGCGATGTACGACCTGGTCTCCGTCGGCCCCGCCGGACTGCCCGGCGAGGTGGTGGCCATCAGCGGTGACGTGGCCACCGTCCAGGCCTACGAGTACACGGGCGGGCTCGCTCCGGGACAGACGGCGGTACCGCGGGGCCACCCGCTTTCGGTGCGCCTGGGCCCCGAACTGCTCGGCGGGATCTTCGACGGTCTGCTGCGCCCCCTCGCCGGCGCCGGGGACTGGCTGGGGCCCGGTGCCCCCATGGCCTTCGCGTCCGAGCGCACCTGGTCCTTCGCTCCCCTGGTGGCGCGGGGGGACCGGGTGGCCGAGGGGCAGGCGCTCGGAGAGATTCGTGACGCCGGACCGGTACGCGTGAAGGTCCTCGCCCCGCCGGGCTGTGCGGGCACGGTGACGGAGATCGCCACCGCCGGTGAGCTGCCGGGGGATGCCGTGACCGCTGTCGTCGGCGGCACGCAGGTGACGATCGGCGCCTCCTGGCCGGTGCGCCGGCCACGCCCGGTGAGAGAGCGCGTCGACAGCCGCGAGGCGCTGAACACCGGTCAGCGGGCGATCGACCTGCTCTTCCCCGTCGCCCGGGGCAGCACGGTGGCGGTACCGGGCGGGTTCGGCACGGGCAAGACCATGCTGCTCCAGCAGATCGCGAAATGGTGCGACGCCGATGTCATCGTCTACGTCGGCTGCGGCGAGCGCGGCAACGAGATGGCCGATGTCATCACCGAACTGGCGGAGCTGAGGGACCCGCGGACGGGCGGGCGTCTGACGGACCGCACCGTGACGATCGCCAACACGTCCAACATGCCGATGATGGCCCGGGAGGCGAGCGTGTACACCGGGGTGACCGTCGCCGAGTACTTCCGTGACATGGGCCTGGACGTGGTCGTCATCGCCGACTCGACGTCCCGGTGGGCGGAGGCGCTGCGGGAGTTCGCCTCCCGCACCGGCGCACTGCCGGCCGAGGAGGGCTACCCGGCTGGGCTGGCCTCGGCCATCGCCGCCTTCTACGAGCGGGCCGCCACCGTGACCACCCTCGGCGGGGACCGGGGCTCCGTGACGGTGATCGGCGCGGTGTCCCCGCCCGGTGGGGATCTGACCGAACCGGTCACGGCACACACCGAACGCTTCGTCCGCTGCCTGTGGACCCTCGACCGCGACCTCGCCTACGCCCGTCACTACCCGGCCGTGTCCTGGGCGGGCTCCTTCTCCCGGGACGTCCCGGTCCTGGCCGGCGGTCACCGGGCGGCCGGCGACACGGAGTGGGCGCGGCGCCGCGAGAGGGTCGCGACCGTGCTGGCCGAGGCCGACCGGCTGGCCGACCTGGTCGACCTGATCGGCATCGCCGCCCTTCCCGGGCGGGAGCGGATCGGCGTCCTGGCGGGCCGGCTCCTCAGGGAGGGCGTGCTGCAGCAGAGCGCCCTGTCGGAGCGGGACGCCTACTGCGGGCCGGAGAAGACGGCCGCCCTGGCCGACGCCGCTCTGGCGGTCGCCGACCGCTGCCGCGACCTGGTCGACGCGGGCGTGCCCGCCGCCTCCGTCGAGGAGATCGACTTCGGCCCCCTGCTGCGCGCCCGCGAGGACACCGGGCCGCACGACGCCGCCGGGGTGACGGCGCGACGGGACACCATGCTCGCCGCGCTGGACGAGGTGCGGCGATGAGCGCGCCCGGCGGCATCGAGTACACGGCCGTGCGTGAGCTGCGGGGCCCGCTCGTGATCGTCGAAAGCGTCTCGGGGGTCGGCTGGGACGAGTACGCGCACATCACACTCGCCTCGGGCGAACGACGCCACGGCGTGGTCCTGGACGCCGACCGGGACCTGGCGGTCGTCCAGGTGCTGGAGGGCACCTCGGGCATGGACCCGCGGGGCGTGCGCGCGGCGTTCTCCGGCGGCCCGCTGCGCGTCCCGGTCGGCACGGACTGGCTCGGCCGGGTCTGCAACGGCCGGGGCGAGCCGCTCGACGGCGGACCGCCTGTCCTCGGCTCCCGCACCGCCGAGGTCGGTGGCGCCCCCATCAACCCGGTGCGGCGCGAGCCGCCGTCGGAGGCCGTGCTCACCGGCGTCGGCGCCGTCGACGCCCTGACCACTCTCGTCCGCGGCCAGAAGCTCCCGGTGTTCTCGGTCGCCGGGCTGCCGCATCTGGAGCTGGCCGCCCAGATCGCCGCACAGGCGACCGTCTCCGGTGCGGCGTTCAGCGTCGTCTTCGCCGGCATGGGGCTCACCCACGCCGACGCCTCCTTCGTACGCGACGCGCTGGAGGAGCGGTCCGCGGCGGGAGAACTGGTCCTGCTGCTCAACACCGCCGACGACCCGGTGATCGAACGGATCCTCACCCCCCGGATCGCCCTGACGGTGGCCGAACACCTCGCCTTCACCGAGGGGCGGCACGTCCTGGTGGTGATGACCGACATGACGACCTACGCCGAGGCGCTGCGCGAGGTCTCCGCCGTCCGCGGGGAGATCCCCGCCCGTCGCGCCTACCCCGGCTACCTCTACAGCGACCTCGCCTCCCTGTACGAGCGCTGCGGACGCGTCCGTGGCCGTCCCGGATCGGTCACCGTGCTGCCCGTGCTCACGATGCCCGCGGGCGACATCACCCACCCCGTGCCCGACCTGACCGGCTACATCACCGAGGGACAGATCGTGCTCTCGCCCGCGGTGCACGCCCGTGGTGTGTATCCGCCGCTGGACGCGCTGTCCTCGCTGTCCCGACTGATGCGCAAAGGGGCCGGCCCAGGCCGCACCCGCGACGACCATCTCGATGTCGCGGCGCAGCTGCTGGCCGCCCTGGCCCGCGCCCGCCAGGTCCGCGACCTCGCCGACCTGGTCGGGCAGGCGGCCCTGACCCCCACCGACCGCCGCTACCTGGACTTCGAGGAGGCGTTCCTGCGGGACTTCGCCGACCAGGGGAGCGACGAGGCGCGCGGACTGGACGAGGCCCTGGAACGTGGCTGGAGCGCCCTGCTCACCCTGCCGCGCGGCCAGCTCTCGATGCTCCCGGCCCGCCTCCTGGACGCCCATGGGGCGACAGGCGCCGGGAAGGACGCGCCGGAGGCGGGCCGAGTCCCCGAAGGCACCGTCGCATCCGCGACCGGCACCACCCCGGACCCGGAGGCGCCCTGATGAGCGGGCTCCGCCGTACGCCTCCCGGTCGGGCCGGGCGGCTGAGACTGCGGCACAGCCTCGACGTCGCCGAGCGCGGCGCCCAGCTGCTGGAGCAGAAGCTCCGCGTCCTGCGTGCCGAGCACGCTCGGCTGCTGACCGCTGCGGAGGCTGCCGGACATGCCTGGGGCGAACTGCTGTCCGAATCGGAGCGCTGGGTCCTTCGTGGCCTGCTGCTCGGCGGGGGGCAGGCCCTCGACCGGGCCGCCGCCGGTATCGGGGCCGCCGAGGCCGAGGTGAGCTGGACCACCGCCATGGGGGTGCGCCATCCGGCGGCCGCCTCCGTGTCCGTACCCTCCCGTCCGCCCACCGCCGAGGCTCCCGCGAACACGGCGCTCGTCCATGCGGAGGCGGCGTACGCCCGTGCCCTACGGGCCGCGGGCGAGTACGCCGCGGCCCGTACCGCGGCCGAACTCGTGGGCGAGGAGGTGGTGAGGACGCGCCATCGGGTCCGTGCCCTGCGCCGGCACTGGATTCCGCGGCTGAGAGAGACGCTCGCCCGCGCCGACCTGGCCCTGGAACAGGCGGAGCACGAGGACGGGGTCCGGCGACGCTGGGCCGCCACCGGCCGTTCCCCCAGTGGGGCGCATGAGCACGGACGGGGTGAATCTTGAGGTGAGATCACAGTCGTATCGGCAGGAGGAGGCGTCGTGAGCGGACTCGTGGTCGTGGGCGTGGACGGTTCGGCGTCGGGTCTCGCGGCGGTGGAGGTCGCAGCGCGGGAGGCGCGGTTGCGCGGTGCGGGGCTGCGGGTGGTGCACGCCTTCGTCTGGCCCGCGATGCATGTGCCGCTGGGGCCGTCTCCGCTGGGTCCGCCGGAGGGCGGACTGCGGAACATGGTCGAACGCCTGGTGGCCGAGGCGGTGCGGTTCGCGCGAACCGTGGAGCCCGAGGTCGACGTCAGCCATGTCGTGGTCGCCGGGGAGCCGCTGACGGTGTTGGAGGCCCAGTCACGTGCCGCGGAACTGGTGGTGGTGGGCTCCCGGGGCATGGGTGGCTTCGTCGGGCTGCTGGTGGGTTCGGCTGCGGTGCATCTGGCCGGGCACGCCCGGTGTCCGGTGCTGGTGGTGCGTGAACAGCGACACCACGACGGCCCGATCCTGCTGGGCGTCGACGCCTCGGCAGCCGGGGAGAGGGCCGTGGACTTCGCCTTCGCGGAAGCCACCCTGCGCAACGCGCCGCTGGTGGCGCTGCACGCCTGGACCACCTGGAACGCCCCGCTGCCCGCGCCGCAGGACGCGTCGGCGCCGTACGCCAACCCGCCCGGTGCCCTGGCGGCGGAGGAGGAGCGTCTGCTGGCCGAGGCGCTGGCGGGGCACCGGGAGCGCTACCCGGGGGTCGACGTGGAGCGCAGGGTGGTGCACGGCAGGACACGGGAGGCGTTGATCGAGGCGAGCCGGTCCGCCCAGCTCATGGTGGTCGGTGCGCGCGGGCGTGGTGGTTTCGCCGGGCTGCTCCTGGGATCGGTCAGCCAGGCCCTCCTGCACCACGCGCACTGCCCGGTCGCGGTCGTGCGGGGAGCGGGGGAGCGCACCTGAGGGCACGATGCTCGCGGGCGCCGGGACCGCCGCGGGTTCCGCGAACCGGGGGCGGGCCGCCGGAAAGCGGTCCGGTCACTGGAATGCCGCATGGATCTCCTCCTCGGTCGCCGTGTGCGACACGAGAAGGAGTTCGTCACCGGGCAGGAGCCGGACCGCCGGGTCCGGTACGGTCGGCTGCCCGTCCCGGACGATGGTGGCGACGACCGTCCCCTCGGGCAGCCGCACGTCCCCGAGGGCCCGCCCCGCGGTCCTGGACCGCTCCGTGATGGCCGTCTCGATGACCTCGACGCCCGCCTTGCTGAGCCGGAGCAGGGCGACGGTGTCCGTGGCGCCGGTGGCCTCCTCGATCAGGGAGATCAGAGGGGTCGCGGCGGGGACGGCGACATCGACCCCCCAGCGCCCGTCGAACAGCCAGGCGTTGTCGGCGTCGTTGACGCGGGCTGCCACGCGCGGCACCGAGAACTGACGCTTGGCCAGCAGACTGATCACGAGGTTGTCCTCGTCGTCGCCGGTGGTGGCGATGACCAGATCGGCGGTCAGCGCGCCGGCGTCCTCCAGCAGAGCCGGTTCGCAGGCGTCGCCCGCCAGCAGCCGCACCGGGACGCGGCCCCGCAGGTCGGCCACCCGGGCGTCGTCGTTGTCGATCAGCGTGACCTCGTTGCGGGCCGCGGAGAGCACCTGGGCGATCTGGGTGCCGAGCCGTCCCGCCCCGGCGATGAGCACGTTCACGTCCCCAGCTCCTTGTCGAGAAAACCGCGCAGTCTGCCCAGGGCGGTGGCGGCGACGGAGAAGGTGACCAGGTCGTCGGCCAGCGCGGTGGTGCTGTGGGCGGGAATGAGGGAGCGGCCCGCCCGGGTGACCTCGACCACGCGGATCTCGCCGTCGACGTCGAACTCCGTCAGCCGCCGTCCGACCAGGTAGCGGGGCACCTCGGAACGGATCAGCAGCGTCTCGCCGTTGCCGAAGCTGAGTTCCGGACTCAAGTGCCGGTGCAGCAGCATCCGGTGGATCTGATGCACGGTCCAGCGGACGCTGGCGATGGTCGGGATGCCGAGATCGCGGTAGATGTCGGCCCGCCGGGGGTCGTAGATGCGGGCGAGGACGACGGGCACCCGGTAGGTCTCCTTCGCCGTACGCGCGCTGACGATGTTGCTGTTGTCCCCCGAGGTCACGGCAACGAAGGCGTCCGCGTGCTCGATCCCGGCGGCCGACAGCACGGCCCGGCTGTATCCGTTGCCCTCGTGGAAGCGGATACGGGGACTGTCGGGCAACCGCCGGGCCGCTTGAGGGCGCCGGTCGACCACGCGCACGTCGTGTCCTTCCCTGGCGAGCAGACCGGCGAGCATGGAGCCCACCCGTCCGCAGCCGATGACGATCACCTTCACCGTGGGGCTCCTTTCCGGTGGCCGGCGCGACCGCGCAGCCATGCCTTGCGCGCCTCGTCCGCGAGCAGGGGCAGGGTGCCGAGCGCCACCAGCACCGCCCAGTCGGCGGCGTCGAGCGGAGCGGTGTTGAAGACGGACTGCAGCGGGGGCAGGTAGCTGATCGCGGCCATGAGAGCGACTCCGAAGCCACCCGCCGCGAGCAGGGCCGGATTGGACAGTGGCCCCACGGCCAGGAGGCTCTGGCGGTCGGTGCGGACCGCGAACGAGATGAAGAACTGACTGATCACGATCCCGGCCTGGGCGAGTGTGACGGCCTCCCGGTAGACGGGGTTGTCCTCGGTGAGATCGTCGAACGGGATGCCGGAGGAACGGATGTGCCAGAAGAACACCGCGCACACGCAGAGGGCCTGGATGCCGCCCAGGAAGAGGATGCGTCCCACCACGGCGGCCGAGAACAGCGGTTCGCGCCGGGAGCGCGGCGGGCGGTCCATCACATCCGGTTCGGGCCGTTCCGCGCCCAGAGCCAGGGCCGGCATCACGTCGGACCCCAGGTCGATCGCGAGGATCTGCACCGCGCTGATGGGCACGAGCGGGAACCCGGCGAACGTCGCCACCAGGATCGGGCCGAGTTCGCCGATGTTGCTGCTGAAGACGTAGACGAGAAATTTCCGGATGTTCCTGTAGACCGCGCGGCCGAGCCGCACGGCGGCCGCGATGGAGGCGAACGAGTCGTCCAGCAGCACCATCGAGGCCGCCTCCCGGGCGACATCGGTGCCCGACGCCCCCATCGCCACCCCGATGTCGGCGTGCTTGAGCGCGGGAGCGTCGTTCGCGCCGTCCCCGGTCACCGCGACCACCTCGCCCCGCCGCTGGAACGCGGTGACCACGCGCATCTTGTGCTCCGGGCTGACCCGGCACAGCAGCAGCTCGGAGGGCTCGGCGAGGAGCGTGTCGAGCGCGGCGTCGTCCAGGGAGTCGAGGCGGGCCCCCGTGACCACCACCGGATCGGGCCGGCGCACGATGCCCACCCGGCGTGCCACAGCCTCCCCGGTCAGGGGATGGTCGCCGGTGACCATGACGATCCGGATGCCCGCCCGGCGGCAGGCCGCGACCGCGTCGGTGACCTCCGGGCGCGGCGGGTCCAACATCCCGACCAGGCCGAGGAGGGTGAGCCCGGACTCGGCCTCCTCCTGAGCGGGAACGGGGACGGCCACCTCCCGCCGTGCGACGGCCAGTACCCGCAGCCCCTGGGACGCCAGCGCGTCCCCCGCCGTGACGACGGACGCCCGGTCCCGCTCCGTCAAAGGCCCGCGCCGCCCCTCCCACTCCACGTCGACGCAGCGCGCCAGCAGCTCCGCGGGAGCCCCCTTGACGCATGCCTGATACGACGCGCCGGCCCGGTGGACCGTGCTCATCAACTTGCGGTCCGAGTCGAAGGGGAACTCCGTCACCCGGGGGGTCGCCCGCTCCTGCGCGCCGAGGTCCAGCCCGGCCTTGGCGGCCACGACGAGCAGGGCGCCCTCGGTCGTGTCACCGAGCACCCTCCAGTGCTCCCCGGGGCCCCCGGGCGGCACCAGTCTGGCATCGCAGCACAGGCCCGCCACCCGCAGCAGCTCGCGTACCCCCGCCGCGTCGGCGACCTCGCCGTGCGGCGCGTAACCCACACCGGTCACCGGGTGCGCGGTACCGCCCGCCCACACCCGGGTGACGGTCATCTCCGCCTGGGTGAGCGTCCCGGTCTTGTCGGTGCAGACCACCGTGGTCGATCCGAGGGCCTCCACCGCCAGCAACCGTTTGATCAGCGCCCTGCGGCGCGCCATCCGCCGCACGCCGATCGCCAGGGAGACCGACAGGGTAGCGGGCAGTCCCTCCGGGACCAGCGCCACCATCACCCCGAGCGCGAACACGAACGAGGGCACCAGGGACTCACCGGTGGGCAACCGCACGACGAACATCAGCGCACCGATCGCCAGCGCCGCCCCCGCCACTCGCCGCGCCATGACGGCCACTTCGCGCTGCAGAGGCGTTCGCTGCCGGGGCGCCGCCGCCGCCAGCCGGTGGATGCGCCCGAACTCGGTTTCCGCTCCCGTGGCGAAAACCACCGCGCTCCCGGCCCCCGCGACGACATCGGTCCCCATGAAAACGCAGTTGCGCGCTTCCAACGCGGGCCCGTCCGTCACCGCGTCCGCCGATCGTGCCACGGCGTTGCTCTCACCGGTCAAGGACGCGTTGTTCACCGCCAGTTCGTGCGCCTCGACCACCCGGCAGTCCGCCGACACGGCGTCCCCGGCATCCAGCACCACGACGTCGCCCGGCACCAGCTCCCGGGCCGGCACCTCCAGGCGGACACCGTCGCGCAGCACCCGGCAGGTGTGCGGCACCATCGCCTCAAGGGCCTGCGCCGTACGCTCCGCCGAGTACTCCTGCGCGAAGCCGATGGCGGCGTTCAGCATCACGACGCCCAGGATCGCCACCGCCAGTTGCAGGGTGCCCGGGTCACGCGGCTGCTGCAGGCCGTACGCCAGGAACGTGATCGCCGAGGCGACGAGCAGCACCACCGCGAACAGGTCGGTGAACTGCGCCCCCAACTGCCGCCAGACGCCGCGACGCCGGGCACGCGGCAGTTCGTTGGCCCCGTACCGTTGCAGTCTCTCGCCGACCTGCGCGGGGGTGAGGCCACGCCGTGACGTGCCGAGCGCGGTGAAGACACTGGCGGCGGTGATCTCGCGCACCCGCGACGGCTCGCTCGTGTCCACGGGTGCCGCCGCCCCCGCGCCGCCGGCCGACGAGGCCGTACCCGCGCGCATCACGCGGCCCCGGACGAGGCCGGGGGGACCGCCGTGGGCGCACCTGTCCGCAGCGCGATGAGGGCCGTGCGAGAGGCTTCTTGCATCACGCGCTCCAGGGAGTCGGCCGGACGTTCCGCCGGTCCACCGCCCGGAGGCGGCGGCGCGTTCTCATCCTGCTGCCGAGCCTGTCGGCACCACCAGGGCCGTCCGGGGCGGTGATCGGACCCCGGTGGGCCCTGCCGTGCCTCCGCGGCCTCACACAGGGACGGTGATCACCGGGCACCGGGCGTGGTGCAGCACGCCCTGGCTCACCGACCCCAGCACCATGCCCGCGAAGCCTCCGTGCCCACGGGTCCCCACCACCAGGCCCAGGGCGTGTGCCGAGGCTTCCGCCAGGACCTGCACCGGGTGCCCGCGCACGACCTCGTGACGCAGGTCCACTTCCGGGTACGTCGCCGCGCGGCCCGCCGTCGTCTCGGACAGCAACCGGTGGCATTCCTGCGTCGCCGCCTCCTCGTCGAGCGTGCCGAGCAGGGGTGGATGCCACACGTACAGGGCGCGGAGGGCAGCCCCGCGCAGGGCCGCCTCCTCGAACGCGAGGTCCACCGCCGCGGCGGCGTGCGGGCTGCCGTCGACGCCCACCACGAGGTACGCGGGCTGCTGTGCGGTGTGCTCCGGTTCCGGGACGACGACGACCGGGCAGCGGGCATGGGCGATCAGCGGCAGCGCCACCGAGGCGGAATCGAACAGTCCGCGCCGGGTGTTCAGATGCCAGGAACCCACCACGACCATCGATGCGTTCCGAGCCTCCTCGCGCAGGACCCACGCCGGTTCGCCGTCCGCAAGCGACGCCGACACCTCGACCGCCGGCCGTCGTGACTCCACGAGGGCCACCGCTTCCCCGAGCACCCGCTCACCCACGGACCGAAGCGCCTCGTCCCCCTGTTCCCACGACCGCCGCGCCTCGCCCGACCGGTAGCCGCCGTACAGCACGCCGCGGACGTGGACGAGCCGCAGCGGCGAGCCCCTGCGAGCCGCCTCGTCGGCGGCCCAGACCAGGGCGAGCCGTTTCGAGGGGTCGGGATCCACTCCCACCACGACGGGCCGACGCCCGCCCGCACCGTCCATGATGCGCCTCCACGTGATCTCCACGTCGCTGACCGTCCGGCTCCTTCCAGCCTCGCCCCTTCCGCCGAGTCCCGCCACGCCGCGCCCCGTACGGGCCCTGGTCCGGTCGACCGAGGTCTCCAGAGGCCGGTCCGGCGGGTGCTCAGCCAGGCCTTTCGGCCCTTTCCCTGATCCGTCGCAGACGAGGGAATGCGGGAGAGAACGTCGGCGCGGGCCGGGGTTCGGCTCGTGCCGTCCGCTCGGACGCGCCGCGGGAGGCACGAGTGCCATGGCCGTCACCATCGCGCTGGCCGGAGACACCATGCGGGGCCGCGGGGTCGCCGAGAGACTGGCTCACCGCCATCCGCGCCCGCTCTTCACACCGGCGGTGCACAGGGCGGTCGCCGACGCGGACCTGTTCCTGCTCAACCTCGAGTGCTGTGTCTCGGACCGGGGCGCACCCGTGAACCTGCCGGGCAAGGCCTTCTTCTTCCGTGCTCCGCCCCGCGCGGCCGACGTCCTGGCCGGCCTCGGCGTGGACGCGGTGTCCCTGGCCAACAATCACGCCCTCGACTTCGGCCCCGAGGCCCTCCTCGACACCCGCGATCTCCTGGGGCGGGCGGGCCTCCGCGTGATCGGGGCGGGAGCGACGGCCCGTGAGGCCCGTGCCCCGCTGATCACGCAGATGGGTGGGCTGCGTCTCGGCCTCCTCGCGGTCACCGACCACCCCGCCGAGTACGCGGCGGACACCGACCGTTCCGGTGTGGCCTACGCCGATCTGTGGAACAAGGAGATGCCCGACTGGCTCGTCGACGCCGTCCGCGCCCCCTCCGACGACGCGGATCTGGTCCTGGTCAGCGTGCACTGGGGACCGAACATGACCACCCGCCCCGTTGCGCACGTACGCCGCGCGGCCGCCGCTCTGACCGCCGCCGGAGCCGACCTCGTCCTGGCCGGGTTCACCACATGTGTGTCGGCGCCACCGCCCGTGACGCCTTCAACCTTGGCCACCGGCCCACGATCGTGGCCTCCGCGACCGCGGCACTCCAGGCGGCCTCCCTCGCCGCTGCCGCCGACCTCTTCGCCGTCGTCGGCGGGAAGCCGGACGACATCCCCGACCGGCACGCCCCGGGGCACTGACCGCTCCACGCGAGGGGGGAACAGCCGCAGCGCCGCCAGGTGCGCGGACTTCGGCGGAGGCCGTACGCGTCGGCGTCATGGGCGCGACGGCGACTTCGACGAGGAGCCGAGCTGCGCCGCGTGACCGTGAGCGGTGCCCGTCGGCCCCCGTTTTCTCGGCCCGTCCTCCACCATGTCGTGCCGCGTGATCGTCCGACACGGCCACGCAGGCCCTTCGCCAGAGACTGAACGGCCTTCCCGCGCAATTCGCCGGACCGGCGGTCTCCTCGTCGCCCACCAGGACCCGCGGGTGCTTGTCTGGAACAGTGGAAGAGCGGCGGAGACGATGCGGGACGGACCCGCGCGCCGCCGCCGCGGGCGAAGGAGGAAGCGATGAACCGCCCTGTCCTGGCGGGTGTCGATGGATCCGAGCGCGGTATGGCCGCGGTCGACTGGGCCGCGCGGGAAGCCGTCCTGCGCGGCCTGCCCCTCCGTCTCGTACAGGCATCTCCGTCGCTTCCGGACGAGGTCGTCCCGGACGCGGCCGCGGAGATGCTGCACCGCGTGGGTGAACGGGTGCTCCAGCGGGCCGTCGCCGATCTCGGTGCCCGCTGTCCGGACCTCCAGGTGCGGGGTGAGCAGACCGCCGAGGCACCGGCTGCGGCGCTTCTCGCGGCGGCGCGCGACGCGGCGCTCCTCGTGGTCGGAACGAGGGGGGCGGGCGGCTTCGACGGCCTCGCGGTCGGGTCGGTGGCGCTTCGCGCGGCTGCGGCGGCCGTCTGCCCCGTCGTGCTGGTGCCTCCCCGACCGGTCGGGGGCTTCGAGGCCGGGGAGGGCGCGGGGAGCGCCGCCGAGGTCGTGGTGGGTTTCGACTCCCGTCGTCCGGTCGGCGAGGTGGCGGACTTCGCGTTCATGTCCGCCGAGGGCCGGGAGGCTCCGCTGCACGTGGTGAAGGCGTGGGCTCTCCCGGCCGAGGCCGTCTCTCCACAGAGGCTGTTCGTGACCGAGGAGGACCGTGCCACCTGGGAGGACCAGGAGGTCTTTCGGGCGGCCGACGGCCTGCGGCCGTGGCGGGACAAGTACCCGGGCGTGACCGTCCGCACCGATGTCGTCCTGCTCCATCCGGCGCAGGCTTTGCTGAACGCCTCCCACCGGTCGGACCTGCTGGTCGTGGGCCGTCGTACCGACCCGGGGGCGGTCGAGGGTCGGCTGGGGCCGGTCACCCACGCGGTACTGCACCACACCCGCTGCCCGGTCGTGGTCGTACCGCACGCGGGGTGACGGCGGCGCGGATCGCACGCGGGCGGCGCGGTGGTGGATCAGCTGCCGGAGGCGGGGCGCCCGATCACCCGAAGAACACCTCGAACTCCTCGTACAACGACGGATCGACCAGCTTCGTCCCCTTCCTGGTGTCGTCGAGGGGGACACGCACGATCTCAGTTCCGCGCAGTGCCGTCATCGTCCCGAAGTCGCCGTCCTTGACCGCGTCGACGGCGTGCAGCCCGAAACGTGTGGCGAGCCAGCGGTCGAAGGCGCTCGGGGTGCCTCCCCGCTGGATGTGGCCGAGGACGGTGGTACGCGCCTCGGTCGCCGTACGTGCCTCGATCTCCTGGGCGAGCCACTCGCCGATGCCGGACAGCCGTACATGACCGTACTCGTCCAGTGAGCGGTCCTTGAGGACCATCTGGCCTTCGTTGGGCATGGCTCCTTCGGCGGCCACGACGATCGGCGCGTAGTTGATCTGGAAGCGGTTCTTCACCCACTCGCACACCTGGTCGATGTCGAACGGCCGCTCCGGGACGAGGATGGCGTTGGCGCCGCCCGCCACGCCGGCGTGCAGGGCGATCCAGCCGGAGTGCCTCCCCATCACCTCCACCACAAGCGTGCGCATGTGCGATTCGGCGGTGGTGTGCAGACGGTCGATGGCCTCCGTCGCGATGCCGACCGCCGTGTCGAAGCCGAAGGTGTAGTCGGTGCCGGACACGTCGTTGTCGATGGTCTTCGGCACACCGACGAGGTTGATGCCGTGACGGCTCAGCTCGGTGGCCGCGCCGAGGGTGTCCTCGCCGCCGATGACGACGAGCGCGTCTATCCGGTGCTCCGCGAGGGTGTCCTGTATGCGCCGGGCCCCGTCCCCGTGCTTGAACGGGTTGGTGCGCGACGAACCCAGGATGGTGCCCCCGCGGGGGAGGATCCCGCGTACGTCGGAGACCTCCAGCGGTACGACGTCGCCCTGGAGAGCACCGCGCCAGCCGTCCCGCAGGCCGACGAAATCGAAAGCGTACTCCTGAACACCTTTGCGTACGACGCTGCGGATCACGGCGTTGAGTCCGGGGCAGTCGCCGCCACCGGTCAACACTCCGACCTTCATGGCGTCCTCCCTGCTTCTCGCACACGCCGACGCCGCCCGGCGGACGGCTGCCGGCCCTGGCATTCAATGTGGTGCGGCCCTGCCGTACCCGACCCGGTGACGGCGCCGAGGGCTGCGGCCCACCTCCGCGGACGCGACTTCCGACAGTCGTGTGACTCCCTTCCAGCATGGGTGACGACCGTCGCGTCGGCGACCCGCCCGGGGCCTTGTCACGGGGGCGCCGAGTTCAGCCCGGTGGGCCGACGCCTCAGGACGGGGCCTGCGTGTGAGGCGAGGCGGCCCGCAGGTCGGCGAGGAGTTCGGCCTGCCCGGCCAGCACGCCGGACAGGATCGTGCGGGCGACCCGAAGCAGTTCGGCGATGTGCGGGCTGGTCAGCGAGTAGTACACGGTCGAGCCCTCCTTGCGTGTCACCACCAGATTCGCCCGCCGCAGCACCGCGAGCTGCTGCGACAGGTGCGCCGGCTCGATCCTCACCACGGGCAGCATCTCCGCCACCGCGTGCTCGCGCTCGCTCAGCAGCTCCAGCACCCGGATGCGCGCCGGATGCCCCAGCGTCTTGAAGAACTCGGCCTTCAGTTGGTACAGCGGGGTCGTCACGGTGAAGTCCCCTCCCCGGTGGCGCGGTACGACCGTGTCGGCCGTTCCGTGGCGCAGTAATTCCACCCACTTGTCACACACATGTGGTCCATCCTCGCCTGTGGGGGTGCCGACACCGAATTGCGCGGCAGAAGGGAACCGCCGACGATCGCATCGCCGGCCCGGGCGGGTGTGGTCCGGCGGACGTAACGCCGAGCACTTGCCCGACATTGGTGGACCACGCGAACGTCACCGTTCTCGACTTTGCTCACGCGTGGGCCCGTTCGGTCGGGGTGGGGCATGCCGACGCGGCTCTCCCCCTCCGGGTTGGCGACCGACAGCAGCGCCAGGGCACGGCGCGGCGTGCCGGACGCCGTGGCTGACCCGCGACGCCGGTGGCGTCACCGCACGCCGATGGGGCGGCAGGCCGGGCTGGGGACCCATCACACCTCCGCGCGCATCAGGCGGAAGCCGGTCACGGTCTTGGGGACCGGGCGCAGCAGGGTGTCGTGCGGGCTGTGGGCCCAGCCGGAGAGGGTGCGCCGATGATGGGCGGCCTCGTCGGGGTCGGTGATCACCTCGATCGGTCCGGCGACGGTGACGAGCCAGCCGGTGCCTCCCACGGCACGGATCTCGTCCACGTGGTAGGTCGCCGTGACCTCGGCGGCGGGCGCGGGTGTGCGCACGACCAGCCGACCGTGCTCCCAGGTGTGCCGAGCGGGACGGACGACGAGCCGGTCCCGGTGCGGGTACACCAGGCGCCCCAGCGAACTGCCCTCGCCTGGAACTCGCCGCCGCCCAGGCTGCTTGCGGCCGGCGCGAGCGCCGTCGCGTTCGGTCCGGGCCGAGCCACCGCGTCCGGACCGGGTGCCGCGCGAACTCCGGCGCGCTGTCGGCCGGCACGAGGCACCGCCGGGCGCAGATGCCCGAGAACCGCGGCGCGCCCGCCCAGGTGACGCACTGCCCCACGGTGGTGTGGACGCCGTCAGCGCCCACGACGATGTCGGCGGCCGTCCGGGTGCCGTCGGTGACTCACCTCGCCGCGGCTGATTCGGCGCGGGAGAGGGCGACGTCGAGTACGACGAGGAGGGCGTCTCGGACGGAGCCGGTCCTGCGCGCGTCGAAGACCGTCAGGGGGACGTGTTCGGCTATGTCCAGGGCCCACCTCACTTCGTCCAGGCCGTGCTCGATCTCGCCGTCGAAGGCGTTGACGGCGACGGCGAAAGGGATGCCTCTGTGCTCGAAGTAGTCGACGGCGGCGTAGCAGTCGTCGAGGCGGCGGGTGTCGACGATGACCAGGGCGCCGAGAGCGCCGTCGACGATGTCGTCCCACATGAAGCCGAAGCGGTCCTGGCCCGGTGTGCCGAACAGGTACAGCTTCAGGGTCGGGTCGATGGTGATGCAGCCGAAGTCCATGGCGACGGTGGTGGTGGTCTTGTCGGGTGTGTGGGTGAGGTCGTCGACCCCCGCGGCGACCTCGGTGATGGCGGCCTCCGTGGTGAGGGGCCGTATCTCGGAGATCGACCCCACGGTGGTGGTCTTGCCGACCCCGAAGCCGCCGGCGATGACCAGCTTGACCGGCAGCGGCGGCGTGGGCCGCGGCTGTTCAGCCGCTGTCGCGGAGTGTGCCCCGTGAGTCGGGAACGGCACGGAGACCATTGATGACCCTTCGCAGTACGGAGATGTCCTGGGCGATCCTGGCGTGCGGCACGTGGACCGCCAGGTGGCCCGCGGCGCAGAGATCTTCGGCGAGCACCCGGACCACGTTGAGGTGCAGCCGCAGGCGGGCGGCCAGTTCAGCGACCGACTGCGGCCGTCGGCACGCGGCGACGATGTCGTGGCGTTCGAAGGCGAGCGCGCCGAGCACGGAGAGTCCCGCGGACGTCGACACGATCTGGGTCTCGATCGGGAGGGGTGCCGCTGTGTCCGCCCCCGAGACCCGGCCGGCGGTCAGCAGGAACGGCCGGACCGCGGGGGCGCGGCCGACCGGTTCCGGTCCGTCGACGGGTTCCGGCCCGTCGATGCGTCCCGGCGGGCCGCTTCGGGCGTCTTCCGTTGTCCCGTGCGCTTCCCGCCCACCTGTCTCGTGTGGTTCTCGCCCACCGACGGCCATGGCGACCTCCTGCCTCGCGGAGCGGTTCAGCCGGCTGCCGCGGAGCCGACGTTGTTCTTCAGCTCCATCACCAGTTGGGGGGTGAGCGCGGCACCGGCGCGGTTGGCGAAGAGGGTCATCTCGTAGGCGATGTTGCCGAGTTTCGCCTCCTTGGAGGCGACGACGCCGAGCACGGCGCCGTTGCCGATGGCGGAGACGAGGACGTGGCCGCCTTCCAGGTCGATGATGACCTTGTTGAGGCCGCCCAGCGCGTAGTTGCCGGAGACCCCCGCGGCCAGGCTGGTGATGCCGGACACGATCGCGGCGAGCCGTTCGGAGTCGGCCCTGTCGCGCAGTTGGGAGACAGCGATCAGCAGCCCGTCGGAGGACACGGCGATGGCGTCGACGACGCCGGCGGTCTCCGTGGCGAACCGGTCCAGCAGCCAGGTGAAGTCGGCCGCCGCGGTGCGCAGGTCCGTGGCCTTCGGCGGTTCTGAGGTGCTGTCATCTGTCGACGTGGTCACTGCCCGTCTCCTTCTGGCCTTCTGTGTTTTCCGGTGTCGCGGTGGTGCCGGGTGTGTGCGGGGGTGCGGCGCTGTCCTGTTCGGCTCGGCGTACGGCGTCCTCGAACTCGTCCAGCTCGGCGCGGACGGCGTCGGCGTCGGCGGGCTGGCGGGCCGCCGCACTGCTCCGCTCGGTGGGGAGGGTGGCCGCGGCGAGGGTCGCGCCGCGAACACGGCGCCGTAGCGGGCGGGTTGTCGCCGCCGGGGGAGCGTCACCGGAGGTGTCGGCTGCTTCCGTGCGTGAGCGGGGAGGAATGCGTCGGGGCAGGTCGTGCTGCGAAGACCTGACGATCGGCCGCCGTTCGGGAGCGGTGCTGGTGGCGGGTACCGCTGCGACCGCTTTCCGCTCGGCCCGCGGTTCGGCCGCCGCCGTGGACATCGCCATGGCCTCCGTCGCGCCGACGGGAGCCGGCGCGACGTCCAGCGGGCTCATCGCCAACAGAACAGCGGGCGGGATCCAGACGGTGCTGGTGACACCGCCGCCCGGTGTCCGGCTCAGGGTCACCCGGAGCCCCAGGCGGCGGGCGAGACTGCCCACCACGAAGAGGCCGAGCACCTTGGTCGGAACCAGATCGAGGCGTTCACGGCGGACGAGGCGGGCGTTCTCCTCGGCGAGGCGTTCCGCGCTCATCCCGAGGCCGTGGTCGATGACCTCGATCAGTGCCCCGCCGTCCTGGGTGACGTCGGTGCCGGGTCGGACCACCACCTCGACGGGGGTGTCGGACGGGGAGAAGGCGACAGCGTTCTCCATCAGTTCGGCGAGCAGCAGCGTCAGGTCGGCGATGAGGTCGGGCCCCACCGTGACGTCCGTCTCCGAGCGCAGGGACACCCGCCGGTACCCCTCGATGCGGCCGAGGCCGGAGCGTATGGCGTCGGCCAGGGTGGTCGGCCGGGCCTCGACGTCCGCCTCCCGGATCCCGGCGAGCAGCATCAGGCTGTCGGCGTTGCGCTGGAGGCGTACCGCGATGTGGTCGATGCGGTAGAGCCGGTCGAGGAGGTCGGGGTCGGTCTCCTCGCGTTCGACGGCATCGATCAGCAGCAGTTGACGTGTGGTCAGATTGCTGACCCTGCGTCCGACGTTGCCGAACATCTCGGCGATGTTGCGGCGGCTGAGCACCTGCCGCTCCAGCAGTGCGGCGGCGGTGACCTGCACCTGGTTGAACGCCTCCGCCAGCTGGCCTATCTCGTCGCGCACCGGGACCTGTATCGCCCGAGGGCTGAACGGGATGCTCTCGGCCAGTTCGTCGTCCGCGACCCGGGCGAGCTCCTCGTCGGCGGCCTCCACCACTTCCTGGGCCGCTCCGGTCAGGGCGGTGAGGGGACGGATGACCGAACGCCGTACCAGGACGCAGAACGCCAGCCACGCGGCGAAGCCGAGCAGTGCCGCACCGAGCATGAGCCACGCCTTGTTCCGGGCGCTCGCGGCGGCGGAGTCTGCCCGTGCGGCGGTCTGCTCGATCAGCGTCCGGGTGATGCCGAGGCGGGTCTCGGCCTGCCGTTCGCCGGTGGTGATCTTCTCGCGCAGTTCCCGCGTGGTCTGTGTCTGCAGGGCGCTCGGTTCGATCTGGAGTTCCGCGAACTGGGAGGTGATGTCGTTCTGTTCGGCACTGCGTTCGATGCCGGCCATGCTCAGGACCTGCGACGGCGCGGCGATCCGGCTGAAGCGGTCCGCCTGGTGGGTGTAGAGCTCGTGGGCACCGGCCGCGCGGGTGTACTCGGTGAGGGCGTTCGCGTCGGGTGTCTGGGCGGAGAACACCGCGCTCTCGAACGCCGCGTGGGCGGCGTCGGCGCGCAGGATCGCGTCCAGCAGATTGGTGACCTGGGACGTCGAGGTGGTGGAGAAGCGGTCGAGTCCGATGCCGTCGATCAGGTATCCGACGGCGGCGGCGTAGGCGGGGTCGATGTTGGCGGCGGGCACGTAGTCCCGGCCGAGCTTCTCGCGCAGGACGTCCAGGCCGGTGATGTATTCGAGGGCCTGCTTCTCCTCGTGCGGCAGGCTCGACCCGAACGCGGTCCGTACGGAGGTGACTTGGGCGTCCGTGGCCTGCTGCGCCTCGCGGTAGGCGGTGGTGGACGGCCGGGCGGCCCCGGGTCCGGTCGCCTCGTACTGCACGGACAGCAGCAGTGCCAGCCGGTGTTCGGCCTGTACGTCGTTGATGAGGGTGGCGACCTGTTCGCTGTCGCGGACGAGTGCGGCGACCCGGTCGGCGTCGCGGGCCTGCTCCACCTGGTCGGCGACGCCGAGGGCGAGCAGCGCGCCGACGACGGCGATGGGCGCGACGACGAGGACGTTGAGTTTCCGCCGAAACGGCCACCGGACGAGAAACGCTCCCGCCTTCCTGCGCAACGGAGGAGTCGGGTCCCGGCGTCCGGGCGGCGGCTCCACTACGTTCGCGGGCACGCTGGCCTCCTTCGGTGTTCGGGTGGGTGACGTCCGCGGTGTGCTGCCGGAGGACCGGCGACACCGGGCCGGAGTCCGACGCTCGCACGGTGTCGCCGGGCTCGAGCGATCGGGCAGGTGGCATGAACGGCGGGATCACGTCATGTGTCCGGATCCGGTCGGTCGGAGACTATCGTCTGCGTGATCGCCGTGAGTCTGTGTGTAATCAAGAATTGATTACGAATTGTTCGGTCGTGCCTACTGAGCGGTATCGCCGCCGCGGAGGGCCTGGTGGGCAACCCTGCTACATTCCCACCGCGACGGCCGTCTGCCGGATCGTTCTCCTCCCCCCACGCCCTTCGTGCCCCCGTGCTCCCGTGCCCAGTTGAGGAGACTCCCTGTGCTTCCCACCCGCAAAGCGACTGCGGCAGTCGTGACGTTCCTGGTCATGGCCGCTGCCGCCGGCTGTGACAGCGGCTCGACCACCGAAGCGGCCACCGTCGGTGCGCGGGAGCCGGGTTGCCCGGCCGTCCTCGCCGAGGCGCAGCGGGCCGTCAAGGCCGCCGAGGACATCAACGCCCCCTGGAGCGGCCCCACCAGAGGACCCGACGCCGTCCCCGGCAAGACCATCGCCTATGTCGCCCAGACCATGACCAACCCCGGTGTCTCCGGCGTCGCCAAGGGCGTCCAGGAAGCGGCCGAGGTCGTCGGCTGGGACGTCCGCACCTTCGACGGGGAGGGCACACCCACCGGGATCAAGAGCGCCTTCGCCGAGGCGCTCGCTCTCAAGCCCTCCGGCATCGTCATCGGCGGATTCGACCCCGCCGCGGCGGCCGGTCAGGCGGAACGGGCGAGCGCGGCGGGCATCCCGCTCATCGGCTGGCACGCCACGTCGACCCCCGGCCCCAGTACGGACCCGGAGCTCTTCACCAACGTCACCACCAGGGTGGAGGAGGTCGCGGAGATCAGCGCCGACTGGATCATCGCACGCTCGGAAGGCCACGCCGGTGTGGTGCTGTTCACCGACGCGTCCATACCGTTCGCGAAGCGAAAGTCCGATCTGATCAGGAAGAGACTCGCCGCCTGCTCCGACGTGGAACTGCTGAGCCTCCAGGACATCTCCATCCCGGAGGCCAACACGCGCACCGTCGACGAGGTCGCCTCCCTGCAATCCCGCTTCGGCGACAGATGGACCTACTCCGCCGCCATCAACGACCTCTACTTCGACCACGCGGCACCGGCACTGCGCGCCGCCGGTCACAAGGGAGACGGTGCCCCGTTCAACATCGGTGCCGGTGACGGTGACCCGTCGGCCTTCGAGCGGATCAACGGCAAGCGGTACCAGGCCGCCACCGTCCCCGAACCCCTGTCCGAACAGGGTTGGCAGATCGTCGACGAGTTCAACCGCGCCTTCGCGGGCGAGCCGGCCAGTGGCTATGTCGCCCCCGTCCACATCACCACCGCGGACAACAGTGGCGGCGCCCTGTCCTGGGACTCGGAGGGCTACCGCCAGGCCTACCGCAAGATCTGGGACAGGTGAGCCGACGGCGCGGCCCGGCCGGCGGCAACCTCGGCCACTCGACCGGCGATTGGGTGCACCGTACCCGTATCCACCTCGTACTCATGGGGCATGGGTCAACAAGTGGGTCAACCAGGGAACAGGCATCACAGGGAAGAGAGACAGAGGATGGTCCAAGCGGAACCCGAACCCCAGAGCATCGGCGTCCCGGCCGAGTCCACCGCGGGGGAGACCAGGGTGGCGGCCACGCCGGTCACCGTGGGCAGACTCGTCGCGCTCGGTTACGACGTGGTGGTCGAACCGGGGGCGGGTGCGTCGTCCCGCTTCTCCGACGCGGCCTACGAGGAGGCCGGCGCCCGGCTCGGTGACCCGTGGGCGGCGGAGATCGTGCTCAAGGTCAACGGCCCCTCCACCGAGGAGATCGGCCGGCTGCGCGACGGGGCGACGCTGATCGCGCTCATCGGCCCGGCACACAACCCGGACCTGGTCGACGAACTGGCCCGGCGACCCGTCACCGTCCTCGCCATGGACGCCGTGCCCCGCATCTCCCGGGCCCAGTCGCTGGACGTCCTCAGCTCGATGGCGAACATCGCCGGATACCGGGCCGTCGTCGAGGCCGCGCACGCCTTCGGTCGCTTCTTCACCGGTCAGGTGACCGCCGCCGGCAAGGTGCCACCCGCGAAGGTCCTGGTGGCCGGCGCCGGGGTCGCCGGACTCGCGGCGATCGGCGCGGCCCGCAGCCTCGGCGCCGTCGTCCGCGCCACCGACCCGCGCCCCGAGGTCGCCGAGCAGGTCCGTTCCCTGGGCGGCGAGTTCCTCACCGTCTCCGCCGAGCAGGCAGTCAGCACGGACGGCTACGCCAAGGCGACCTCGGACGACTACAACCGGCTCGCCGAGCGGCTGTACGCCGAGCAGGCGGCCGACGTCGACATCATCATCACCACCGCGCTCATCCCCGGCCGTCCGGCACCGAGGCTCATCACCGCCGCCGACGTCGCGCGAATGAAGCCCGGCAGCGTCATCGTCGACATGGCGGCCGCCCAGGGCGGCAACGTCGAGGGCACGGTCGCCGGCAAGGCCGTCGTCACCGACAACGACGTCACGATCATCGGCTACACCGACCTGCCCGGTCGGCTCCCCGCCCAGGCCTCACAGCTCTACGGCACCAACCTCGTCAACCTGATGAAGCTGCTCACCCCCGGCAAGGACGGTCGGCTCGTCCTCGACCTCGACGACGTCGTGCAGCGCTCCATGACCGTGGTCCGCGACGGCGAGAAGACCTGGCCCCCGCCCCCGGTGCAGGTGTCCGCCACGTCGGCCCCCGACGCGGCCCCGGAACCCGCGACGCCGGCCCCCACCGGAGCGGCGGTGAAGCCCGCAGGCCCGGCCCGCTCCGCCTACGCCCTCGTCGGCGCCGGAGCCCTCGCCCTGTTCCTGGTGACCGGCTTCTCGCCGAGCGAACTCATCGGTCACTTCACGGTGTTCGTGCTGGCCATCGTCATCGGCTTCTACGTCATCGGCCAGGTGCACCACGCGCTGCACACCCCACTGATGTCGGTCACCAACGCCATCTCCGGGATCGTCGTGGTCGGCGCGCTGCTGCAGATCGGGCAGGGGAACACCGCCGTCACCGTGCTGTCGTTCGCCGCGATCCTGCTGGCGAGCATCAACATCTTCGGCGGATTCGCCGTCACCCGCCGCATGCTCGGCATGTTCTCGAAGGGTTGATCAGGGATGACCACCGTCACGGCCGCAGAGGCCGCCTACGTCGTCGCCGCGCTGCTGTTCATCCTCAGCCTCGCGGGGCTCTCCCAGCACCGGACGTCCCGCTCGGGAGTCGTCTGGGGCATCGCGGGCATGATCATCGCCCTGGCAGCGACCGTCGGGCTCGCCTCCCGCAGCATCACGGCCACCGGACTCGTGCTGATCGCCGTCGCCACGGCCCTCGGCGCCGGCATCGGCCTGTGGCGCGCCCGGGTCGTCCAAATGACCGGCATGCCCGAACTGATCGCCATCATGCACAGCTTCGTCGGCCTCGCCGCCGCGTTCGTCGGCTGGAACGGCTACCTCGACGTCGACGCCGAACTCACCGGTTCGCTGCTCGGCATCCACCACGCCGAGGTGTTCATCGGCGTGTTCATCGGCGCCGTCACCTTCACCGGCTCCGTCGTCGCGTACCTGAAGCTCTCGGCACGCATCGACTCCCGCCCCCTCACACTGCCCGGCAAGCACATCCTCAACGTCAGCGCCCTCGCCGCCTTCGTCGTGCTCACCGTCGCCTTCGTGGCCCGCCCCGGCATGGGGCTGCTCATCGCCGTCACCCTGATCGCGCTCGCCCTCGGCGCGCACCTGGTCGCCTCCATCGGCGGCGGCGACATGCCGGTGGTCGTCTCCATGCTCAACAGCTACTCCGGCTGGGCCGCTGCGGCCTCCGGCTTCCTCCTCGCCAACAACCTGCTCATCGTCACCGGCGCGCTCGTCGGCTCCTCCGGCGCCTACCTGTCGTACATCATGTGCAAGGCGATGAACCGCTCCTTCCTCTCGGTGATCGCGGGCGGCTTCGGCACCCCGGCGGCGGACGACGACGGCGCGCAGGGCGAACACCGGGAGATCGACGCCGAGGAGACCGCACAGCTGCTGCGCGACGCCTCCTCGGTGATCATCGCGCCCGGCTACGGCATGGCGGTCGCCCAGGCCCAGTACCCGGTGGCAGAGCTGGCGCACAAGCTGCGCGAGCGGGGCGTGGAGGTGCGCTTCGGCATCCACCCCGTCGCCGGACGGCTGCCCGGACACATGAACGTACTGCTCGCCGAGGCCAACGTCCCCTACGACATCGTCCTGGAGATGGACGAGATCAACGACGACTTCCCCGCCACCTCGGTCGTCCTCGTCATCGGCGCCAACGACACCGTCAACCCGGCCGCCATCGACAACCCGGCCAGCCCCATCGCCGGCATGCCCGTGCTGCACGTGTGGGAGGCGGCCCATGTGGTGGTCTTCAAGCGGTCCATGGCGGTCGGCTACGCGGGAGTGCAGAACCCGCTGTTCTTCCGCGAGAACACCCAGATGCTCTTCGGGGACGCCAAGCAGCGGGTGGAGGACATCCTGCGCGGCCTCGACGCCCTCGACGCGCCGGTCCCGGAGATGGCCGGCACGTCACGCTGAACCTGCGGAGTGCGACATGTGTCCCGGACGGCACGTCGTCCGGGACACGGAGGGGGCCCACCGCACCGCTCAGTCGTCCCTGCCCGTCGATTTGCTCGGCAGGCAGACCTGGCGGGCCCAGAGGCCTAGGAGCGCCATCCCGCCGACCCACAGCGGCACCGGGTCGACTGTCGTCGGCGCCAGAGCGTAACCCAGCGCCGACACCGTGCAGACGGTCAGAGGGATGAACGCCGCGGCTCCCTCCATCCCCGGTCGCAGCATCGGCCGACCGACGCCCAGGACACTGGCCCCGCCGGGCACCCAGGGGCTGACGGCGACGATCAGCAGCCCCGCGGTGCCGCAGACGTCGGCCACGTGCGAGGACATCGCCTCGTGGCCCGCCGCGCCCACCCGCGACAGGCGCAGGGTGTCGCCGACCAGCATGAGGAACACCCCGACGATCGCCGTCCACAAGGTGGCCTGCCGGTCGCCCCGTACGAGGCGTCGCAGGGCGAGCAGAAAACCGAAGAACACCACTTCCGAGGTCCACAGCACGCCCAGCATCCCCGTCTCCGGCCGCCAGCCGTCACCGGCCCTGCCCAGGAGCACCCATCCCGCCATGAAGACGGCCCCGGCCATGACGGCCCCGTCGAGCAGGCGCCGCAACCACGCCCGCCACCCCGTACCGGCGTCGGCCGCGACCACCAGACCGGCCAGCCCCAGCCCGACCGTGACCGTCACCCCGGCGACCACCGCCAGATCGGCCCACCCGGCCGCGCCCGCTGCCGGCCGCGGATCGCTCGACAGCGCGACGAGGGAGGCCCGATAGACGGCGCCGGCGGTGGCGGAACCCGCCACCAGGAGCAGTCGGGTACGCACCCGTCCCCGTGTGCCCCCGGCCCGGAGCAGGAGGGAGAGCGTCAGCACCAAGCAGCCGACGGTCGGTCCGAGGGACAGCGTCATCCACCCCTCCCCACGGCCGCCGGATCCCGACACAGACCGTACGGAACGCACTCCGACACCGAGCGGTGAAGTCGGTTGATTCACTCGTGTTGCGTAAACCTGGCCCGGTGGCCTTGTACGGTCGGCCCCGCTTCGTGCGGGTGACGGCAGGCGACCATCCGGACGTCGACCGCGTGGCGTGCCGTCGGCCGTGGCGCGTGTGGTGTGCCCTGACGTTCTCGGGACGACTCACGCGTGAAGGAGACACACGGCATGTTCGGACAGACACAGGCGTTCAGTGGCTTCGCGGTGGACGACCTCGGCGAGGCCCGCCGGTTCTACGGCGAGACCCTCGGGCTGCGGGTGGAGGAGGCCGGGCAGGGGGACATGCGGATGCTGACCCTCACACTCGGCAGCGGCGCGCGGGTCTTCGTCTACCCGAAGGAGACGCACACCCCCGCGACGTTCACGCTGCTCAACTTCCCCGTGGACGACATCGAGGCCGCCGTCGACCAACTGGGGCGGCGCGGCGTGACGTTCGAGCGCTATCCCGAGTTCGACCACGACGACAGGGGCATCGTCCGGACCGGCGACGGCGGCCCCGCGGCGATCGCCTGGTTCACCGACCCGGCCGGGAACGTCCTCTCCGTGCTCCAGGAGAACTGACGACGGGTCCGGTCGAGGCGTGCTCCGTGGTTCCCGGCGGGCACGCGTGCCGTGGACGTGGCGCGCGTGCCCGCCGCCGTTCAGACCAGGTCGAACCGGTCGAGGTTCATCACCTTGTCCCACGCGGCCACGAAGTCACGCACGAACTTGTGCCCCGCGTCCCGCGCCGCGTAGACCTCCGACACGGCTCGGAGCTGGGAGTGCGAGCCGAAGACCAGGTCCACCGCGGTGGCGGTCCACTTGAGTTCGCCCGTGGCGCTGTCCCGGCCCTCGAACACGTTCTCGTCCGACGCCGACGCCTTCCACTGCGTGCCCATGTCCAGCAGGTTGACGAAGAAGTCGTTGGTCAGTGCCTCCGGCCGGTCCGTGAAGGCCCCGTGCCGGGAGCCCCCGAAGCCGGTGTCGAGCATCCGCATGCCGCCGACGAGCACCGTCATCTCGGGAGCCGTCAGCGTGAGCAGGTTGGCGCGGTCCAGCAGCAGGGTCTCCGGCGACAACTTCTCTCCCGCCCGGAGGTAGTTGCGGAACCCGTCGGCCCGGGGTTCGAGCACGGCGAACGACTCCACGTCGGTCTGTTCCTGCGAGGCGTCCGTGCGCCCCGGTGCGAACGGGACGGTGATGTCCTGACCGGCGTTCCTCGCGGCCTGCTCGACGGCCGCGCAGCCGCCGAGGACGATCAGGTCCGCGAGCGAGATCCTGGTGCCGTCGGACCGAGCGCCGGCGAAGTCCTCCCTGATCTGCTCCAGCCGCCGCACCGTCTCGGTCACCTCGGGCAGTCGGTTGACCTCCCAGTCCCGTTGCGGCGCGAGCCGGATCCGTGCTCCGTTGGCCCCGCCCCGCTTGTCGGTGCCGCGGAAGCTCGCCGCGGACGCCCAGGCGGTGGTGACGAGCTGGGAGAGGGACAGGCCCGAGGCGAGGAGCGTGCTCTTCAGAGCGGCGATGTCCGCGTCGGCGACGAGTCCGTGGTCGACCTCGGGGACGGGGTCCTGCCACAGCTGCGGTTCGGGGACCCACGGGCCGAGGTAGCGCGTGACGGGTCCCATGTCGCGGTGCAGCAGCTTGTACCACGCCCTGGCGAAGGCGTCGGCGAGCCTGTCCGGGTTCTCGTGGAAGCTCTTCGCGATCGGGCCGTAGACCGGGTCCAGCCGCAGCGCGAGGTCCGTCGTCAGCATCATGGGGGCGTGACTCCTCGACGGATCATGGGCGTCGGGGACCGTGCCCCGGGCCGCGGGATCCGTGGGTGTCCACTGCTTGGCGCCGGCCGGGCTCGTCGTCAGCTCCCATTCGTAGCCGAACAGATTGTCCAGGTACCCGTTGTCCCACCGGGTCGGCGCGGAGGTCCACGCGCCTTCCAGTCCGCTGGTGAGCGCGTCGGCGCCCTTGCCGCTGCCGTACCGGTTGTGCCAGCCGAGTCCCTGCTGCTCGACGGGCGCGGCCTCGGGCTCGGGGCCGATGTGCTCGGGATCGACAGCGCCATGACACTTGCCGAACGTGTGGCCGCCGACGATGAGCGCGACCGTCTCCTCGTCGTTCATCGCCATGCGCCCGAACGTCTCGCGGATGTCCCGGGCGGCGGCCAGCGGATCCGGATTGCCGTTCGGCCCCTCCGGATTGACGTAGATCAAGCCCATCTGCACGGCGCCGAAGGGAGCTGCGAGTTCCCGGTCGCCGCTGTAACGCTCGTCCCCGAGCCAGATGTCCTCGGGTCCCCAGAAAATCTCCTCGGGTTCCCAGATGTCCTCTCGCCCGAATCCGAATCCGAACGTCTTGAATCCCATCGATTCCATGGCACAGTTGCCGGCGAAAACCAGAAGGTCGGCCCAGGAGATTTTCTGTCCGTACTTCTGCTTCACCGGCCACAACAGTCGGCGCGCCTTGTCCAGACTCGCGTTGTCCGGCCAGCTGTTGAGGGGAGCGAAGCGCTGGGCGCCGCTGCCGCCGCCGCCCCGGCCGTCGGCGATCCGGTACGTACCCGCCGCGTGCCAGCTCATCCGGATGAAGAGCGGCCCGTAGTGGCCGTAGTCGGCGGGCCACCAGTCCTTCGAGGCCGTCATCACGTCGAAGACGTCCCGCTTCAGCGCGTCGACGTCGAGGGTCGCGAACTCGGCCGCGTAGTCGAAGTCTTCGTCCAGGGGATTCGAGCGGGGCGAGTGCTGGTGGAGGACTTGCAGGTCCAGCTGATTCGGCCACCAGTCCCGGTTCGTCCTGGGCCGAGTCGGCGTGGGAGTGGGGGAGGCGATTGCCGGGTTTTCGCTTTCGCTGCCGGACACGTCGTCCTTCTTTCTGTCTCGGTGTTTCCGCGCGCCATGCCGAGGAATGTGATGTCGGCGTCCGTATGGTCGCGCACCACGGACGGCAGGGCCACGAAACACGCAGGGCGCAATCGCCTGACAAACGTGCGAGGAATTCCCCCTTTCCGTGCACGCTCGCGAGACGGTCGTGCCGTGATCCGAGTCAGCTCTGGACCGGGGTTCCCCTCTTCTCGCGCACCTCGTCGAAGGTGACGCCGGGGGCGAGTCCGACGAGCCGACACCCCTCGTCCGTGATGTCCGGCACGGCGAGGTCGGTGATGGTCCGCCGCACCACAGCCGTCACGCAGCTCGCGTGCGGCGCGCGCCGCCCTCTCCGGCCGGGCCCAGCCGGTCCACTGCCCGCTCACGCCGCGTACCGGGCTCCACGAGTTCCTCGACCTGGGCGACGCACGTCCGTCCCGCCGTCGCGGCGAGCGGGTCGAGGTTCATCGCCGCCTTGTGAAGACGAGGTTGCGGTAAGTCGGCGACCGGCTCGGCGGCCGAGGCAGCCGTCTTGCCCGTCACGCCTCCCGTCGCTTGCCGCCGGTGATGCGGCCGCGGGCCTCGCCGAAGCCGATCCGGGTTCCGTCGGCACCCGGGGCCGTGGCGGTGAGGACGACCTCGTCGCCGTCCTCCAGGAACGTGCGCGGTCGGCCGTTGACCGTGACGGGCTCTTTGCCGCCCCAGGTCAGTTCGATGAAGGCACCCCGCTGCTCCTTCTCCGGGCCCGAGACGGTGCCGGACGCGAACAGGTCACCGGTGCGCGAGGGAGCGCCGTTGACGGTCTGGTGCGCCAGCATCTGGGCGGGCGACCAGTACATCGCGGAGTACGGCGGCCGGGAGACCACCTGACCGTTCCATGCGACCGTCAGGTCGACGTCCAGGCCCCACGGCCGGGCCATCCTCAGATACGGCAGTACGGCCGGCTTCTGCGGCGGGACCGGGACCCGGGCGGCGTCCAGGGCGAGCAGCGGCACCACCCAGGGCGAGATCGTCGAGGCGAACGACTTGCCCAGGTTGGGGCCGAGGGGGACGTACTCCCAGGCCTGGATGTCGCGCGCGGACCAGTCGTTGAAGAGCACCACCCCGAAGATGTGCCGCTCCGCGTCCTCGGCGGCGATGGGATCGCCCATGGCGCTGCCGGTCCCGACGACGAAGCCGAGCTCTGCCTCGATGTCGAGCCGCGTCGAGGGCCCGAAGACCGGCGCCGGGTCCTGGGGCCCCTTGCGCTGTCCGGAGGGCCGGACGATGTCGGTGCCCGAGACCACGACGGACGCCGCCCGGCCGTGATACCCGACGGGCAGGTGCTTCCAGTTCGGCAACAACGGGTCCGGGTTGTCGGGCCGGAAGAGCCGACCCAGGTTCGAGGCATGGTGCTCGGAGGCGTAGAAGTCGACGTAGTCGGCGACCTCGAACGGCAGGTGCAGGGTGACCGCGCCCAGGTCGTGGACCGCCTCCTCGGGGATGGGGCCACGGAGCCGCTCGGCGATCCCGGCCCGGACCTCGACCCAGCGGTCGTGGCCCTGCGCCATGAAGGCGTTGAGGCTCGGCCGGGCGAAGACGTCGTCGTCGAGCAGCACGGCCAGATCGATGACGTGGTCGCCGTAGCGGGTCGCCACGCGCGGTGCCCGGCCGGGCACAGAGTAGACGCCGTACGGCAGGTTGGTCAGGCCGAACAGCGAGTCGGCCGGGACGGTCGACAGGGCCGTGCTGGTCGACAGGGTCGTGCCGGTCATGGGGACACCTCGGTCAGGTCGGCGACGGTTGTGGCGGGCAGCAGTCCCAACCCGGCCGTCTCGACGGCGGGTTCGGCGACGGAGCAGGTGCCGAACGAGCGGAACAGATCACGGACTTGGGGCGACAGGTCGCGCACCCGCTCGGCGACCCGGTCGCCGTCGCGGTCGGCCAGCAGCTCGACCAGCGTCGCCACCTCGGCGCCCCGCAGAGCGGCGTCGGTGGCCAGGAGCAGGTTGAGGAACCCGTGCTGCTCGAATCCGGTCTCCGGGTCTGTGTTGCGCAGCGCGTGGTGCAGCCCCGCCGTTGCCTTGAACGCCACCCCGGCCCGCGCCGCGGCCAGCACGGCCGCCGCGAGTTCACGCTCGTCCGGGTAGAGGTCGGCGCGTACGCCACCGGTCCGGAACTTGGCCAGGTAGGGCGTGCCGGCGAGGGCGGCGAGCAGTGCCTCGCGCCGGGCGTCGCGCGGCACCTCGACATAGACGGTGAGCGCGGTGTCGTCGTCGATCGCCTCGGCCAGGGCGGGAACGACTCTGTCGGCGGTGACTTCGTCCGGGACGGTGACCTCCAGCCCGACCAGCCGTACGGCCGGGATCCGGTGCGTGGCGGCGAGAGCCTCGCGGACACCCGGCAGGGGCACGGTCACCGAGAGGTCGAACGACCCTGCGGCGAGGTCCCCGGTCGGCTCGGCGAGCCTGTCGATGTCCTTGGCGGCCAGCACGAACGCCCCGACCAGTCCCGCGTGGGCGCCACGGGTGTGCGCCACGTGGGCCGGGACGGCCTCCTCGACGGGCAGGCTGCCGGGCGGGAAGACCGCCGCGTCGTCGAACAGACCGGCGAGCACCGGGGGGATTCCCGGTGTCGGCGAGGCGCTCATCGGTTCTGCTCCCAGGAGTAGACGTACGTCCCGTCGTCGGTCGCGCGGGCGGCCTCACCGAGCTGGAGGGGACGGAAGGTGTCGACCATGACTGCGAGCTCGTCGAAGAACTCCGCCCCGATCGACCGCTCCATGGCACCCGGCTGGGGACCGTGGGGGTGGCCGCCCGGATGCAGGGAGATCGAGCCCTGTCCGATCCCGGAGCCCTTGCGGGCCTCGTAGTCCCCGCCGCAGTAGAACATCACCTCGTCGGAGTCGACGTTGGAGTGGTAGTACGGCACCGGGACGGACAGCGGGTGGTAGTCCACCTTGCGCGGTACGAAGTTGCAGATCACGAAGTTGTGGCCCTCGAAGACCTGGTGGGCAGGCGGCGGTTGGTGAACCCGTCCGGTGAGGGGCTCGAAGTCACGGATGTTGAACACGTACGGGTAGAGACAGCCGTCCCAGCCGACGACGTCGAAGGGGTGGTTCGGCAGCGTGTGGACGGTCCCCACGACGCCGCCCGGGCCCCGGTGTTTGATGTACACCTCGACGTTCTCGCCCTCGACGGACTTCGGGCCGTCCGGGAGGCGGAAGTCGCGCTCGCAGTAGGGCGCGTGTTCGAGGAGTTGGCCGTGCTTGGACAGGTAACGCCGGGCGGGTCCCACATGCGAGTTGGCCTCGATCGCGTAGATCCGTACGGTCCCGGCCCCGGCCCCGGCCCCGGCCCTGTCCTTGTCCTTGTCCTTGTCCGGGACGATCCGGTACGTCGTCGCCCGCGGGACGATCACATAGTCCCCGTCGCCGACCTCCAGGTCACCGAAGACCGTCTCCACGCGTGCGCGCCCGTCCTCGACGTAGAGGCACTCGTCGCCGATCGCGTTGCGGTAGTACGGGCTGACCGTGTCGGCCACGACGTACGCCAGCCGCACGTCCTCGTTGCCCAGCAGCAGCCTGCGGCCGGTCACCGCGTCGACGCCGGGCCTGCCGTCGGTGAACAGCTTGTGCGTGGAGAGATGGCGGGGCACCAGGGGGTGGTTGGGGGTCAGGGACTGGTCGCCGAGGTCCCACACCCGGAACTCCCGCACCGCCGACGGGATGTGCCGGTGGTAGAGCAGCGAGGAGTCCGAGGAGAACCCCTCCTCGCCCATGAGCTCCTCGTAGTAGAGGTTCCCGTCCGGGTCCCGATGCTGGGTGTGACGCTTCGGCGGGACCGCGCCCGCCCGGTGGTAGTACGGCACGTCTCTCTCCCTTGCGCGCTCAGCGCACATTTTTGTGCGTTGGAAGCGACGACTTGACGTTAGGTCTGGGGCGACGGCCCAGTCAAGGTGCCGCTCGGGATCCTGGGCACCACTCGCCCGTCTGACGTGCCCTAACGTGGCGCCCGAAGAAGCGCTGTCGGTTTTCTCGGAGGTGTTGATGGCCACCCTGCAAGGTCTGGACCGTGGGCTTCGGGCTCTGGAGCTGGTCTCCCTGACGTCCGAGGGCCTGACCGTGGCGGACCTGGCGGCGCGGCTGGAGATCGACCGGGCCATCGCGTACCGGATCGTGCGAACGCTGGAGGAGCACGGCCTGGTCGCCCGGCAGGGCAAGCGGGTGCGGCTCGGCGCCGGTGCCGCGACGCTGGCGGGACGGTTCCAGCAGCAGCTGGTCCTGGCGGCCCAGCCGGTGCTGCAGGAACTCGCCGACGCCACCGGGACCTCCGCCTTTCTGACAGTGGCCCACGGCGTGCGGGAATGCGTTCCGGTCGCGGGTGCGCAGCCCACCGTCCAGCACGGTCCCGTCCAGGTGGGCTACCGCATCGGCGTGCGCCATCCGCTGGAGAGGGGGGCGAACGGTGTCGCCATCCTCGCGCTGCAGCCGCCTGTGCCGGGCGAGTCCGAGGAGGTCGCGCTGGCTCGGGAACAGGGCTACAGCGTCACGTCGGGGCAGCTCCAGCAGGGCGCCACCGGGATCGCGGCGGGCTTCGAGGTCGCGGGTGCGGCGGGCGCCTCGGTCGGGGTCGTGGCCATGCACACGTTCGACATTGAACCGGTCGCCGCTCGGGTGAAGGAGGCTGCCGCCCGGCTGGCGTCGCTCGGGGGCGCCTGATCCCGCACTCTCTCCTGGCTGGGCAGATTGTATAGGTGATGCCCGAAGGAGGGAGGCAAACTGAGCAGCTTGAGCAGCCCGGAAGGTGACTCTTGTGCAGGCCTGAGGGCTGGGTGTGTTCTACCGCCACGCGCCGGAAGCAGGCACACCGAAAGGGATGACGCATGAGCATCGAACAGACCCTCACGAGCCAGGAGCGGTTGGCGGAGCTCGACCTCCAGCAGCTCAAGCAGCTGGTCGGGCTCGTGGAGTACGACGCACAGGGCGATCCCTTCCCGGTGACCGGGTGGGACGCGGTGGTCTGGGCGGTGGGCAACGCCACGCAGGCGTCGTCGTTCTTCCAGGCGGTCTTCGGGATGGAGCTGGTCGCCTACTCCGGCCCGGAGACCGGCAACCGTGACCACCACGCGTTCGTGCTCCGCTCCGGAGCGATCCGGTTCGTGCTCAAGGGCGGCGTCGACCCGGACAGCCCACTGCTGGACCACCACCGCCGCCACGGTGACGGCGTGATCGACATCGCGCTCGAAGTGCCCGACGTCGACAAGTGCGTCGAGCACGCCCGTGCGCAGGGCGCGACCGTGCTGGAGGAGCCGCACGACAGCACCGACGAGTACGGCACCGTCCGTACGGCGGCCATCGCCACGTACGGCGAGACCCGCCACACCTTGGTGGACCGCTCCCGCTACACCGGCCCCTATCTGCCCGGATACGTGGCCCGGACCTCGGGCTACGTGAAGCCCGACAACGAGCCCAAGCGCATCTTCCAGGCACTCGACCACGTCGTGGGCAACGTCGAACTCGGACACATGGACGAGTGGGTCGACTTCTACAACCGCGTCATGGGCTTCACCAACATGGCCGAGTTCATCGGCGACGACATCGCCACCGAGTACTCGGCACTGATGAGCAAGGTCGTCGCCAGCGGCAACCACCGGGTGAAGTTCCCGCTCAACGAGCCGGCGATCGCGAAGAAGCGCTCGCAGATCGACGAGTACCTCGACTTCTACCGGGGCCCGGGCGCCCAGCACCTCGCCCTCGCCACCAACGACATCCTCAGGACCGTCGACGTGCTGCGGGCCAAGGGCATCGAGTTCCTCGCCACGCCGGAGAGCTACTACACCGACCCGGAACTGCGCGCCCGGATCGGCAAGGTCCGCGTGCCCATCGAGGAACTCGCCTCGCGCGGCATCCTCGTCGACCGCGACGAGGACGGCTACCTGCTGCAGATCTTCACCAAGCCGATCGGCGACCGGCCCACCGTGTTCTTCGAGTTCATCGAACGCCACGGCTCGCTGGGCTTCGGCAAGGGCAACTTCCAGGCCCTGTTCGAGGCGATCGAACGTGAGCAGGAGAAGCGCGGCAACTTCTAGCGACCGAGATCCCCGGACCACCACACAGGCCACCACCGAACCCGGCGGTGGCCTGTCGCACGCCGCCCCCGACTCCACCGGCTGCGGGGCGCGCTCGGCGAGCCGGCCTTGGGAGCCTCGACACTGGCTGGCCGAGAACGCCGCCGACATGCCGGTGAGCTGACCCGGGGCCCCGTCGTGCTGCGCTTCGGTGACTACGACACCGCCACCCTCCACATCCCGCCCGGCCCGTACGACAGCGTGCTTTGCCTGCCTGCCGAGTGGTGGTCAGGTCCCAGCCCATGGGACGCCTGCCCGTTGCCGGGTAGGGTGATCACATGCAACTGTTTCTGACGCCTCCGCCGCCCGCCGCTTAAGGCGGGCAGTCATGCAGAGCCGTCCCGGGGCTACCGGGGTGGCTGCGCGGGTTGCCCACGGAGACATCGTGATGGCAATCAATCGAGGAGATCTCAGTTGCAGTCCTCTTCTGCCCTGCCCGTTCGGCAGGGTGTTCTCTACGTCGCGATTGCGGCCACGGCATGGGGCACTGGCGGCGCGGTGGCCGCCGAACTGTACGACGTCGGCGGAATCGGTCCCATCTCCGTTTCTTTCTGGCGGTTCCTGACCGGACTCGGGCTGCTCCTGGCGGCTCACCTGGTGCGACGGTCCCGGCGGCCGGAGACGGCGCTGTCGCTGCGTGCAACGTTCGCGGCGAACCCGCGGCGGGCCCTGGTCGTGGGCTTCGGGCTGGCGGTGTACCAGACGGCCTACTTCGCCTCCGTGCAGCAGGCCGGGCTGACCGTGGCCACGGTGGTGACCCTGGGCTCGGGTCCGGTACTGGTTGCCGCCGGAGCCCGGCTCACGCTGGGTGAGCGCAGCGGCGCCGCCGGAACCGCCGCGGTGGCGAGCGGCGTCGCCGGTCTGGTGCTGCTGATGGGGGGTGCGGACGGGGGCACCGGCCCTGCTCCCCTCCTGGGCATCGGATACGCGTTGCTTTCCGCCGCCGGCTACGCGGGCGTGACCTTGCTGGGCCGTTTCTCCGGCCGGGAGAACTCGGGTGGCGCGTTCGAGTCCACGGTGACCGGCTTCGCGGTGGGCACGGTCTGCCTTCTGCCGATGGCTCTGCTGGAAGGCTTGCTGCCCGACATGGAGCGTCCGGCATGGACCCTGGGCCTGATCCTCTACCTGGGGGCCGTGCCGACGGCGCTGGCGTACACGTTGTTCTTCGTGGGCCTCGGCGTCGTACGGGCGACCACGGCCTCCGTCGTCGCCTTGGTGGAACCGCTCACCGCGGCGGTCATCGGCATCCTGGTCTTCGGCGAGCGGCTCAACGCGATCGTCCTCACCGGCACGGCTCTTCTGCTGTTCGCCGTGCTGTTCCTCGCTGTCGACGAGGGGGCCGGCCGAGCGGCTTCCCGAAGGACGCCCGACGCAGGTGCTGACCGGGGTCAGCGCACGTCGCGTCCGGCCATGCGGACCAGGGACTGACGCCGAAGCACCATGCACAGGGCGGGCGGTGAGCCAATGGGACCCATCGCCCGCTATTACCTACTGCAGCGAATGATGCGCATCGCGCACGCCTATCCGGTGGTTGAGGAAACATCCTCGCCGCTGAATCGTTCCGCAGAAGATCTCGACGCTTCATTGACCATGGGTGAGCGGGCGGCTCTTCGTAAAGCCGTCAGCGAACTCAACGCACAGTCAGCAACCGATGATCCGGCAGCCTTCTACGGCCGCAACTGCTGCTCTCCCGTATCTCCGGGCTCTCGTATGCGTCGGCAGCCTCTCCAGGCATTCGGCATGCCGGGTCTGCGTCTCGGCTGGCTGATCGCACCACCTACGCTCACGCCGCAGCTTCGCCAACGGCACGAATACGCCACCGAGCACCACCTCCGGTCCACCTATGGGCAGGAACCGGCCCAGCTGGCAGCCGCGCTGGAAAAGGCCTCACATGTTCTGAAAGAACTGAGTGCGTGAACCCCACAGCACTGCCACTGATCGACGCCGACGAACTGGCGCGCCGCCTGCCCATGCCACGAGCCATTCAGGCAGTGGAACAAGCCCTGCGCGCGGGGCTGAACCCCGAAGCGGACATCCCCCGCACCGTGCTCGACGTCGACGCGGGCCAGCTGCTGCTGATGCCCTCCACGACATCCTCGTACACCGGGGTGAAGATCGCTGGAGTCGCGCCCCGCAATCCCACCCGCGGGCAGCCACGCATCATCGCCTCCTATCTCCTGATGGACTCGACCACGCTCTGCCCGACAGCCCTGATCGACGGCTCCGCCCTGACCCTGCTGCGCACCCCCGCGGTTTCCGCCGTCGCCGTGAACCACCTGGCGGTCCCGAATGCCGAACGGCTCGTCCTCTTCGGGACCGGACCTCAGGCATGGGCCCACGTGGAGGCGATCCGGGCCGTGCGACCCATCTCCTCGGTCGGCGTCGTCGCGCGTCGCCCAGAGCAGGCAGCGAGACTGGTCGAGCGCTGCCAGAAGGCCGACCTGGGCGCACAGGCGGTTTCCTCAGAAGCCGTCGCGACCGCCGACATCGTGGCCTGCTGCACGACATCGCGCACGCCGCTGTTCCCGGCCGCAGCCGTCGCATCCCACGCAGTCGTCGTAGCCATCGGATCTCACGAACCGACGGCCCGAGAGGTGGACACCGAATTCGTCGCCCGGGCCACAGTCGTTGTCGAAGCGCGCACCGCAGCGCTGAGTGAGGCAGGCGACATCCTGATTCCTCTGCGCTCCGGCGACATCGGTACCGAGGCGATAGCCGGCAACCTGTCCGAGCTTGTGCGCGGAGCCGTGAACGTCCGGCACCTGAGGCCAAAGCTTTTCAAGAGTGTGGGCATGTCGTGGCAGGACCTGGTTGTGGCCGCCGCTGCCGTCGAAGGGTTCTCATAAGCGCACCATGTGGCCCGAATCCGATGCCAGGTGACAGTGCTGCCGCTGTCGCCGAGTCGCGCCAATGGCGAAGGTGGGAGCCATGAATAACACATTCGACGCCGCTGTCCAGACCGTTACGGCGTCATCGCCTCGCCACCGCCCTCTGGCCAGGCGGTCGGGGAGGTCCTAGTAGCAATTACCCACAGTGACAGACCACGACCATCTGATCCTCTTTCGCAGTGCAAAACAGCTCTCTGGGGGTTGGTGCTTCGCCGGTCACTACGGCCCTGTCGACTGACCCCGGACGAGCTCCAGACGCTCGCCCGCGTGTCCTGCCGTGTGATCGAGCAGCTGGAGAAGTGAGCGGAATAACCAGGCGTGAGGGCTTGCTGCAAGGGCGTCCCCGGCACTCGCCGGCGGTCACGACGCGTCCCTCGTGCCCGTTCGAGCATCGGTCGGCCGCGCTCCGGACCGTATGGAGAAGTGTCCGGGAGAAGGAGGAAGGGAACCATGACCGACGAGTTCAACACCTACCCGGCCACCGGCGGGGTGGCGCCCGACCGTTGGGCCAGTGCGCTGCACCTGTTCGACAACGGCGTCGGAGTGCCGCACGAGGAGACCACGGCCGAGCGGTGGGAGCGGGCCCAACTGCTGTTCGACGCGCGCGATTACATCGGCTCCGCGAAACTGCTCGTCGACGTGGTCGAGGAGGCTCCGGAGCAGACCGGCCCCCGTCTGCTGCTGGCCCGCGCCTACTACCACTCCGCGCAACTGCGGCGGGCGGAGGACCAGTTGCGGGTGATTGTCGAGCGCGATCCGGTGGAGCACTACGCCCACCTGATGCTCGGCCGCACCCTGCAGCGCCAGGGACGCCGGGGCGAGGCGGAGCCCTGGCTGCGGCTGGCCGGCGCGTTCGCGGGCGAGTTCCCCGACGGGGAGTGAGCGGCGCGGGAGTGACGACTGAGGGGCGGGCACCAGACGACCGGTGTCCGCCCCTCACCTGTGTGGTGCCCTGGCAGGGAGTGGGAATCCTCCGAGCCTGGGTACCCGATCTCGTCACGGAGGGAGGCAGCACACTCGACAGCCAGGAGCTCCGCGAGGCTGCCGAGGCCGTCGCCGCCGCCTGGGCCACCGCCCTGTGGGGAACCGGGTGCCGGCCGGGCAGGGCTCCTGCTTCGACGAGGCACTCCCGGCACGGCTCGTCCGTAGCAGACCCCGGCAACCGAAGGAGAACTCCCATGAGTGAGCAGACACCGTCGCAGGCAGGGCGAACGCCGCCCTGAGTCCTCGGGGGACGGCGGACCGGGCGCGTCCAGCCGTCGTGAGGTTCCCCGCACCACACCCTCGCAGGCCGAGGGCGACGACCTGGAGCACGAGGACGCCGCCGACAACGGCGAGGACGGCGCGGAAGACAGCGAGGCGTCGACATCCGGGTAGTCCGGGTAGTCCGGGCGGACCTGTCCGTGACGCGGACGGGATCGGATCGGGACCGGGTCCCGGCGGTGGCAGCTGCCTTCCGCTTGCTCGCCCGGCGCCGCCACGCCCCGGCCTTCCATCCCGACGGGCTGACCTGCGCGGCCGAAACTCTGCCTAGGTGCGCCTCTCACGCGCGGCCGGCCTGCCCAGGCGGCTGCCGGACGGCCTCGAACTGGCCGTTCGGGTCGAGGACGCCGACGGCACCGACCACCTTCTCGACCTGCTCCTCAGCAGCAGTGGTGAGAGCCGGATCGCCCGGCATCTGCCGCTGCCGTGCGCCGACGCGCAGAAGCACCCCACCGGTCCTGGCGGGCCTTCGCCGTACTTGACCGTACGGACCGTGCTTCCCCGTGCCCGCGAGGACTACCCTCGGCGTCCGGGAATCAGCCGCTCCCACGGGCCCAGTCCATGAGCGCGCCGTACGAGAGTTGCAGGGCGTCGGCTCCGGCCAGAGAGGCGAGGGTGCCCATGGCGGTGCGCGTGCCGCGCGGCCAGAGCAGCCGGCTCGCCGTCAGGGTCGACGCCACCCAGACACTCATGCAGAAGGGGCAGGTCACCAGCTCGCCGACGGTGTCCCTGCCGTCCTCCGGCCGCGCCTCCTCGTGCAGCTCGGCCGGACCCAGCGGGCCGACGTACCTGGTGAAGGGCGCCCGCAGCGGACTGGTGACCGCCGCCTTGCTCAACAGCCGGCTGAGCCGGAACGTGGCCACCGATGTGAGGACGATGTCCCAGGGGTCGGGGCGTTCGGGCACCGGACGACCCCGGCGCCGTACCGCAGTGATCCAGGTGGCCGCGTACACCCCGAAGCCGGCCATGGCTGTCAGATAGCCACCGAGCGGCCGGTCCTCCCCGTCCGAATAGCGTCCCTCCGTCTTGAGGAAGGGGCGGCGAGGAGGCTATGGGGCGGGCGGGGCGCACGCGCGGAGGCCGTACGGGGGGACACGCGTCGTATTGCCCCCCGATCGGCTGCTTGCCCGACACCGACACCGGCACCGGCACGGTCGGCCGTCGTGTCCTCTATTTGGGGGTGACGTCCTTCTCGACCTCCTGGAAGGTGGAGGCGTCGACGAGTCCGGTGTCCTCCAGGACTTCCATGTGGTCCAGGACAGTTTGGTTTGCCTGACGGGCGTGGCGGCGGATGAGGTCGTTCTGGGTGGCGGCCCGGACCTCACCGATCGTGGCGAAGATCTTGCCGTGGGAGGCCCGCAGGACGTTGGCGAAGAGCTTGTCGAACTCCTCGCCCTGCGCGTTCTCCAGATCCCGGACCCACTGCTGCTGTTCCTCGGCGGCGTCGTTGGGGATGTCCACGCCGAGGATCTCGGCGTCCTCGCGCACGAGTTGGTCCAGTTTGCTGTGCCCGTCGATCAGGTGGTCCCGGCTCGCTTGACGGCCTCGTTGGAGGCGTTGGTCTGGGCGAGCCGTCCGGCCGGGATCTCCCAGAGGCCGGCCTGGCGTACCTTCACGAGGAACTCGCGGTCCACTTCGGTCACGGTCAGGTCGGCGCCACTCTGGCCGGTCGCCGCCGGTCCGGCGCCTCCGGTGGTGACATGGCCGTCGGCGTGCTGGTTGGCCCGCGATCGTCGGGTTGGCCGAGGCTTCGTCACTGCCCGCCCTGATCGCGATGACGGCCCCGGCTATCACGGCGCACACGGCCGCGGTGATCGTGACGGTCCGCCTCGACGTACGCGTGGACACCGCGCGTCGGTTCGCATGCATGTGTTCTCCCGGTCGGGTAGAGAGTGATTCCTCCAGGTCGGTAGGAGCAGACACCTGTTGCGGCTGCCACGGCACGCAGCGAGAGGTACGCACGGGAACGCGGAGATGTTCAAGGAGTGGTCAAAAGCGGTCCGCCAGGGCGGGACTCTCCTCCGAACCGGTCCAGGGGTTGATTTTGCGCCCCATTGTGACGTGTACCTGTCCAATCTGCGGGTGGAATGGCACTCTGCGTTGCGCGAGTTCGTCCTCGTCCCCCACCGCACAAGGAGTACGCGTGAGAGACATACGCCGCTCGTCCCACCCCTCCCGGTCCCCGCGCAGGTCCCGCCCCGTCTTCGCGGCACTGCTCGGTGCCGCCGCGCTGCTCGGCGCCGGTGTGTTCGCTTCGCCGGCCGGGGCGGCCACGGCCACGGCCGACCCCGCCTCGTTCTGGACCGCCGAACGTATGCGTCAGGCAACGCCGTTGGACCTGCCGGCCGTGGATCGGACCCAGGTGAAGGCCCCTGCCCCCTCCCTTGCCAAGGGCAAGGAGAAGACGGTCACCCCGACCCTCCCGGGCACCCTGAACGAGGTCGGAGTGCTGGCCTTCCCCAACAGTGGTGGTGCCTGGAGCGGGGGCGGAGCCGTGGTGTCCACGGCCGGGCGGGTGTTCTTCGCCTACCAGGGGCGCACGGCCTCGTGCTCAGGCAACGCCGTCACCAGCGCCAACAAGAGCACCGTCATCACGGCCGGTCACTGCGTGAAGCTGGAGGGCTCCTGGCACACCAACTGGGTCTTCGTGCCCGGCTACCACGACGGGCAGGCGCCGTACGGCAGGTGGAGTGCGACGAAGACGCTGGCCACCCCGCAGTGGACCGCGAGCGAGGACATCAACTACGACATCGGCGCGGCCGTCGTCGCCCCGCTGGACGGGAAGCTGCTGACGGACGTTGTCGGCGGACAGGGGCTGGCCTTCAACACCGGCTACAACCGGGCGATGTACGCCTTCGGCTTCCCCGCCGCTTCTCCGTACGACGGGGAGAAGTTCATCTACTGCAGCGGCACCACCAACCGTGACTTCCTGCTCTCCAACGACCACGGCATGAACTGCAACATGACCGGCGGCTCCAGCGGAGGCCCCTGGTTCACCCAGTTCAACGAGGCCACGGGCACCGGCCTGCTGTCGTCGGTGAACAGCTTCAAGTACAACTTCCTGCCCAACCGCATGTACGGGCCGTACTTCGGCACCGACGCGCAGAACCTCTACCAGACCGCGCAGTCCTCCTGACCCACGGTCGGGCCACCGGGAAGCCGGCCTGAGGCTGACGGACGACGTGCTTGCGCGGCACTCGCGACCGCGCAAGCGCGTCGGGCCCTGCTCGGAGGGACAGGTCCCGAGCCGGGTCCGCTGCGCATCGGCGAGCTGAGGAACGAGATCCGGGGCAGCAGCGGCACGCCGACTGGCCTGGGTCCTGGGCCGGTCCCGCGGGCAATCCTGCCCCCCGGCTCACGGCAGAGTCTCTGTTCGCGGCCCGCCCCTGTAATCAACTCTGTCTGCTTCATTGACATCTCACTCAGAAGTCCTAGCTTTGGGAGCGCTCCCATAACAGCCTTGCAACTGGAAGGAGTCCCCCCACATGCGCAACAAGAGTCCGTTAACCGGGCGTTCGCAGGCGTCCCTTCGCCGGTCTCTCCAGGCGCTCGTCATGTTGTTCGCCGTGACCGTCGGCGCCCTCGCCTGGTCGACCCCCGCCCAGGCTCACGGCACCGTCGTCGGCCCGGCCACCCGCGCGTACCAGTGCTGGAAGACATGGGGCAACAACCACACGAACCCGGCCATGCAGACCCAGGACCCCATGTGTTGGCAGGCCTTCCAGGCCAACTCCGACACCATGTGGAACTGGATGAGCGCGCTCCGCGACGGCCTCGGAGGCCAGTTCCAGGCACGGACCCCCGACGGGACGCTCTGCAGCAACAACCTCTCGAGGAACGCCAGCCTGGACAGGCCCGGATCGTGGAAGACCACCACCATCGGCAACAACTTCTCGGTCCAGCTGTACGACCAGGCGTCCCACGGTGCCGACTACTTCAAGGTCTACGTGAGCAAGCAGGGCTTCAATCCCAAGACCCAGACCCTGGGCTGGGGCAACCTCGACTTCATCACGCAGACCGGCCGCTTCGCCCCGGCGCAGAACATCACGTTCCCCGTCCGGACCTCCGGCTACACCGGACACCACATCGTGTTCGTGATCTGGCAGGCCTCGCACCTCGACCAGGCCTACATGTGGTGCAGCGACGTGAACTTCGGCTGAGCCGCACAGCACCGCACGCGGCACCGGCTTCTGCCGGGCGCCGGTAACCCGCCGCCCGGCAGACCGAGCCCCGTCGGGGCAGGGACCCATGCGGTCACCCTGCCCCGACGGCTTCGTGTTCCGGGCCCTGCTGCCGCATCAACTCCTGCAACAGGCCGTTGAGCTGGGCAAAAATGCCGTCGGACCAGCTCAGGGCTCAGGGCTCAGATGAGGTTCTTCTCCAGTGCGGCCAGGTAACTGTCCGTGAAGTGGTCGCGGATCCCGTATCCGGCCGGTGCCAGCGGGCCGGCGTGGGTATTCTTCACGTCCGGCCAGATCGACTGGAGGGCCTCGGCGAAGCCGTCGTGGACGTATCCGGTGTCGGCCGGGCCTCTGCGGGCGGGTCTGGGCGTCCGAGGGCCAGTCCTTGACCTGCTGCGGCTCGGTACTGCGGAACGCGGTCACGATCAGACATGAGGACGAGGGGGCAGGCCGATGGGCGCCTATGTGTCGATCAGAGGGTGGCTGGAGTGCGACGAGAGACAACTCGCCGCCGTGCGGGAGGTCATCGCCGGGCACGACGACGGCCGCTACACCAACGGATGGGGCGCGCCCCGTCGGCACATGAACTGGACCCACTACATCTTCTACGGCGCGGACATCCGCGACTCGGCGCTGGACTGGTTCAGCGACCAGGTCAGGGCGATCGCTCGGATACCTGCCTCCGACGCCGACGGGGATCTCGTCCAGGGACTGTTCCTGGTCAGCCATGAGGTCGAGGGGGCGACCGAATGGCAGGTCCGCGGCGGCCAACTCTTCATCACACCGGCCGACATCAGACACCAATATCTCGACGAGTAGTCTTCGCACGGCGGTGCGTGCGGAGGCTGCGGACGGGGGCCACCAGACCTGGGACGGCTACTGGTTCGGCGCCAACCGGCTGCGGGGCGACACCTTCCCGCACTACTGGAGCACGCTGACCGCCGTGCCCCTACTCAGGCTTTTCAAGGGCGCCGGTTTGTGGGCCTGGAAGAGAAGGCCGGGGCGCCCGAACACAAACGGCGCGATTGAACACGGCGATCACGGTGCTGCCAAGCCCTCGCTCGGGACGTCGGTGTGTCAGCGCAGGCGGCGTACGCGCAGTACGAGGTCGTCCGTGTGGTGCGCGCCGGCGCCGCCGTCAGGTGCCAGGCGGGGCCGCTGCTCGTCGACCTCCACTTCCCAGTCGTCGTCGAGGAGTTCGGTGACCATCGAGGGCCAGACGTAGTCGGCCGGATCGAAGCCGTTCTCGTGCGCCCGGCGGGTCTCCATGCCGGCGTGGTGGACGAGGAGCAGTACACCCCCGGGCGCCACGGCGGCGAGCAGGGCTCGCTCGGCCGCGGCATCGGGGGTGCGCAGGAGGGCCGGGTACTGTGCCGAGACGAGGTCGAAGGAGGCCGGCGGGAGTGCGGCCCGGGTGAGCTCGGCGTGTACCCAGTCAATGGTGAGGCCGGCGTCACGAGCGTGTCCGGCCGCGCGTTCCAGTGCCACGCCCGAGACTTCGAGCCCGGTGACGTCCCAGCCGCGGCGGGCGAGCCAGACGGCGTCGGCGCCCTCGCCGCAGCCGACGTCCAGGACGCGTCCGGGTGTGAGTGAGGCCGTCTCGGTCACGAGCGCGCCGTTGGGCTGCCCGCTCCACAGTTGCCGCCGGTCGGCGTAGCGGTTGTCCCACTCCGCTCGTACGGCCGGATCGCCGGTGTATTCGCCGGTGGGCGACGGGGCGTCGAACAGAGCTGGTCCTGCTGCGGTGTTGTCGGTCATGTGCCTACGGTCGCTCAATGCTTCGCCGACCGACAACCGCTGTTGCCGGTTCGGCAAAAGGGGTCGACGAGTACGGCGAGAAGGCGAGGACGTCCGTGGCCATGTCCGTGGCCCTGGTGGCTGTCGCCGGTGGTCAGGACGGGCTGGCTGAGGGAGCCGCTGGGCAGGACCGGGTTGTTGGTGGTGACGTCGTGGCGCAGGAGGCCGACATCCATGCAGCCGGTGCGCGACAGCCGGCGTTTCGAGCCGGAGGCCGACCCGTACGCGCCTCCGTACGCCGCGGTACTCCGCCGACCCCGGCGCCGTGCAGGCCTTCTGGGCCGAGGTGGGCGAGGCCCTCCGCTCCGGTACCCCGCCGCAGACGCCGTCCCCGGTCGGCCAGGGTGTTCCGCTGCCCGCGGCTCGGCTGCGCACCCTGCTCGCCGACACGCCCCGCAAGCTCACCGCGGACCGCGGACCGGCCTGACGTCCGACATCGGCATCGGCTGCCACGCGAAAGCCGGTCCTGTCCTCCGGCTGCCCGGATGCGGGTATTGGCGATTTTCAGCCGTGGACTGTTGCTGTGGCCGGTTTAGGTGCATGGTGTGGGTGCGGGAGCCGAGCCACCCCCGGGTGAGGTTCCCTCTGCCGGGTCCTGCCGTCGTTGACGGCAGGACCCGCCGCACCTCCCGGCTCCCCACGGGAGGTCTGCGGTTGCCCGCGCTCTGGTCCGGTGGCTCCCTGGCGCGGGCACAAACGCTCGAAGGTACTTCCATGACGCCACCGCACGGCTCGTCTGCGGCGGGCTGAGCTCGGTGTGGAGGAGAGCAACCCCCGGGCTCGCGTGCTGTACGAAAGGCTGGGTTACGTCGCGTACGACCGCCGGCCGGACTCGTGGATCGAGCAAGCCCCTGACGGCTCGTTGCGCCGCTACGAGACGACCTGCACGCTGATGCGGAAGGAACTCACGTAGGTCGCGGCGTCGGCGGCGGAACGGCGCCCGGCCGCCGTCGCGGGTCCTTCCACGGACGGCGGTACCTCGGTCCACCTGCGAGAGGCGATCCGTTCCGCTTCGTCCCGACGCCCCTTGTTGGACATCTGCCCGGTGTGACAGGCTGGTTCAACTGAGAACGATCCGTAACCGGGCCTATCGGATTGGACGGGTCGTGGCGTTGCCCCCTACCCCCACAAGGCGGTCGCGCGGTACCGCCGAGGCGGTCACCCATCACCGCAACACCCCCTCTTCGCACGGCCACGCCAGGTCCGCGCTGCCGCTGTACCCGCACCGCCTCGGATGAGGTTGCCCAGTGCGCCCTGGGAGAAGGAAAGCCCCCTGTGCCATTCGCTCATCCGCTTCCCCCCAACTCGGCCCCCGACCCCGAGTCCGCTCCAGGGATGTCCGACGACGCGGTCATCGCCGCGCTGAGAATGTCCCGGACCATCGAGGGCACCACTCCCGTCGCGGCGTTGATCGCACGACATGGGCCGGCGGTCTCCGACTACGCTGAGATCTGCGCCTTCGGTTCCCCCGCGCTCTCGCGGGCGATCGCCTCCGCCGCGTTCCGCCAGGTGGTACGGGAACTCCAGAAGGCCGGGTCCACCAGCGCCCTGCGCCCTCGCCTTCTCGTCACCGTGCGGGAGGCCGCACGTGCGCGCTCGCAGACGGGCCCCGTCCCAGGGGTGTCGTACGACCAGGCCGGGACCACCGACAGCGACAGGTCACCCCATCCGGTCGCCGAGAACCGGCTCCTGAGCCATACCGCCTTTTTCCGGCTGCCGAGGACCACGCAGTACGTCCTGTGGCACATGGAAGTGGAGGCGGAACCGTCGGCCGTCCCTGCGGCTCTGCTCGGTATCGAAGGGGATCTGCCGCCCTCCGAGTTGGACCGAGCGCGGGAGCAATGGAGATCGGCGCTGCTGCGCACGCATGTCGAGAACTCGGCCGGGAGAGAGTGCCGGGACTACAGCCGCCTCCTCGACGCACCCTCCCGCAGTGCCGGTTCCAGCAATGCCGGTTCCACGCTGCCCGAGGTGCAGATGCACCTGGACCAGTGTGCTTACTGCCGACACACAGCCGAGCAGCTGAGGCTCTGTGCCCGTGAACCGGGCGTGCTCCTGGCGGAAGCGCTCCTCGGCGAAAGCGCACACCCCTACCTGACCGCGTGCCGGGCACGCCCTGCGCGGACAGCGCCCGTCGCCACGGCCGCCGCCGGAACCGACACCTCTCCCTCGGACAACGGGCGCACGACACCGAGGGGGTCGACGAGGAAGAGAAGACCTTGTGCCGGCCGCAGAGGCACGAAGCTCGTCGTCGCCGGGATCGCCGTCGGCTCGGCCGCTGTCGGGGCAGTCCTCATCGTGACCGGAACCTCGTCCGACGAAGCCGCACCAGCCCCGGGGGAGCAACTTCCCACGGCTACGCCGTCCTCCTCGGCCCCCGCGGCCTCCACCGGCCTCCCCGTCTCCCCGGAGAGCGGCAGACTGCGCAACGTCGGCGCCGACCTGTGCATGGACGTACCCGGATCGCCGCCCGAGCGGGGCGCGGAGGCCACTCTGTCCCCCTGCTCGACCTCCAGTACACAGCGGTGGACCTATCTCGAGAACGGGCTCCTGCGCAACCTCGCCGAACCGGATCTGTGCCTCGACGCCGGAGGGGACGACGAGGTGCTGGACCTTGAGCTCTGCGACTCCTCGGGAGACGTCTCGTTCGGGCTCCGCTTCGAGCTGAGTCCCGAAGGGCAACTCTTCACACGGGACAAGGGAGACCTCGTGATCGCCCCGGCCTCGCCCGAGGCCGGCACCATTCTGGTGCCGAGCCCTCGGAACGGGGAGGCGGAGCAGCGCTGGCTGGTCGAGCCGCTCTCCTGAGCGACCACGCCTCCCACCAAGGCACGCGCGCTCGCTGAACGTCATTTCGGCGGTGATCATCAGCATCGCTGACGTTCGTAACCAGGCGTCCTTGAAGGTGATGACCAGGCTGGGGATGCTGCACGCATCGGGCGCGGCTGGGGCTCGATATTCGAGTGAACGTACGGGATGTGTGTGCGTAGGGTGACGGGCGTGGACCCAGCTGACTTCTACACCGGCATCGTCGCAGAGATCTATGGACCGTTGAAGTCCTTCTCCCAGGACCCGGAGCCCTATGCGGCATTCGTTGAGCAGGCCGGCGGGCCGGCGTTGGAGTTGGGGTGCGGGGATGGTGATCCCTTGCTGGAACTCCGGCGGCGTGGTCTGGAGGTCGAGGGCGTCGACTCCTCCGGGGACATGCTGGAGCGGCTCCGCGACCGGGCGGGTGAGCAGGGCGTGTCCGTGACCGTGTTTCATCAGCGGATGGAGGCCCTGGAGTTGCCTCGCCGCTACCGGGCGATCTTCCTGGCCGGGCCGACGTTCACCTTGCTGCCCGACGACGCGACCGCGTTGGCCGCTCTGCGCCGTATCCGCGCCCACCTCACCGACGACGGCAGCGCGCTGGTGCCCCTGTTCATTCCCGGACCGACCCCCGCCGAACAGATCGGCCACGTGCGCACGGCCACCTCGGCGGACGGCGCCGAACTTCGGGTGTCCGTCGTCGCGGAGGAACGTGACGAGCGGGCCCGGACACAGACGGCGCAGCTGCGCTACGAACGTCACCACGGCTCCGAGAGCAGCGTGGTGGAGCGCCCGTGGGTCTTGCACTGGTACCCCGAGATGTGTTCGAACAGCTGGCCGCAGCTGCCGGCCTGACCGTGACCGCGGTCATCGACCAGCAGGGCGAGCCCGCACCCGCGGAAGCCACCAACGTGCACCTCCGACTTCAGCCCGACGCTTGAGAGCGGGGGCGGGGGTGAAGAGCGAGTGGTAGCTCCGGGGTGGTGCTGGGTAGGTGGGGGGTGGGGTGGGGAGCCGTGTCGAAACACCGGATGCCGGCGTCGACCGCGGCGGCCGCGTCGGAGGCTGGGGTGACCCGGTAGAGGTTGCCGATGACCGAGGCAACGAAGCCGAGTTCGGTGAGTTCCACGGGCGTGTGGTGGATCTTCCGGCGCTGCAATAGGTTCTCCTCGGGATGTCGATCGGCGTGCGGTCAGCGTCTGACGTGGGCGGAGCCGCCGGCCATGAGGGCCTCGACCTCGGCCAGGGAGGCCATGGACACATCGCCGGGGGTGGTCATGGTGAGTGCGCCGTGGGCGGTGCCGTAGGCGAGGGCACGCTCCAGGTCGGCGCCGGACAGCAGGCCGTGGATCAGCCCGGCGGCGAACGCGTCGCCGGAGCCGATACGGTCCAGGACGTGCAGTCCCGGCATACTCGGCCCCGTGACGAAGCCGCTCTCCTTCGACCAGGCTGCCGAGGACCAGTCGTTCACGCCGGCCGACGGCACGTCGCGCAGGGTCGTCGCCAGCACCCTCGCCCCCGATACCCGGCCCGCCACCTCGGACAGCGCGTCCGCGACCTCGTCGGCCTCGACCCGCACCGCACCGGGGTGCTTCCCGGCCAGGCCCAGAGCCCCCACCACGACGTCGGCGTACGGGGCGAGCCGCAGGTCGACCTCGCGCGCCCGGTCGGGGCCGCCCCGGCCGGCCCAGAGACTGGGGCGGTAGTTGGGGTCGTAGGAGACGGTGACGCCGTGCCGGCGGGCAGCGGCCATCGCCTCCTCCGCCACCTCCGCCGTGGTGTCCGAGAGGCCGGCGAAGACACCCCCGGTGTGGAACCAGCGCACGCCCGGGGTGAAGACCGCGTCCCAGTCGACGGCGCCGGGCCGCAGTTGGGAGATCGCGGTGTGGGCGCGGTCGCTCACCCCCACCGCTCCTCGGATGCCGAAACCCCGCTCGACGAAGTTCAGCCCGTTGCGGGCGGTGCGGCCGATCCCATCGTCCGGCACCCAGCGGATCAGCGAGGAGTCGACTCCACCCTGGAGGACGAGATCCTCGGTGAGGCGTCCCACCGCGTTGTCCACCAGAACCGTCACCACGGCTGTGCGCAGGCCGAAGCAGCGGCGCAGACCGCGTACGACGTTGTACTCGCCGCCGCCCTCCCACACCTGGAACGTGCGGGCGGTGCGGATCCGGCCCTCACCCGGGTCGAAGCGGAGCATCACCTCGCCCAGGGCCACCACGTCCGGCGCGAGCCCGCTCATGCCGCGCTCCCGACCACGGCCTCGGCCGTCAACCGCCGGATCTCAGCGTAGTCGCCACGCTCCAGGTGGCCGGCGGTGGCCATCCAGGTACCGCCGACCGCGACGACCGCGGGGTGGGAGAAATAGCCGGACAGCTGGGCCGCGCGGATGCCGCCGGTCGGCACGAACCGCGCCTGCGGGAAGGGCGCTGCCAGGGCGCGGAGCATCGACGTACCTCCCAGTGGCTCGGCGGGGAACAGCTTCACGGTGTCGACTCCGGCCCGCAGCGCGCGCATCAGCTCGGTGGCGGTGGCGATGCCCGGCACGACCGGCACCTCCAACTCGCTGCATTTCTCCAGGACTTCGTCCTCCAGGCCAGGTGACACGACGAAGCGGGCTCCGGCCTCGACGGCTCGCTCCGCCTGCTCGGCACTGAGGACGGTGCCGGCTCCGACGGTCAGTTCACCGTGGGCCGCCATCACTTTCACGACCTGCACGGCGTCCGGGGTGCGGAAGGTGACCTCGGCGCACCGCGCCCCGCCCGCCGCCAGGGCGTCGGCGAGCGGGGCGGCCGTCGCGGCCGTCGGGACGGTCAGCACGGGCAGGATGCGGGCGTCGCCGAGCACGGAGGACAGATCGGCGGTCATCGGCCCAGCCATCCGCCGTCGACGGGCAGCACGGTGCCGTGGACGTAGGCGGCGGCGTCCGAGGCGAGGAACACGGTGGCCCCTGCCAGGTCGTCGGCCGTGCCCCAGAGTCCGGCCGGGACGCGGTCGAGGATGGCCCGGCTGCGGGCGGGGTCGTCGCGCAACGCCTGGGTGTTGTCGGTGGCGATGTAGCCGGGGGCGATGGCGTTGACGTTGACGCCGTGCGGGGCCCACTCGTTGGCCAGTGCTTTGGTCAGGCCGGCGATGCCGTGCTTGGCGGCGGTGTAGCCGGGCACGGTGATCCCGCCCTGGAAGCTGAGCAGGGACGCCGTGAAGATGATGCTTCCCCGATTCCGGGCCACCATGGCGGCTCCCACGGCCCTCGTCAGCGCGAACTGCGCGGTGAGGTTGACCTGAAGAACCAACTCCCAGTCCGCGTCGGTGTGTTGGTCTGCCGGAGCTCTGCGGATGGTGCCGGCGTTGTTGATGAGGATGTCCACGGGGCGTTCGCGTCCGGCGAGGTCGGCGCCGAGGGCGCGGACGGCTTCGGGGTCGGCGAAGTCGGTGCGGATGGCCTCGAAGGTGCGTCCGGCGGCGGTGACGTCCTTCTCCACCGCGCTGCCGGACTCCTCCAGCGAGGCGCTCACCCCGATGACGTCCGCACCGGCCTCGGCGAGGGCGCGGGCCATGGCCCGGCCGATGCCTCGGCGGGCGCCGGTGACGACGGCGAGCCTGCCAGTGAGGTCGAAGGCGTTCATACGGTGGTCCCCTGCGCGTCGTCGGTGTTCTCGGTGCGGTCCACGAGGTTCTGCGTGCAGTCCACGAGGATCTTCATCACGTCTCCGCCGCCCTCCAGGGCCTCGAACGCGGCGGGTGCCTGGGTGAGGGGGACGACCTTGCTGATCAGTCGCTCGGCCGGGATCGTGCCGTCGGCGACCAGGGTGACCGCCTTCTCGAAGTCGGCGCGGTCGTACAACCGGGCGCCGACGAGGGTGAGTTCGCGCCAGAAGAAGCGGTGCAGATCGATCTCGCGGGGGCGGGGGTGGATGGCGACGAGACACAACCGGCCGCGCACGCCGAGGACTTCGACTGCCGTGTCCACGCCGCCCGCCGCGCCGGAGACCTCGAAGGCGACGTCCGCGCCCGCGTCCCCGGTCCACTTGCGGACCAGCGTCGGTATCTCGCCCTCGGCCGGGTCCCAGACCGTCAGCCCCAACTCCTCGGCGAGCCGCCGCCGGTGGGCGCTCGGCTCCACGACACGGACCTCGGCGCCCGTCGCCCCGGCGACCAGCGCGATCAGGACGCCGACGGGCCCGCCGCCGACCACCACGACCTTCTCGCCCGCGCTGACCTTCGCCCGGCCCACGTCGTGCACGGCGACCGCCGTCGGTTCGACGAGTGCGGCACGGTCCAGGGGGAGCGCTTCGGGCAGCCGGACGAGGGTGGAGGCCGGCACGGTCCAGCGCTGTTGCATCGCGCCGGGAGAGTCGATGCCGATGAAGTCCAGGTGCTGGCACACGTGCCGGTGGCCGGCGCGGCAGGCGGGGCAGGTGCCGTCCCAGCGCAGCGGCATCACGGTCACCGCGTCACCGGGGCGCCAGCCCTCCACGCCCGGCCCGATCCGGACGACACGTCCGGACATCTCGTGCCCGAGGACGGCGGGTGTACGCACCCGGGCGTCCATGTCGCCGTGGAAGATGTGCAGGTCGGTGCCGCAGATGCCGACGTAGGCGGGGGCCAGCTCGACCTCGCCGGGGCCCGGTGGCGCGTCGAGCGCGGGGGCGGTGTCGAGGGTGCGGGCGGCGGTGTAGCGGACGGCGAGTGTCATCGTGTTCGCAGGGTCCCTTCAGCGCGGACGCCGATGGTCAGCAGCAGGTTGGCGTAGGTGCGGATGTCGGCGGTGACGATCGCCAGCGCCAGGTCGGGGGAGCGGGCGGTGTCGTAGAACTCGAAGCGGCCGAGGGGCTGGACCGGGGCCGGTGCGAGCAGAGAGCGGTACTCGGTGACGGCCGGCGGTTCCGGTTCGTCCTCCGGTGGCACCATCACCTGGGCCGACTCGACGGGCACGGCGCGCAGCAGGACCTGAAGCACGGTGGTGACGTCGAGCAGACCGGGGGCCAGGTTGAGGTGGACGGTCCGGGCGCGCTCGCCGACGGCGGTGCTCGCGGGGTAGTGGCCGTCGGCGAGCAGCACGCGGGCGCCATGGCCGGCTCCGGCCAGGGACCGGAGGATCTCGGGGTGCAGAAGGTCGGTCAGAAGCACGCCGGCGTCCTTTCGACAGGGGGGAGGCGGTAGAAGTCGAGGGCGGTCCCGGCGAGGATCGCGTCGGTCTCGTCCGCCGAGCAGCCGGTGAGGAGTTCCTCGACGGTGGCGGCCCACCGGTTCCAGCCGCCGGCGAGGACGCAGACCGGCCAGTCGGAGCCGAACATGAGCCGGTACGGGCCGAAGGCCGAGAGCAGCACGTCCCACACCGGGCGGATGTCGGCGAGGGTCCACTGCTCGTGGTCGGCCTCGGTGATCAGGCCCGACAGCTTGCAGCGCACCTGCGGGTGCCCGGCGAGTCGGCGTACGTCCCGCTCCCAGCCGGCCAGATCCCCGTCGGCGATCGGGGGTTTGCCCGCGTGGTCGAGAACCAGGGGCAGTTCGGGCAGGCGTTCAGCCAGGCCGACCGCCTGGGGGACCTGGTGGTCGCGGATCAGCACGTCGTAGCCCAGGCCGCGTTCCCCGATCGTCCTCAGTGCCCGTTCCACGGCCGGTCGTCGCAGCCACCGCGGGTCCTGTTCGTCCTGGACGAGGTGCCGTACGGCGCGCAGGTACGAGCCTCCCGGGCCGGTACACAGTTCGTCGAGGACGTCGCCGATGGCGGGGCCGGTCAGGTCGACCCAGCCGACGACCGCGCCGATCAGCGGGTCCTCGTCGGCGAGGGCGAGCAGGTCGCGTGTCTCGGACGAGGACGGCACGCACTGGACCACCACGGAGCTCGCCAACTGTCGGCCGGCGATCGGCCGGGTCGCGGCCGATCGCAGGTCGTCGGTGTCGAAGGAGCGACGGATGGGCTCGTGACCGGGCACGTCCAGCCACGGCTGCGGCCGGTCGTCCAGGTTCCACACGTGGTGGTGGGCGTCGACGAGCCCCGGGTGCGAGGTGTCAGACACGGGCCGCCCAGACGGGGCCGTCGGGGTAGGCGTACTCCTTGAGGGAGTCGGGGTGCATCTGGGCGCTCAGGCCCGGCAGGGTGGGGGCGAGATAGTGGCCGTCGGCGACACGTACGGGGTCGACGAAGTGCTCGTGCAGGTGGTCGACGTACTCGATGACCCGGTCCTCGGTGGTGCCGGAGACGGCCACGTAGTCGAACATCGACAGGTGCTGCACCATCTCGCACAGGCCGACCCCGCCGGCGTGCGGGCAGACCGGGACGCCGAACTTAGCGGCGAGCAGCAGGATCGCGAGGTTCTCGTTGACGCCGCCGACGCGGGCGGAGTCGATCTGCACGATGTCGACTGCGCCCGCCTGGAGCAGTTGCTTGAAGACGACCCGGTTGGCGATGTGCTCGCCGGTGGCGACCTTGATGGGCTCGACAGCCCTGCGGACGGCGGCGTGGCCGAGGATGTCGTCGGGGGAGGTGGGCTCCTCGATCCAGTACGGGTCGTAGGGGGCCAGTGCCCGCATCCAGTCGATGGCGGGCTGGACGTCCCATCTCTGGTTGGCGTCGACGGCGATGCGGATGGAGTCGCCGACCGTCTCGCGGGCGGTGCGCATCCGCCGTACGTCGTCCTCCAGGGAGGCTCCCACCTTCAGCTTGATCTGGGTGAAGCCGTCGGCGACCGCCTCCCGGGCGAGGCGGGCCAGCTTCTCGTCGGAGTAGCCGAGCCAGCCGGGGGTGGTCGTGTAGGCCGGGTAGCCGCGCTCCAGCAAGTGGTCGATACGCTCCTGCCGGCCCGGTTCCGCGCGCTGGAGGATCTCCAGAGCCTGCTCGGGGGTGAGGGCGTCGCTGAGCCAGCGGAAGTCGACCTGCGCGACCAGTTCCTCGGGGGACATCTCGCCGAGGAAGCGCCACACGGGCTTGCCCGCGCGCTTGGCCGCGAGGTCCCAGGCGGCGTTGACGACCGCGCCGGTCGCCATGTGGATGGCGCCCTTCTCCGGTCCCAGCCAGCGCAGTTGGGGATCGTGGACCAGCGAGCGGGAGAACCCGCCGAGGTCACCGCAGACCTCGTCGACGGACAGGCCCACCACATGGGGGGCGAGGGCCGCGATGGCGGCGGCCTGGACGTCGTTGCCCCGGCCGGTGGTGAAGGCCAGGGCGTGGCCCTCCAGCCCGTCGCCGGCGTCGGTGCGCAGGACGACATAGGCGGCCGAGTAGTCGGGCTCGGGGTTCATCGCGTCCGAGCCGTCGAGGTGCTCGGACGTGGGGAAGCGTACGTCGAGGACGTCCAGAGCGGTGATACGGGCGGAGGGGGACTCGGGGGAGGACATGGCAACTCCTGTGCGAGCGGGGATGAACGGTCCCTGCGACGAGATGGGTGACGGCGGGGAGTCCGGCGGCCGTACGGGCGGTGTGCATCCCGCGACGGCCGCCCGGAGTCACTCCTGGACCTTGCCGCCCGTGATGCGCGAGATCATCAACGCGACGAGGATGATCAGGCCGTTGAGGGCGCCGATCCACTGGGCGGGGACGCCGGCCAGGGTGAGCACGTTCTGGATCATGAAGAGCAGCAGGATGCCGCTGAAGGCGCCGAACATGGTGCCTTTGCCGCCGTTGAGGCTGATGCCCCCGATGACGGCGGCGGCGAAGACGGTGAAGATATAGCCGTTGCCCTGGGCCGAGGCCACCGAGGCGAGCCGTCCTGACAGCAGCAGTCCGGCGAGTGCGGCGAGCAGGCTGCCGGTGACGATGACGATCCACAGCACCCGGTCGGTACGGATACCGGCTGCCTTCGCGGCGTCGACGTTGCCGCCGATGGCGTACAGCGAACGCCCGAAGCTGGTCCAGCCGAGGACCACGACGGCGACGGCGAACAGCACCAGAGAGAGCCAGATGGAGGCGGGCATCCCGAACCATTGGGCCGTGCCCAGGTAGAGCATCGACTCGGGCAGCTGGAAGAACGTCTGTCCACCCGAGATACCGGTCAGGACGCCCCGCAGCACGATCAGCATGCCGAGGGTGACGATGAAGCCGTTGAGGCCGAAGCGGATGATCAACAAGGCGTTGATCACGCCCACGAGCACGCCCACCGCGAGGGTGACCGGGATCGACCAGGCTCCCGGCAGGAGCCCGAGGCCGTGTCCGGCGCCCGTGGGGACCACCAGCCAGGCCGCGACGCCGGGTGCCAGGCCCATCGTGGACTCCAGCGACAGGTCCATCTTCTTGACGATCAGGACCATCGTCTGCGCCAGGACCAGCAGGGCGATCTCGGACATGGTCTGCAGGACGTTGACGAGGTTGTCCGCCTGCAGGAAGACCGGGTTGACGATCTGGCCCACGATCGCGATGACGACGATGGCGGGGACCAGGGCGAGGTCGCGCATCCGGGCCAGCGGGATCCGGCCGCCGAACAGGCCGGTCCGCGCGGGTCGCGGCTTGCCGGCCTTGGGGGCGGGCGCGTCCGCGAGGACGGTGTCAGGCATCGAGGTCCACTCCTTCCATCGCGGCGACGAGGTCGTGGTCGTGCCAGCCGCGGGCCATCTCCGAGGTGACACGGCCCTGGAACATCACCAGGATCCGGTCGCACATGCGCAGGTCGTCGAGTTCGTCGGAGGCGATGAGCACTCCGGTCCCGGTGTCCGCGGTCTCCTCGACCTTGCCGAGGAGGAACTCCTTGGAGCGCACGTCGACGCCCGCGGTCGGGTTGATCAGGACCAGCAGCTTGGGGTCGTCGGCCAGGGCGCGGGCCATGACGACCTTCTGCTGGTTGCCGCCGGACAGGGCGGAGACGGGCAGCTCGGGGCCGGGCGTCTTGATCGCGAGCTTCTCGATCAGGCCCTTGGCGAGCGCGTCCCGTCGGCCACGGTCGAGGAAGCCGTTGTCGCCGAGCCGGTGGGGGACGGAGAGCGTGGCGTTGTCCGCGATCGACATGTCGGGGACGAAGCCCTGGTGGTGCCGGTCCTGGGGGACGAATCCCGCGCCCGCGGCGAGCGCGGCGGGGACACTGCCCGGCCGGGTGGGCGTTCCGGCGATCTCGACCCGGCCGCCGTCGGCGGCCCGCAGCCCCACGACGGTCTCGGCGACCTCGGTACGGCCGCTGCCGGCCGCCCCCGCGAGCCCGACGATCTCTCCGGCGCCCACCCGGAAGGTGACGCCGGAGTAGGTGTCGCCGTTCAAGCCGTTGACGCTCAGGGCCGCGGTCGCGTCGCCGTCCAGGGTGCCGGTTCGTTCCTGGCGCCGGTCGGCCGCCGCCTCGCCGGTCATGGCGGCGACGAGGTCGGTACGGGGGAGCTCCGCGACCGGGGCGGTCACGATGTGCCGGGCGTCCCGGAACACCGTCACCATGTCGCAGATCTCGTACACCTCCTGGAGGTGGTGACTGATGAACAGGAAGGTGACGCCCTGGCGTTGCAGGTCGCGGATCCGGTCGAAGAGCCGATTGATCGCCGCGCCGTCGAGCTGGGCCGTCGGCTCGTCGAGGATGATGAACCTGGCGCCGAACGACAGCGCGCGGGCGATCTCGACGAACTGCCGCTGCTCCACACCGAGATCGCCGGCCGGTGTCTGCGGATCGACGTCCACCGACCACGCCGACAGCAGTTCCTGGGCCCGGCCGCGCACACCCTGCCAGCTGATCAACGGGTGCCGTCCGTGGTCGTGCCGGTTCAGGAAGAGGTTCTCCGCGACGGTCAGCGTGGGGATGATCGTCGACTTCTGGTAGACGCAGGCCACGCGGCGCCGCCAGGCGTCGCGGTCGCTGAGCCGGGGAGCCGCCTCGCCGCCGAAGGTCACGGTCCCCTCGTCGGCGGCCTGGAGTCCGGTCAGGATGGAGACCAGGGTCGACTTGCCGGCGCCGTTGCGGCCGACGAGCGCGTGGGTCTCGCCGGGCCTGATGGTGATCCGGGCGCCGTTCAGGGCCACCGTCGGACCGAATCGTTTGACTATGCCCGTCGCCTCGACGACGGCCGGGCCAGCCGGGGCCCGTCCGTCGTGCGCCGGGACGGACGCGGGGGTGACTGCTGCTCGCTCCCCGTCGCTCATCTCAACCACCTTGTGTCCATGGGATGTCAGGCTGCCTGTCGAAGCGTCAGCCGCGGTTGTTGCCCCACAGGGAGGTGCTGTCGCTCTGCACACTGGGCACACCGCCGTAGGTGCCGCCGTCGGCGGTGACGAGCGGGGCGGAGAGCTGGTCCTCCAGCAGTCCGTCGCGGACCTTGATGATGGTGCTGTCGTGGTCGGTCTTGCCGGGCGCGAACGTCTTCCCGTCGATCGCGGCCTTGAGGTAGTACAGGGCGTACTTGGCGTACTGGTCGGCCGGCTGCGAGACGGTGGCGTCGATCTTCCCCTCGGCTATGGACTTGAGCTCCTCGGGGATGCCGTCGTTGGAGACGACGAAGACGTGCTTGTTGTCCTTCGGTCCGACCAACAGGCCTTTCTGCTTGAGGACCTGGAGGGTGCCGGACAGGGCGAAGCTGGACTGCATGTAGACGCCCTTGATGTCCGGGTGCTGGGTCAGACGCGTCTGGAGCTTCTGCGCGGCGACCGCGCCGTCCCAGTTGGTGGCCTCACCGAACACGGTGACATCCGGGTAGTTCTTCTTCATGCACTCGTTGAACGCCTCGGTGCGGTCACGGCCGTTGATGGAGTCCAGGCCGCCCTGCAGCATGACGACCTTGCCCTTGCCGCCGAGCTTGGTACCGAGGTACTGACACGCCTTCTCGCCGTACGCGCGGTTGTCGGCCCGCACGACCATGTACACCTTGCCGGTGTCGGGACGGGTGTCCACGGTGACGACCGGGATCTTCTTGGCCTCCAGCTGCGTCAGGGTCGGCGCGACGGCGGCCGTGTCCTGCGGGGCCATCGCCACGCCCTTGACGCCCTGGCTGATGAACGTCTGCGCGTTCGCGGTCAGCTTGGCGACGTCGTTCTGCGAGTTGGTGGTCTTCAGGGAGAGGCCCAGCTCCTTGGCGGCCTCCGGCGTGTACTTGATGTACGAGTTCCAGAAGTCGGTGTCGGAACGCGGGTAGTCGACGCCGACCAGCGGCTTGCCGCTCGTCGTGGACGTGGTCTGCGCGTCCCCACCACAGGCGGTGAGCAACGCCAGTGCGGACAGGGCGGCAACGGCTGAGCAGACGGCTCTGAGTCTCATCGGGTGTTCCTCGCGCTGAGCGGATGGATGACGTTGCGCGTTTCGCCGTGCGGCGAGAGATGGGATGTTTGTAAGTGACGATGAGGGGGCGTGTCTAGTGGTCGGGAGGTGGTATTTGCGAAACCCCACTTCAGCGGGCACTGATCGCTCATCTCTCGCCATTCCTGGCAGCCGACCCATCCCATCAATGCCTGCCGGTGGTGGTACCCATGAGGGCCGTAGGTGTCGCCTGCGCGGCACCGAGCACCTACACACCAACTGGGGCTCGGTCGACCAGCACCCGGCGGCCCCGAGTGGTACAAGGACGCCACCGCATCGCCACGTACGGCAGCCCGTCCGCGTGGCCGTACCGCAACTTCATCAACGGGCAGGACGGCCTGGCCGAGGAGCACACGGAGTTCGCGCCCAAGCTGAAGTCGGCCGGTGGGAACTTCGCCCCCGACGAGTGGGCCAGGCGTCCCGAGAGGCTGTAGATCACCAGGCGCCGGGCTGCGGGGCTGCGGCGAGGCATGGGGGACTCCGCACGCCTCCCACTGGCGTCGAAGTCGAAGAAGATCCCGGCCCTTGCGGGCGCCTCACCCGCGGCCAGGCACGCCTCCCAGCGGTTCTTCGCACGGTGAGCAACGGCGCGACGGCCTCGCGCTACCGACGTCGCCGCCCAGTAAATGGGAGGTGAACGGGAGGGCGACCTGGTCACCGCCGGGCAGGGGCCCACGTTTCCCCTGCCCCAGTTCGAGTTCGAGTCTGCCGCCCTGAGCGGACTCTACGATCGACAAATGGCGATCGAGTACGAGTGGCGCGGCGAATTCGACAACACCGCCCTCGACGCACTGCATGCCGAGGGCTTCGGACACCCGGTCGCTCACACCGACTGGCGAGAACGACTTGAGCGCCACAGCCTCGGCTGGGTCTGCGCCTGGGAAGACGGCTCGCTGATCGGATTCGTCAACGTGGCCTGGGACGGCGGGGTTCACGCCTTCCCTGGACACGGTGGTCGCCCCGCACCGCGGGCGGAGAGGTGTGGGCGGTGCGCTGGTCGCCGCGGCTGCGCGTGAGGCTCGTATCGCGAAGTGCGAGTGGTTGCACGTCGACTTCGAGGAGCACCTTCGTGCCTTCTACGTCGACGCCTGCGGCTTCAAGGAGACGGCGGCCGGACTGATCGCCCTGTGACACGGTGGGCCCAACTCTGACCCAGTGCGCACCGGGTCAGTCCACCGCGCTGTGCGCATACTTCGGGGCCCGACCGGCGCACTTCCTTTCAACTGCGGCCCTCCCCACCGGTAGCGGCACAGCCCAGCGGGCGCGATGGCGAGCGGAGGAGCGGAGACCCGCCGCTGCTCGGCCTCTGCCGTCGCACTCGCAACCGGCGCCACCACGGCAGGGGATCATCCGGCTGCACAGGTGCGTCCGGCAGCGCCGAGAAGACACCTGCCTCCGCGTGCCAGCCGCGGAACACGCTTCGGAACACCTGGTGCGGCTCGTGCGGTAGAGGCCCCCTCGAAGAAGCCACGGTGCTACCCCTCTCTACTCCGTTACCGTTAACGTTACCGTTAACGGGATTCTGGCGCAGGGGAGCGGAATCCGTCAACGCCTGCCCCCGGACGGCTCGCTATCCGCCCGGGGTCCAGTGGTGCGCGGCAGTCCGGCGATGGCGCGGCGTGTCGGCGGACCTGATTGACTTGGACGCAGGGCGGCACAGGAACTGAAGTGAGTGGGCGGCGTGGCCGGACAGCGGGAAACGGAAGACCAGCGGGCGCGGGGCACGAGAGCGGGCAAGCGTGTGACGCTTCGCGACGTCGCTCAGGCGGCGGGCGTGTCCCATCAGACCGTCTCCCGGGCGATCAACGGCAAGGGGGAGATCGACCCGGCTACTCAGCAACGCGTGCTCGATGTCGCGAGGCAGTTGCGATACCGGCCCAGCCGGTTCGGCCGAGGGCTGGTCCGCCCCGACGTCGTGTCCGTCGGGCTCATCGTCCCCGACGTGGTCAACCCCTTCTTCCCGGAGTTCGTGGCAGGAGTGATCGCGGCCGCCGACGAACGCGACTGGCAGGTGCTCGTGGCCAGCACCGAGAACGACCGGTCCCGGGAGCTGTCCCTGGTCCGCTCACTGGGCCAACAGGTCGACGCTCTTGTCGGCTACATCAGCCATTCCGATGCGCAACTCGAGCCGTACATCGGCACCGTGCCGCTGGTCGTGGTCGATCGCGGGCTCGACTCGTCGGACCACGCGTTGGTCCACATCGACACGGCGGCCGGAATCCGGGCCGGGATGCGGCACCTCATCGACCTCGGGCACCGCAGGATCGGCATGATCGACTGCGAGTGCTTGACCGCGCCCCTGGTCCGGCGCCGCACCTTCCTCGAAGTCGCCGACGAACATGCGCTGCCCGTCGACGAGGGCTGGATCGTGATGGGGGAGCAGTCCCCGGCGGGGGGAGCTGCCGCGTTCGAGGCGCTGCACGCCGCGCGGCCGGACCTCACCGCCGTGGTCGCCTTCAACGACCTGGTGGCGATAGGCGCGCTCCGGGCCGCCCGCCGGCTCGGCGTCCAGGTGCCGGACGACTGCGCATTGGTCGGCTACGACGGGCTGAGCGTCGTCGATCTGGTCGACCCGCCCCTGACCACCCTCCACCTCGACAAGCGAAAGCTGGGCGAACTGGCCATCCACCAGGTCGAGCGCCTCCTCGCGGGGGAACGGCCACCCCCGATCGTCCTGACGCCGAACTTGAACGTCCGCGGCACGACGTGAGCCACCCTGGACGCCCTACCAGTACGTGGACGGTCCCGTGACGACCCAGCCGGCGTCCGTGGGCCTGACCCAGAAGCCCAATGACACCTCGATGATCTGCGCGCGGCAGGTGGTCTCGACGTAGACGTGGCTGCCGGTGTCGCTCCAGTGGAAGTCCGCGAGATCCAGCTCGCCGAGCCACGACACATGCAGATCCGGATTCATTCCCAGATGCTGTTCGTCCTCGTCGTGAGCAGGGCTTCCGCTCGGCCCGTCTCCGTCGGCGCTCGCTTCGACCGACCCGGTCCACAGCGACTCGAGCAGGCCGAGTGTCGCCGGAACCGTCCCGCACCTGCTCACCGACCGGCGGGACGGCCTGCGGAGCGCTTCACGGGTCGAACTGGGGGACGACCCGCGGGGTGGCGTGCGGGACGGCCCGAGGGACGAACAGCGCGACGTGGTGCGTGTCGTGACGCGTGAGATTCCGCTGGACGTCAACGCCGAGGTCGTCCTGGCCGACGCACGGTTCTACCGGAGCATCCGGAACAGAGTCCGCTCGCGCTCTCCGATCGCGGCCAGTGGCGTGGCCCTGAGCGCCTGCCAGGACAACCAGCTCTCACAGGAGGTCAACGGCGCAGGCGTCTTCACCACCGCCCTGCACCGCATCTGGGCCGACAACGGCTTCACCGGCTCCTACGACGCCTTCCACCGCGCGATCGTCGCGCAGATGGGCCCGAACCAGACCCCCGGACTGGGCCTGTTCGGCAGGCACCCGGAAAGTCTGCTGGCCCGCACACCGTTCAACCCCGGCAACCGTGGGGCGTCCGCGACGAGGTCACCGCGGTGGTGATGAACACGAGGCGCCTGAGATGACCTAGGCCTGTCGTCACATTCCCGTCGTCGCCCGAAGGGCGGCCCCGCGGCGTCAGGTGCGTGCATGGCGTCGCGGGGCAGGCGGGAATGTGACGACAGGGCCTTAGGAGACCGCTGAAGATCTTGCTCTGGCCGCCCGACTCACCCTGGATTGCCGGTAAATGTCAATTTCCATCAAGTAGGGCAAGCCGGGCGCATTTTCAAGATCTTCAGGACGCTTCTAGGGCTCTCCGGGACGCGGCGCGACAGCTGGGGTGGGGACGACGCGGACGGGGAGGGAAGACGCAGGGGCCCGTTCGGCGACGATGCCGCCCAGGGCCCCTGCGGAGCGGACCGCACACTCGCCGACACCATCCGCGACCCGGCGACGCCGAACGTGTCCGCAGTTGAGTGTGTCCGTCGGCCGAACGGGGCCGTCTGCGCCCGCAGGACGACCCGCCGGCAGGGGCCCGTTCGGCAGGGGCCCGTTCGGCGACGCGTCCGCGCGGCGATGAGTTCGCCGGTCCCCACAGGTCTACCTTTTGACCGGGACGACCATCTCATCGGGAGCAAGCCATGGGCCTCATCCACATCGAACTGTTCGCGACTCTCGATCTCGTCGGGCAGGCGCCCGGCGGCCCCGACGAGGACCCGGCCGGGTTCCCGTTCGGCGGCTGGCAGGCACCGCTACTGGACGAGGTCGCCGGGGCGCAGATCGGCGCCGCGTACGAGGGCACGGACGCCCTTCTGCTCGGTCGGCGGACGTACGACATCTTCGCCGCGTACTGGCCGCACCAGAAGGGCGGCGAGGACGGCGAGATCGCCGACCTCTTCAACCGTGTCCCGAAGTACGTGGCCTCCCGTGGACGGCCCGACCTGTCGTGGGCCGGCTCCACGCAGCTCGGCCCGGATCTGGCCGCCGCGGTACGCGAGATCCGTAACCGGCACGAGCACGTGAAGGTCGTCGGGAGCCTGGACCTGGTGCAGAGTCTGCTGCGGGAGAAGCTCTTCGACCGTCTCGACCTCTGGGTGCACCCGATCGTGCTCGGAGTAGGCAAGAAGGTGTTCGACGGCGGTGAGGTGCCCACGAACCTCACGCTTCTCGAACCGCCGGCGGCCGGTCCCAAGGGCACCGTGTACCTGCGCTACGGACTCGCCGAGGGCACACCTGCCACGGGGGACATGAGCGCACCTGATCGCGGCGTCGGGCGCGCCGACTGAGGCCAGGCGCCTGACCCGCGGACCGCTCGCAGCCGAGGGTGACAGACCCATCCGCCACCTTGGACGGTCCGTGGGGCCGGGAGATCGGACTGCGTGACCCTGACGGCAGCCGGCTGTGGATCGGCACGCCGCCGCACTGACCGTCGCCGGCAGCACGCGGTAGCACAGCCCCGGCGACATCAAGAGCCTGTTCGCAACGCTGGAGAAGAACGGATGGCCGAAGCCGCTGACGGTCGTCAACTGACCCATTGACCGTCGGGGGTCCGGTCCGGTCCGGTCCGGTCCGGAGCGGAGCGGACGCGGAACCCGTCCACCGACGGTCCGGCCCGGCGACCCCAGGGCACCCGCGTGCCTCGCGGCCCCGCGAGCGTGAGGGACCGTGAGATCAGGGGATGTCGCTCACGTCGAGAGGGCCGGGCTTCGGGTATCGCACGGAGAGGGCCGCGATGTCGTCGTCGAGTCTTCCGTCGCTGAAGCGGAGCAGGTCCTCGTGGAGTCGGTCGAGCAGTTGATGGGGTGGGACCGGCTTCTGCTGTCGCATCCAGTGATGCAGGGGGAAGAACTCGCCGTCGTGATCCCGGGTCTCCGTCACACCGTCGGTGTAGAGCAGGAGTTGGTCGCCCGGGGTGAAGGGCACGGTGTCGGCGTGGTAGTTGTCCTTGACGAGTGCCGCGAGGTTGAGAGGCGGCGAGGGCTCGCTGGGCTCCAGGACGTACGTCTCGCCTCGATGCACGAGCAGCGGCGGTGGGTGCCCGCAGTTGAGGAGTTTGACGTGGCTGCCGTCGCGTGGGATCTCCGCGAGCAGAGCGGTGGCGAAGCGCTCCGGGAGGTCCGGGGAGGGGTGGGCGGCGCTGTGGCGGCCGATACTGGTCTCCAGGCGCCGGATGACGCCCGTCAGGTCGGGTTCGTCGTGTGCGGCCTCTCGGAAGCAGCTGATCAGAGCGGAGGCGGCTCCCACCGCGGACAGGCCTTTGCCGCGCACGTCTCCCAGGAGGAGGCGGACGCCGTGAGGTGTTTCGGCCGCCTCGTAGAAGTCGCCGCCGATCCGGGCCTGGGCCTGCGCCGCGACGTACAGCGATTCGATCTCGATGCCTCCGAGGCGGCTCGGCAACGGTCTCAGCAGCACTTGCTGGGCGGCGTCGGCGACGAGCCGGATCTGGAGCAGGGCCTCCTCCCGCCGGATGCGGACGTGGCTGGCGTAGGCGGCGGCCAGGGTGACGGCGGCGATCGCGGCCGTCGTGTAGGGAGTCCCCAGGTCGGTGTAGAACAAATTCAGGCCGAGCATGATCAGCGCGCAGGACGCGCCCAGGAGAATCGTGGGGAGAACGGTCCACATCGAGGCGGCCAGAGCGGGCGCGGCGGGCAGGAGGCGGCTGACGGCGATGTCCCTCGGCGTCGCGAACGCCAGCGCGGCGATGAGGACGGTGAGGATCACCGGTGACAGCCGGACAGCGTCCCATCGGTCACCGCGTGGGCGACGGTGTCGCTGTCGCCTCAAAGTAGGCACGAATGAATCGTAACTACAACAAAGCGGTCATCAAGTCAGGTGAAACGCATACTCACGTCGGCACCGTGTCCCCGGCGTCGCGAGGGGCCTCCGGGAGAGCCGTGCCCGCCGAAATCGCCCGCAAGGACTCGTTCGGACGATCACGCACCGTAATGACAGCGAGGGTCAAGTGATGCGCCAGTCGCGCAGCTGCCGGGCGATCCGGGCTACGCCGAGTGTTCCGGCGGCCGCGTCGCGTACGAGGGCGACGGCCGCCTTGGGCGGGTAGTCGAGTTCGCGGGAGTTGAGCGTCAGATAAGCCTCGGCCGCGTGCCAGGCGAAGGCTTCGTTGGAGTGTTCGAGGGACGGCAGCTTCGCCAGGGTCTGCAGCAGCGCGGCGGCCTTGAGATACAGGGATCCGTAAATGTCCCGCTCCAGCGCCCGCGCGTTGACCCGGGCGACCGCGGCGTAGAGCGGCCCGAAGTCGTCGACCTGCGGATCACCGCCGAGAAGCTCGGCGGCGTGCAGCAGGAAAGTGACGTCGAGCGCGACAGGTTCCGATTGGGTCACGCTACGTGACCCCGCTCCTGCTGATCGAGCTCCTGCTGCGCCTGCCGCTCGGCTGCCCGTTGCTCGGCACCGGGATCCATGGTGCTGCGCTCGGCCGCGAAAGCCGCGCCGCTACGGGCCATGGAGGCGCTGAAGCCTTCCAGGAACCGGCGCTCCACGGCGGTCGCACGGTCGTAGGCCGCCGAAAGGATGAACTCCTGCATGCTGACCCCGGCCTGCTTCGCGGCTGCCGCGATGGCGGACCGCTGCTCCGGGTCGGGGAAGCGGAGGCTCATCGCTTTGGGGTCGGACATGGTATCTACGGTACCTGCGATACCGTCTGGCCGTCCAAGATCACCGGCACCGGCACCGATACCCGCACCGACGGACCGCCGCCAATCGCGAGGGGTGGACCGCGATGTCAGCGCCGCACCGTAGGGTTTCGGCATGTCAACACAGCCAGTCATATCGCTGGAAACCCCGATTTACAGTCGCCTTGTCGCCGAGAGGGGCGACATCCCCGCCCGGGCGCGCGACGAAGCCGACCGTGTGCACCGCATGTTGGAACCGCACTTTCCCGAGAGGGTCGTTCCCGAGCGCCCGCAGAGTCAGGGACAACAGGGCTCCTACTTCGGCACCGCGCCCTTGTCCCCGAGAGGCCTGCCGTCTCCCGACAACAGGGGCGGCGCCCCCGACTGGCAGGCGCCCAGTCCCTGATCGGCTCCGCAGTAGCTGTCACACCGTCATGCCGCTCTATGGAGCGGCTTGTTCGGGCGTCGAGCGCCAACCGGGCAGGCCCGTCGCCGTGCCCTCGGCGCTTTCGCCGACGGTAGAGTCCGGTCAGCGAGCCAGGACGGTGTGCGGGGCCCCGAGCGGACACGCGGCCGTGCCGTTCGCACTGTGCCTGGGGCAGAGCGCGGCGAGGCCGCGCGAAGACGTGCGACGTGTTCGAGGGGGAGCGGTGGCAGCGGAAAGTGGGGGATGGGTCGGCATGGGCTGGGACTGGTCGGATGCCGACGACATTCGCCGACGTCTCGACGAAGGAGCCGACCCGGAAGGATGGAGCGGGGGCCTGCCCCTGCACCGGGCGGCGGTGTTCGGCTCCCCGCAGGTCGTTGCGGAGTTGGCTGGTCGGGTTGCGGACGTCGACGCGCTGGAGGACGGGGTGACGGCGCTGTGGGAAGCGGTGCTGTCCAGGAAAGCGGACAACGCACGTGTGCTCGCCGCCGCTGGGGCCGATCCCTGGCGGCTGTCCCTCGGTGGCTGGTCCCCGGGGCGACTGAGCCTGGCCGGACCGACGCCCCAGTTGTTCCCGGTGCCGGAAGGAACGGCTCTGACCGACACCGAGCGGGCGGCAGCGCAGGAGGCCGATCGGCTCACCAAGGCGCTGGGCGACTTCTACTACGACGGGACGGGGCTGGCCTGTGTGGCCGGTATCGACGCGGACGAGGCGGTGCGCCGTCTTCAGGCGACGCCGGTGAACGGCGAACTCCTCGCTGAGCTGGACGAGTTCCTGGAGGAGCCCTACGCCTACGACATGGACGAGAGCCTGCACATCATCGGCGTGACGTCCGTGCCGGGCGGGTGCGTCGTCACCCAGCCCTGGGGATACGCGCCGCAGATGCCGGGCGTGCTGACACGGTTGTCCGTCGGAACGGTCTGCTACGGCCTCTACGCCAATCCCAAGAGCGGCAACCAGGGCAGCGTCGCCCGGGACGGAACGATCGAGGGCTCGGACCTGCACCCCGGCGGAGGACCGGACGAGGACGACTCCGCCGCGGAGGTGCTGGCCTCGTACCTCTACGTGCACAACGCCGTCGCCTACGCCTGCGCCTTCGCGGGACTGCGCCTGACCGACCGGCGCGCCGTCGTCGGGCCGCCCGATCTGTGGGTCGAACTGCCACGCCGCAACTACTGGAGTAGCTGACCGGGCGTGCTGAGGGCGAGTGGTTCGAGCAAGGGATGACGGTGAAACCCCTGATCAGCGAGGGTGTTCCGGTCGAAGCGAGGGACTGGTCGGCGGAGTGAGGTGCGGCCCGCCGTCGGTGCGGACCGATCAGCGGCGTTACGGGTGTCCGGGACCGAGCCGGCCCCGGACACCCAGGCAGTACGTCGCCGATGTCGCCGGGGTCTACCAGGCAACGGGCGATGAGCGGCATGCCGGGCCGCCCGATCGTGCCGGAGAACTCCGCCCAGGTCTGACCGCAACCACGGTCGGCCTCGGTCCCGTCGGCGGCAGGTCGGGGGCCGACTGCCTGGTCGCTTCGGTGCGTGGAGGTCAGGCGCCGCGTGGAGTGACCAGGCCTGATTCGTAGGCGAGGACCACGAGTTGGGCGCGGTCACGGGCGTGGAGTTTGGTCGTGGCCCGGTTGATGTGGGTCTTGGCGGTCGCCGGACTGATGACCAGGCGATTGGCGATCTCGTCGTTGGACAGGCCGTGTGCGGCCAGCGCGACCGCCTCGCGTTCACGGCTGGTCAGAGCCTCCAGCCCGCTGCCGCTGCCGCTGCGGGCGGGCAGGGGCAGAGTGACGTATCGGTCGATGAGTTTGCGGGTGATGGCGGGCGCCAGGAGGGCGTCGCCCCGGGCGGCGACCCGTACGGCGTGCAGGAAGTCCTCGGGCAGGATGTCCTTGACCAGGAACCCGGCGGCTCCGGCGCGCAGCGCGTCGTAGACGTACTCGTCCATGCCGTAGTTGGTCAGCATGACCACGTGTACGTCGGCCAGGGCCGGGTCCTCGGCGATGCGTCGGGTCGCCTCGATGCCGTCCATGAGGGGCATCTGGATGTCGACGAGCGCGACGTCGGGCCGCAGTCGCTCGACGAGCGCGAGGGCCTCCCGACCGTCGGCGGCCTCGGCCACCACCTCGATGTCGTCCTCGAGGTCGAGCAGCGCGCGGAAGCCGCTGCGGATGAGCGGCTGGTCGTCGACCAGCAGGACCCGGATCACGAGGCTCCGCTCGTGGGCAGTTCGGCCTGGACGGTGAAGCCGCCCGCGCCGCGCGGCTCGGTCCGCAGGCGGCCGCCCAGGGCCGTGACGCGTTCACGCATCCCGAGCATCCCGAGTCCTGGCGTCGGGCTGCGGTGCGAGGTGGCTTTTCCGTTGTCGTCGACGCGGATGGTGAGGGCGCCCGGCCGGTAGCCGATGAGGACCGAGGCGGCGGTGGCGGCGGCGTGCCGGGTGACGTTGGTGAGCGATTCCTGCACGATCCGGTAGGCGGTGCGGCTCACCGGGGCAGGCACGGTGTGCGGGTGTCCCTCGATCGTCAAAGTCGTCTCCAGGCCGGTGTTTTGGAACTGTTTCACCAGGTTGGGCACGTGGTCGAGTCCGGGCGGCGGGGTGGTGTCGTCGTCGCGCAGCGCCTCCAGGGTCGCGCGCAGCTCCCGGGTCGCCTCCCGGCCGGCTTCCTGGATCGCGAGGAGGGCCTGTGACACCTCCTCGCCCCGGCGCCTGGCCACGTGCACGGCGACCTCGGACTGCACCTTGATGACCGAGATCTGGTGGGTGAGCGAGTCGTGCAGCTCCCGTGCGATGCGCAGCCGCTCTTCGTCCGCCCGGCGGCGCGCGGTCTCCTCGCGGGTGCGCTCGGCCTCGTCCGCCCGCCGTTCGGCCTGCCGCACCGCCTCCCCGGCGGCGAAGGCGGCGATCAGCCAGGCGATTTCAAGGGTGTTCCGGGCCTGCGTCACGACCTCGCGCACCGGCCCGTGGTGCAGGAGCAGGGCCATGAGGTGGAGCGCGGCCAGCAGACCGACGGAGACAGCCAGCGTGACGGCACGATGCCCGGCGCGCACCGCGCCGTAGACCGCGACCAGGTAGGAGACGGCGAGCGCCTCGAACCCGGCCCCCAGGTAACCCACCGCGCACAGCCCGGTGAAGCCCAGGACCACGAGCGGTGCCCGGCGGCTCGCGGCCAGCGACAAACCGCCGGCCGCCAGCAGCACGGACCCGAGCACCTCGCGCCCTCCAGGCCATGGCTGTGGCCCACACGGCCCACAGCAGGGGCCGCCAGGGCAGCCGGGCGGCCAGTGCCGGGCCGTACGCCACGACGATGACGGCGACGGTGATCGCGGCGGGCGTGCCGGGGCCGGTGTGGGGCAGCCAGTTGGCGTACAGGGGTGGCCATCCGACGTGCAGGACGTCCTCGGCGCGTTTGATGGCTATGCCGACCACAGCGGCCGTCACGACGAGCAGGGCGGCGGCGACGACGGCGTAAAGGTCGCGGCGGTGATCACGGTTCACGCCTCGAGACGTTAGGCCGGAGAGGAGCCGGTGCCCGCCCGACAGGCGGACGTCAGCGTTTCGTCATGCGTCGCGCGCCCATTCACCGGGGGTCCGGGCCTAGCGTCGGAGCATGGAACGGTTGCCTTCCTCTCCCGCCTTCTGGCGCAGCCCGCTGCGCGGCCCCTGGTTCACCTCCGTCCTCGGTGTGGTCCTGCTCGCCGGGATCACCGTGCTGTTCGTGACCGGGCTGCTGTCGTACGCCGCCTACAACCCTGGTCTGTCGCCGGTGAACGACAAGACCCCGGACAAGGGCGTTCTCGGCTTCTATCTGTTCCCCTGGCCGACGGACCCGCACTGGCTGTACCGGCTCACGCAAGGCGTCCACGTCACGCTCGGGATCGCCCTGGTCCCGATCCTGCTGGCCAAACTGTGGTCGGTGCTGCCGAGGCTGTTCCAGCTGCCTCCGGTGCGGTCCTGGGCCCATGCCCTGGAACGGATCTCGCTGCTGATGCTGGTCGGCGGCGTGCTGTTCGAGTTCGTGACCGGAGTGCTGAACGTCCAGCTCGACTACGTCTTCCCCGGTTCCTTCTATCCGCTGCACTTCTACGGAGCGTGGGTGTTCTTCGCGGCGTTCACGGTGCACGTGGTGCTGAGGGCGCCGACCGCCGTTCGCAACCTGCGCCGGATGCGGGCGGGCGAAGAGGAAGCCGTCCCGCCTCCGGTGTCGTCGGAGGAGCCGTCGCTGCTCTCTCCGAACCCGGCCGAGCCCACCGTGTCGCGGCGAGGTGCCCTCGGGCTGGTCGGCGGCGGCTCGCTGCTGCTCCTCGCCACGACCGTGGGACAGAACATCGACGGGCCGCTGCGGCGTACGGCCGTCCTCGCCCCGCGCGGTGGCGCCGAGCCTGGCAGCGGGCCGAACGGATTCCAGATCAACAAGACGGCCCTGTCGAGGGGAATCAGGGCGGCCGAGACGAGCGAGGAGGCGTGGCGACTGGTCGTCACGGGGCCTTCAGGAACCGTCCGACTGAGCCGCGCCGAGTTGCTGGAGCTGGCCCAGCACAGTGCGGCGCTGCCGATCGCCTGTGTCGAGGGCTGGTCCACCTCCGACCAGTGGTGGCGGGGCGTACGACTGGACGACCTCGCCGCGCTCGTCGGATACGAGGCCGGGACGGCCCCCGATGTCCTGGTGGAGTCCCTCCAGCGGCGCGGTGCCTTCCGCCGGGCCGCTCTGCGGGCCAACCAGGTCCGCGATCCGCGCTCCCTGCTCGCCCTGGGTGTCAACGGTGAGCCGTTGTCCCCCGACCACGGCTATCCGGCGCGGATCATCGTGCCTGCCGCGCCCGGTGTGCTCAACACCAAGTGGGTGGCCCGGATGACGTTCGGAGAACTGTGATGGGGAAGTACCGGAAGTTCCATCTGCCCCTGGGCCTGGGGAAGTACCGTCTGCCGCTGGGCAGCCCTTTTCAACTGCTGCTTTTGGCTTGCTCGTTCACGCTCGCCGGGTACGCGGGGGTGCGACTGCTCGCGGACGACTGGTTCGGCGTCGCGCTGTGGTTCGTCGGGCTCGCGGTCGTCCACGACCTGGTCCTGGCGCCGCTGTACGCGGCGGCGGACCGTGCGCTCGTCCGCGCGACGGCCACGGCCGCTCACCGGGTGGGGACGCCGCCCATGCCGTCGGGGAGGCAGGGGAGGGCCGCGTACGTGCGTGTGCCCGCGGCCCTCTCCGGTCTGCTTCTGCTGGTGTGGTTTCCGCTGATCAGCGGGCGGGTGACGGAGCGTTACGCGTCCGCGACCGGGAGGCCGGCCGACGACTTCCTCGGCCGCTGGTTGCTGATCACAGCCCTGCTCTTCTGCAGTTCGGCGCTGCTGCTGGCACTGCGGGTGCGCAGGGCGACGAAGGAGCGACCGCCCGCTGTCCACTGATCACAGGCGCGCCAGCCGTGCGGGCGGGCGTACCGCAGCAGTGCGGGTGTGCCAAGGCGGGCCCAGGGGAACGCGGACTCGCCTTCCCCGCCCGTCTCGACCCCGCTCACGAGGCGGACCTCGGCACGCTCGTCCACGTCCATCGGCACCGTCTCTGCGATCAACAGGCCTCCAGGGCGCAGTAGTTCGGCCGTCCGGCGTAGGAGGGCGGACGGGTCGCCGCCGATGCCGAGGTTGCCGTCGAGGAGCAGGGTGGTGTCCCAGCGGCCCTCGCCGGGCAGCGGATCGAACACCGAGCGGGTGAGGGCCTGGCCTCCGAGCCGCCGGGTGTGGGCGACGGCCGCCCCGCTGATGTCGATGCCGAGCACGGGCCGCCCCCGGGCGGCGAGTTCGGCGACCAGCCGCCCCGGGCCGCACCCCACGTCGAGGACGGCTCCCTCGCACCGTTCCAGGACCTCGAGGTCCACCGCGTCGGCTCGGGCGCACCAGCGCTCCACCTCCAGGGGCAGCAGCCAGCCGTCGCCCCGGCGCAGGAAGAGCGGTCCGCGACCGGAGCGCAGGGCGTCGGCATAGGGATCCGAGGACCAGTCCGGCCGCCGCATGGTGTCCTGCCACGGCCCGCTCATCGGGCGCTGACCGCTCGCAGCCGGGACAGTTCCGCCGCGAACCGGCTGTGCGGCGCGAGCGCGGCGACGGCTTCGGCGTCGACGGCCGTGTCGACGTCCCGCAGGACCGGAAGGTCGTGGACCCGTAGACCGGCGGAGACCAGCCGGGCGCGCTGGACCGCGCCGGTGAGGGGCGTCGACATGGGCACCCCGCGCAGCAGAGCGGGATTCGGCTCGGCGAGCCCGAGCGCCCAGAAGCCGCCGTCCTCGGCCGGACCGAAGTACGCGTCGTGTCCGGCGAGTTCCACGGTCAGCAGGTCCGGCGTGACCTGCGGGGTGTCCATGCCGATGAGCAGGGCGGGGCCGTCGCAGCCGGCGAACGCGGCGGCGAGCCTCTCGTCCAGCCCTCCACCCTGCTGCGGTACGACGTCGAAGCCGGGCGGCAGCCAGGGACCCGGCTCACCGGCCAGGACCAGGACTCGCCGGTCCGCGGGGGCCGCGGCCACGGCACGCAGGGTGTCCACGAGGGCGGCCTCGGCCAGCGCCGCCGCCTCGTCCGGGGTGAAGGGCGGGGTGAGCCGGGTCTTCACCCGGCCCGGCCTCGGTTCCTTGGCGATGACGAGGAGCGTGGTCATCGGCGGACCCCTCCCACCTCGACCGACGCCGGTGCTTCGTTCAGGACGCGGCTCATGTCGCGTACCGCCTGCCAGGTGCCACGCCAGGTACCGGTCACCTTCGAAGCCCCCGAGCGCGGCAGGTACGGCACGTCGTGCTCCGTGACGCGCCAGCCCGCGTCTGCGGCGCGCACCACCATCTGCAGCGGATAGCCGCTGCGCCGGTCGGTCAGCCCGAGGGCGAGGAGCGGTTCGCGGCGGGCGGCACGCAGCGGGCCCAGGTCGCGCAGACGCAGTCCCGTACGGCGGCGCAGCATCCGGGCGAGCGCCAGATTGCCGGCCCGGGCGTGCGCGGGCCAGGCTCCCCGGCCCTGCGGCCGTCGTCTGCCGAGCACCAAGTCGGCCCGCCCGTCCGCCACTTCGTCGACGAAGGGGACGAGGAGCGAGGGATCGAGGGAGGCGTCGCAGTCGCAGAAGCACACGATGTCGGCCGTGGCGGCGGTCAGCCCCGCGTGGCAGGCGGCACCGAAGCCGCGGCGCGCCTCGTGGATCACGCTCGCGCCCAACCCTCGCGCGATGTCCGCCGACCCGTCGGTCGAGCCGTTGTCCACGACCAGAGCGCGCCATCCGGCCGGGATCCGGGCCAGCACCCAGGGCAGGGCCTCCGCCTCGTCCAGGCAGGGCAGCACGACATCGACGCCCGGAGGCGGGGGAGAGGAGGTAGTCACAGCTTTCAGCCTACGAGAACAAAGTTCTCTTATCGGGCGTTGCGTCCTTACGAAACGCGGACGTCGACAGCCCTTCGTACCGTCTGCACCCTCCACACCCCCGACGAGGTGCGAGGCTGGTCGCATGGAACAGAAACCGAGCGGGCCGGCGGCCGCGCGCGTCCTGGTCGTGGACGACGACCCCACGGTCGCCGAGGTCGTCACCGGGTACCTCGAACGCGCCGGACACACGGTGGACCGCGCCGAGGACGGTCCCGCCGCGCTGGCCGCCGCCGCGGCGCACTGGCCCGACCTGGTCGTGCTGGACCTGATGCTGCCCGGCATGGACGGCCTGGAGGTGTGCCGTCTGCTGCGGACCCGGGGCCCGGTACCGGTCATCATGCTCACCGCGCGCGGCGACGAGGACGACCGCATCCTGGGCCTGGAGGTCGGCGCCGACGACTACGTGACCAAACCGTTCAGCCCGCGCGAACTGGTCCTGCGCGTCGAGTCGGTGCTGCGCCGCGCACGACCCGCCCCGGACACCCGCCTGCTGAGCTCGGTCGGCCTCTCCCTCGACCCGGCGGGCCGCCGCGCCACCCGCGACGGTGCCGAACTCGCCCTGACACTACGGGAGTTCGACCTCCTCGCCTACTTCCTCCGCAACCCGGGCCGCGCCCACAGCCGGGAGGACCTGATGCGCGAGGTATGGGGCTGGGACTTCGGCGACCTGTCCACGGTCACCGTCCACGTCCGCCGACTGCGCGGCAAGATCGAGGACGATCCGGCACGGCCCCGGCTGATCCAGACGGTCTGGGGCGTCGGCTACCGCTTCGACCCCACGCGCACACCCGTCGTCGGCGACGGACCGCACGCCTCCTTCGAAATCCGGAAGGACTGACGATGACCGCCAACGTGCTCATCGCCCTGTACGCGTTCCTGGGTGCCTGCGCCGCCGGACTGCTGGGCGCGCTCGCGCTGTGGCCGCTGCGCCGCCGCTCGCTCACCGCGTCGCTCACCGTGGTTGCCGCCGTCGCGGTGGCCTCCATGCTCGCCGGCACCCTCGCCGTCGCCTGGGCCATGTTCCTCTCCCCGCACGACCTGAGCGTCGTCACCACCGTCGTCGCCATGGCCGCCGTCGTCTCACTGGCCACCGCGCTGCTCCTCGGCCGTTGGGTCGTCGCCCGCAGCCGCGCCCTCCAGATCGCCGCGCGGTCCTTCGGCGACGGCGGCGACTTCACGGCCCCCGAAGGCCCGGCCACGGCGGAACTCGCCGCACTCAGCACCGAGTTGGCCGCCACGAGCGCCAAGCTCGCCGCGTCCAGGGAACGCGAACGCGCCCTGGAGTCCTCCCGACGTGAACTCGTCGCCTGGATCTCCCACGACCTGCGCACCCCCCTGGCGGGACTGCGCGCGATGGCCGAGGCCCTGGAGGACGGGGTCGCAGCCGACCCCCACCGCTACCTGAAGCAGATCCGTACGGAGGTCGAAAGCCTGGACGCCATGGTCGGCGACCTCTTCGAACTCTCCCGCATCCACGCGGGCAGCCTGACGCTCTCCCTCTCCCGCATGTCCCTGTACGACCTCGTCGGCGACGCCCTGGCGGGCGCCGACCCGCTCGCCCGCGAACACGGCGTCCGGCTCGTCGGCGCGCGCGTCGAACCCGTGCCGGTCGAGGTCGACGGCAGGGAGATGAGCCGCGTCCTCGCCAACCTGCTGGTCAACGCCATCCGCCGGACCCCGGCCGACGGCACGGTCGCGGTGGCCGCCGAACGGTCCCCCGACGGCGTGGTGCTCTCCGTCTCCGACGGCTGCGGCGGCATCGCCGAGGACGACCTGCCGCGCGTCTTCGACACCGGCTGGCGCGGCACCCACTCCCGCACACCCCCGGCCGGAGCGGGCCTGGGCCTGGCCATCGTCCGGGGGATCGTGGAGGCCCACCGAGGGCACGCCTCCGTACGCAACATCCCCGGCGGCTGCCGCTTCGAGGTGGTGCTGCCCGCGGCCGCTTCCTGAACACGGACAGCACCACCGGTCCAGAAGGGGCTACGAACCCCGCATCCCGGCCCGCGCGAACTCCCGCATCCCCTCCGCGAACCCGACCCCCGGCTTCCATCCCAGCTCGGCCCGCAGCCGTCGCGAGTCGGCGGTGATGTGCCGCACGTCCCCCAGCCGATACTCGCCGGTGACCACCGGCTCAGGCCCGCCGTACGCGGCGGCCAGCGCCCGCGCCATCTCCCCGACGGTGTGCGGCTCGCCGCTCCCGGTGTTGTACGCGACCAGCGAGCCCTCGGCCGTATCAGCCTCCAGCGCCGCCACATTGGCCGCCGCCACATCCCGGACATGGACGAAGTCCCGCCGCTGACAGCCGTCCTCGAACACCCGGGGAGCCTCGCCGCGCGCGAGCGCGGACCGGAAGAACGAGGCGACCCCCGCATAGGGAGTGTCGCGCGGCATCCGGGGCCCGTAGACGTTGTGGTACCGCAGCGACACGGCAGCCCCGCCTGTCGTCCGGGCCCAGGCCGTCGCCAGATGCTCCTGGGCCAGCTTCGTCGTCGCGTACACGTTGCGCGGGTCGACCGGCGCGTTCTCCCCGACCAGGCCCGGCGACAACTCGGCCCCGCACTCCGGGCACAGAGGCTCGAAACGTCCGGCCGCGAGATCGGCCCCGATCCGCGGACCCGGCCGCACCACCCCGTGCCGCTCGCACTCGTACCGTCCTTCCCCGTACACCACCATCGACCCCGCCAGCACGAGCCGCCGTACACCCGCGTCCGCCATGGCGGCGAGCAGGACGGCCGTCCCCAGGTCGTTGCGGGAGACGTACTCCGGGGCATCGGCGAAGCCCGTGCCCAGACCGACCATCGCCGCCTGATGACACACCGCGTCCACACCGGCCAGTGCGCGGGCCACGGCCTCCCCGTCCCGGACGTCCGCGCCCGCGTCCACCGCCGTGTCGAACACAACGGGTTCGTGCCCGTGTTCCGCCAGCGCGTCGACGACATGGGACCCGATGAATCCGGCACCGCCGGTGACCAGTACTCGCATGCCGCCCACGCTAGAAGCGATCACCCGCCGAGCCCCAGGGCCACGCCCGGCACGTCACGCTTCCGTAAGGTGACGACAAGCCGACAAGATGCCGACCAGGCAGACGTAAGGATTTCGTCATCGGCGGAGCCGGGGCAGGAAGACCGCGCACGGCGTTGGATGGGGAACGTGACGACACGAACGACACGGACAACACATCAGACAGGAAGCGGGATCGGCATGAGGCGGCGCAGGCCGAGAAGGCGACTGATCGCCGGGCTGGCGGCGGTGACGGTCATGTGCGTGGGCGTGGCCGCCGGGCTGTACTGGTTCCAGCCGTGGAAGCTCTGGCAGGACCGGACGGTGACGGAGTCCCTGCCGGGCCCGGTCGTGGAAGCCTCCTCGACCCCCGGGACGAAGCCGGACGCGAACGCGGGAGCGTCGTCCTCCCCCTCCGCGCCGAGCGGACCTGTGACGGTGGCGAGCGGCGGGCTGATCAGCCACGAACACCCGACCACGGGCACGGTGAAGCTCGTACGGCTGGCCGACGGCAGCCACGTGATCCGGCTGGAGCGGCTCGACACCAGCAACGGCCCCGACCTTCGCGTGTGGCTGACCGACGCCCCGGTCAAGGAGGGCCGGGCCGGCTGGCACGTCTTCGACGACGGCGCGTACGTCAGCCTCGGCAAGCTCAAGGGCAACAAGGGAAGCCAGAACTACCCCCTGCCCGACGATGTCGACCCCTCGCGGTACACCAGCGTCACCGTCTGGTGCGACCGTTTCGACGTCTCCTTCGGCGCCGCAGCCCTCACAGCCACGTGAGCCGGTCTTCCGGGCGCCGACTCAGATGATGTTCAGCCGTCGAGCCTCGCGTATCCATGAAGGGAACTCGGACAGCAGCCGGTCGTACAGCTCGGCATCCGGTACGCGGCTGATGTCGTCGACGGCGAAGAATCCCACGTTGTCGACGCGGCGGCCGGGCAAGGTGTCGAACCGTTCCAGCACCCCGTAGTCGGAGCGGCCCAGCCCGACGAACTGCCAGAAGACCGGCTCGTCCACGGCTGCCCGCAGTTCGGTCTCGATCTCCTTGTTCCGGTAGACACCGCCGTCGGAGAAGAAGAGGACCAGCGTGGGGGCGGCCGCCGGGTGATCGCGCACGTAGGCCCGCACTTCGGCGATCACCTTCTGTTCCTCGTTCTGGATGCCGACCGCGCGCATGTCCACCTGGCCCGGCAGCAGACCTCTCTGTGGCTTCTTGCGCCGGAACAACGTCAGTTCACCGACCCGGACATGACGCCGCAGCCACTCCGGCAGGTCGCCCAGGGCGAGGTCCGGGAGCCGGGCCGGGTTCGACGCGAACGTCCACGCCTGCATCTCACCGTCGTCGTCGAGCTGGGCGGCTACGGCCGCCATCCGCTCGACGACATCTGCCACGACGCCCTTCGAGTACAGGAACGACATCGACCCGGAGGCGTCCAGGACCAGGATGACGCGTGCAGTCACTCCCTCCGCCCCGTGCTTGCGCAGGCTGACGGCTATCTGCTCCTTGCGCAAGGAGAGCCGCTTGCGCATGTCCACCGGCAGCTGCTCCTCGCCTTTGACCAGACGCGGGGTGGGGGCCGCCGGGGACCGGGGCGGGGCGGGAGGGCCGGCGTGGGGTGGGGTGCTCGGGACGGCAGGGGTGGGCGTGGGGGCGGTGGAAGCCGTCGAGGCGGTGGCGCCTGCCTCTTCGTCCACGGTGATCCCGAAGTCGGTGGCCAGCCCCGCGAGTCCGGACGCGTACCCCTGCCCCACCGCGCGGAACTTCCACCGACCGGCCCGCCGATACAGTTCTCCGCCGATGAACGCGGTCTCTGTCGTTGCCTCCATCTCGAACAGCGCCAGCTCCTCACCTGTCCCGGCGTCGAGCAGCCGGAGCCGCAGACCGGACAACTGGCCGAAGGTGCCACCGTCCGCTGAAGCACCGAGAACGACCCGCTCGATCTCCGGCTCCAGGGCCCCCAGATCCACCCCGACGGTGTCCGTCGTACCGCCACCGGTCCGCTGTTTCCCCAGGTGACGCACGGCACCCGAGGCGTGCTGGGGTTGGTTGTAGAAGACGAAGTCCCCGTCGTCTTTCACCCGCCCGTCGGCACGGAGCAACAGCGCCGAGGCGTCGGCGTCCGGCGCACCGGCGCCCCCGGACCAGCCGAGCTCTACCTGTACCGCCGTGGCGGCGACGGGAAGGTTGCCGCCCTTGGCCATCGATGTCGCTGTCATGCGCCCAGTCTGTCCCAAGAACCCGGCCCCGGGACTGCGCGCTGCGCAACCGCACCGGCCTCGTTGTCGGTGGTGGCTGAGAAGCTGAACCGTATGAACAGTGAGGATGAGCAGCTGATGCGCGGCCGCATCTACGGAGCGGACCATGACCACCCGGGCCCGAAGCCCGGGCGTAGCTACGCCGAACTGGTGGGCGGGCCGCTGGACGGATTGCTGCTCGACATCACCGGCTGGAGGCCGGAGGAGATCGACCACGGTGTCTCCCTCGCCACGGAGCTCGGGCAGTTCGGCCCTGGCGGGCGGGCCCTGTACGACCCGCGCCCGGGCGATCCGTCCCGCTGGGACTGGGGCGGCGACAGCCCCTGACGACCGCGCCACTCGGTGGAATGGACGGAACTGTCGGCGGCGGAACCGGGTAGCCGCACTGCATGAGGTCTCAACCGCGCTTCACGTTGGCCGCGACCACCCTTGACGCACCGGACGCGCGCGCGTTGGCGCGGTTCTATCAGGGCCTGCTCGGGTGGCCGCTTCGGAGGGACGAACGAGACTGGGTCGAGATCGCGCCGCCGGACGGCGGTGCCGGATTGTCGTTCCAGACGGAGCCGCTCTTCATCCGGCCGCATTGGCCTGCCACACGGTCCGAACAGCAGATGATGATGCATCTGGACATCGAGGTGAACGATCTGTCCTCGGCCGTCGAGCACGCTGTTGCCCTGGGGGCGACCCTGGCGGACGTCCAGCCCCAGGATGCTGTGCGGGTGCTGTTCGACCCGGTGGGTCATCCGTTCTGCCTGTTCAGGGCTGCTGACGCGGGTGCCTGGCCGGGTGGCCGCCAGCTGCACGGGACACCAGCAGAACGAGGTCCAGGCTGGCCCGGCCTGCCCGGGCCACCACCCCGGCTTCCGCCCGCCCGCCGACGCCACCTCTCGTACCGCAGGGCAGGTCCCCCCCCCGCCTCTCCCAGCCCCTCACACGGACAGCGGGTCGACCGGCGGCCATGGATATCCCAGTTGCTCGGCATCGTGCGAGCCGCCCCAGACTTCGGCGGCGGCACGGGGATCGCCGGCGGTCAGTCGCCCTTCGAGGTGCTCGGCTTGGTCCGAGGGGGGATCCGAGGAGATGGGGAGGGTCATCCCGAACTGAAGCCAGGGCAGATCGGCATCAGCCCGGTCACGGGGATGCAGCAACACGACGTGGATGCGATCGGGCTCCTTGCGGGAGGCCAAGACGCCTTCCAACGCGCAGTCCCACCTGACGAGCCAGTCCTCGTGTCTCCTCAGCCCTGCCTCGAGCAGCCGCGCAACCGCTCCTGCCGGCCACTCCCAACTGCGGTCCTCTCCGGCGCGCAGCATCTCGGCGTCGTACTGACCCGCGGTGAACCGAAGCTCCGGCAGGTCGACGTCCTCGTTGGACGGATCGCGCCAGCCCGCCCAGACAACATGATCGCCGTCACGCGTGACCGTCACGTACAGCGCGCCACAGCACTCCTCCACGCCGCACCCGGACCAGGCGAGACGAACCTCGTGGGGCGTCGCAGTGGCGTGCAACAGCCCGTCCTGGCCCAGCAGATGCCTGGGGCCTGCGCCCAGGTACCGGGAGCCTCCGACGCCACCGGGGACCACCCGGCCATTGACGATCGGGCGAACCTCCACGAGGCCCTCGTCGGGTGGAGGGCGAACGATGCTCAGACGGAGAATGTCCGGTCCCGTGGTCATCGGCCGATGATCGCCGAGCTGGTCCGCAACTGTCACGTGAATTCGCATGGCCTCCGCCCAGACCCGGACGACCGGCCGACGCGAGTACGGGGGCCGGGCGGTGACGGCCACGACCGTGACGGACACGACGCAGGCGACCACGGTGAACAGGGCGGGCGCACGACGAACCGTGGCCCGTCACGCCGACATCTAGTCCTCCAGACGAACCGGCATCAGCAGCGAGAAGGCGTGCTCGTCGTCGGGCCGGCGGATCGCGAGCGGTGCCGTGGGCGCGCCCAGCTCCATGATCAGCTCGTCCCGGGCCCCGGCGGTGAGCGCGTCCAGCAGGAGATCGCGGTTGACTGCAACGTTGTTCGGGTCGTCGTCACTGTCGTCGCAGACGATCACGGTCCCGTTCTCCGCGACCCGGAGCACGCTCAGGTCGTACGGCTCGCTGTCCTGCTCAGGCGTCTCGCCCGCGCGGACAGGGCCGGTCTCCAGGGCCTGGCGGAAGGCCACTGCCCCGACGCGGGCCCGGCGACCGGCGGGGAGGTGGACGAGGCGGCGGTAGTCGGGGAACTCGCCCCCGAGACTCTGCCCTGCCGCCTGCCGGTCCCCGGTCTCGAGCGTCACCCGGTCACCGTCCACGATGAGTTCGGCTGGCTCCTCGCCGGTCAGCAGGGCCCGCATCGCGTCGGCGAGCGGCAGAGGTACGACCACCTGCGTCCGGGGCCCGCCGTGCCCGGTCGTACGTGTTCGCGCGACCGCCATGCGGTAGCGATCGGTGGCCACGAGGTGGAGCAGTTCTCCCTCGATGTCGAACAGGATCCCGCCGAGCATCGGCAGCTCCGCGTCGGTACCGGCCGCGAAACGGACCGCGTCCAACGCGGCGGCCACCTCCGGCGCGGGCACGGAGAACCGGGCGGCGGTGGTGGTGTGAAGCGAGGTCATGGAGGCTGTCTCCCTGTGGTCGAGTAGGGCTCGGAGTGTGGAGAACTCGCTGCGGGCATCGGACAGCCCCGACTCGAGACGGCGCAGGTGCGCCTGCAGAAGACCGCGCACCAGTTCCGTGTCCGCGCCGCCCCAGCCGGCCAGGACGAGCCGGATGTCGGCCAGCGGCATGCCCGCCCGACGCAACCGGCCAAGGAGCCGGGCCTCTTCGAGCTGTTCGGGTGCGTACCAGCGGTATCCGCTCACCGGGTCCACCCAAGCGGGGACCAGCACGCCGGCACGGTCGTAGAACCGCAGGGCACTCACCCCGAGCCCGCTGTCCCGGGCCGTTTCTCCAATGCTGTGCATCTCGCTCTCCACACCCAGGACTCTGGTGCCTCGACCATGTCGAGGGTCAACCTCTTGCCCTTCCCCTTCCCTTTGTCCTTCCTCGCTCAGGTGGAACAGCCGACGTGCGTGGTGGCCGTGCCGTGGTTGTGAACGTGGGGGAAGCCATGGGGATGCGCGTACGCTGCAAGCGAAGGTGGTCGTGGGGCGCGGTTGTCGCTGCCATGGTGTGCCGATGAAAACGACACCGGACGGACGGCCCATCCCACCCGCGCGTGCTGACGAGCGCGTCATGCTGGAGGCATGGCTGGACCTTCACCGTGCGACTCTCGCCCTGAAGTGTTCGGGCCTCAAGGACGATCAATTACGGCTTGCCGCAGCGTCACCCTCGTCGATCACGCTGCTCGGCCTCGTGCAGCACGCGGCAGAGGTGGAACGCAACTGGTTCCAGCGCGTATTCGCAGGTCAGGACATGCCGCCGATCTTCGGCGAGAACAACGTCGACGGCTATGCGCTTCGCCCGGGCCGAGGGCTCGACGAAGCTACGGCTGTCTGGCGAGCCGAGATCGCCCGAGGCCGTGAGCTGATCGCTGACGCATCGCTGGACGATTCCGGTCGCCTGTCCGCACAGGAAGCGGGCTTCGTCGGCGATCAGGAGGTCTCCCTGCGCTGGATCATGGTGCACATGATCGAGGAATACGCACGTCACAACGGTCATGCTGATCTCATTCGCGAGCAGATCGACGGACTTACCGGCGCATGAGACGTGCTGGCGCGGTCGCGAGTACCGCGTCAGCGCTGCAACGCCCTCTAGAAGCGTCCTGAAGATCTCGAAAATGCGCCCGGCTTGCCCTACTTGATGGCGATTGACATTTACCGGCAATCCAGGGTGAGTCGGGCGGCCAGAGCAAGATCTTCAGCGGTCTCCTAGGCCCTGTCGTCACATTCCCGTCGTCGCCCGAAGGGCGGCCCCGCGGCGTCGTGGGGGTACCTCCCGGTCGAGCGCAGCCGAGACCGGGGGAGTGTGCTCTCGGCGTGCCGGGCGCTGACCGGCGTACTGGACGTACTCGGGTCGGTGCCCGGTGCGTCGAGAGCGCGTGCATGGCGTCGCGGGGCAGGCGGGAATGTGACGACAGGGCCTAACGCAGGGCGGCGGCGGCAATACCTTCGAGGGGCTCGCGCGGCACTTCGCCGCCGCTCACCAGTCGGTCGAAGATCAGCCCGTCGATGCAGGTCAGGAGGGTGCGTGTGCGGTTCTCTGCGTCCGCCACGCCCTGATCGGCCAGGAACAACCGGACGGCCTCGCGACCGGCGTTCTCGCGGGGCACGAGGATCTCGCGCAGTTCGGGGTCCCGCACGCTCTCGACCGCACAGGCGTAGCGGGCGAGCGAGCGGCGGCGCCCCTCGCCGGTGAGTCGCTGACGGGTGAGCAACACCATGCCGTCCACCAGTTCCTCGACCGTGCGGATGGGCGGGAGCTGCTCGGCCATCGATTGCAGTTCCTCCTGGTCGAGTTGGACAAGGCGAGTGACGAGTCCGGTGAGCAGCGCGGCCCGGGTGCGAAAGTACGCCGACGTGGTGCCGGGCGGTAGAGCCGCCTTGCGGTCGACCGCCCGGTGGGTGAGGCCGCGGATCCCTTCGTCGGCGAGGACGTCGAGAGCCGCGTCCGCGAGGAGGGTGCGCCGATCCGAAGCCATGGCTCCTTTCTACACCTGTAGAGCCCCAGCTAGGGTGGTCCTTCTACAGATGTAGAAGGAGGGGGCTTGCGGAATGGGTAACACGGCAGTGGTGGTCGGAGCGGGCATCGGCGGGCTGGCCGCCGCGATCGGCCTGCGCCGCATCGGATGGGACGTGACGGTCATCGAGCGCGCGTGCCTGCTCGAAGACGCGGGGGCGGGCATTTCACTGGCCGCCAACGGAGTGCGGGCACTTGACGAACTCGGCGTCGGCGAGGCGGTACGGGATGCCTCGCGCGGCCAGTACAGAGGCGGCACCCGCACGCCTGAGGGCCGTTGGCTGGCCCGGATGGACGGCGCGGTGCTGGAGAAGGCGGTGGGTACGCCGATCATGGGCATCCCTCGCTCCACTTTGCACCGGCTGCTTCGCGAGGCCCTGCCCGCCGAGCGACTGCTGATCGGCTCCGAGGCCGACTCGTTCCGACAGATCCGCCCCGGGACGGTTCGAGTCGGCTGCGGCGAGACGGTCCTGGATGCCGATCTGGTGGTGGCGGCCGACGGCATCGGCAGCAAGGTGCGCAGTCTTCTCTTCCCAGCCCACCCCGGCCCGGTCTACAGCGGCTCGACAGTGCTGCGGGCCATCACTGAGCAGGCGGTCGAACTGCCCACCGACTTCGAGCTGACGTGGGGGCAGGGGGCCGAATTCGGGCACATCGCGTTTCGGGACGGGCGGGCCGAGTGGCACGCCGTCCTCGACCTGCCCGCCGGAACGCGGTTCGCCGACCCGCTGGCGGAACTGCGTCGGCGGTTCCGCACCTGGCACGACCCGATCCCCGCGCTGTTCGACGCGACGCGACCCGCAGCCGTACTGCATCACGACGTCAATGAAATCCGCACGCCGCTGCCCTCGTACACGGTCGGCCGGATCGCACTGCTCGGTGACGCGGCACACGCCATGACCCCCAACCTCGGACAGGGCGCCTGTCAGACGCTGGAGGACGCGGTCACCCTGGCCGCCGCGCTCGCCGCCGAGCCCACCGTCGACGCCGCGCTCGCACGCTACGACGCCGAGCGTCGGCCGCGCAGCCAGGCGGTGGCGCGCGCCGCCCGGCGAGCCGGGCGGATGGGCCAGCAGCTCTCCCACCCGCTGGCCGTCATCCTGCGCAACACGGCTATGCGGTGGACACCCTCCCACCTCGCGACCCGCATGATCCTTCGGCACCACGCCTGGGTCCCGGCTCGGCTGAACTGATCCGATTCGTGCCCCGTCGACGCGCCACCGCCGGAGGTTCACAGGAACGAGGTCCTGCTTCCCGCGGATCTTCCGTTGCCGACCGGTGCGAGCGCGACGTCGTCGGCGGCGAGGTCAGCCGGGACAGGGCTCTGTCGTCGCCGTGAAATCGGCGCCTCGACACTCACCGGGCCGGCTTGCCGGGCTGTTGCCGTGCTCCTGGCGCACTTCCAGGCAGTAGCGCAGCCGGATGCCGCGCTGTGCCGGATCACCGAAGCCTCCGATGCCGGTTGACCGTACCGGGATCAGGCCGCGAGGAGCTCCTGTTCGCGGTCCGGGGTCTTGACCTTGGGCTTCTTGTTCGGCAGTGAGAGCCGGACCACCTTGCGCCACGCCGAGAACACCTGCTTGGGCAGCGGTCCGGTGACGTACTCCAGCTCGTACTTCTCGAACAGCGCGCGCACCTTCACCGCGACCTCGGCGTACCGGTTGCTCGGCAGGTCGGGGAACAGGTGGTGCTCGATCTGGTGCGACAGGTTGCCGGACATGAAGTGCATGGCCTTGCTGCCGCTGATGTTCGCCGAGCCCATCATCTGGCGCAGGTACCACTGGCCGCGCGTCTCGCCCTTGATCGACCGGCGCTCGAAGACCTGCACACCCTCGGGGAAGTGTCCGCACATGATCACCGAGTGGGACCAGATGTTGCGGACCAGGTTCGCGGTGAACGTGGCGGCGAGCGTGGTGAGGAACGACGGGCCCGACAGCAGCGGGTGGATCACATAGTCCTTGAGCACCTGCTTGCGGATCTTGCGGCCCACGGCCCTGGCCCGCGCGCGGAACTCCGGGTTGTTGCGGCGGCGCTTGCGCAGGTTCTTGCCGAGTTCCAGGTCGTACGCGGCGATGCCGTACTCGAAGAAGCAGGCGTTGATGAAGTTCCACAGCGGCTGGCCGAGGTGGAACGGGTGCCACCTCTGGTCCTCGTCGACGCGCATGATGCCGTAGCCGAGGTCGTTGTCCTTGCCGATCACGTTGGTGTACGTGTGGTGCAGCTCGTTGTGCGAGTGCTTCCACTGGTCGGCCGGCGAGACGTGATCCCATTCCCAGGTGGTGGAGTGGATCTTCGGGTCCCGCATCCAGTCCCACTGGCCGTGCAGGATGTTGTGGCCGATCTCCATGTTGTCCATGATCTTGGCCACGGACAGACCCGCGGTGCCGATGATCCACGCGGGCGGGAAGAACGAGAACAGCAGCACACCCCGGCTGACCAGCTCCAGCTTGCGCTGCGCCGAGATGACCTTGCGGATGTAGGCGGCGTCTTTCTCGCCGCGGCTCGCGATCACCTCGTCGCGGATCGCGTCCAGCTCGCGGCCGAGCTCCTCGATCTGCTTCGCGGTCAGATGGGCGGTGGGGTCGATGGCGGTCAAGGCGCTCCTACCGTTCGATGTCGCAGGGGCCCGCGGCGGCGGACACACAGGTCTGGATGAGGACGCCCGGCTCGGCCTCGGTGATCTCGCCGGTGCGTAGGTCGCGGACGGCACCCGCCCTGAGCGGCGTGACGCAGCCGAAGCAGATGCCCATGCGGCACCCGGAGGGCATGAGCACGCCGGCCTCCTCGCCGACGTCAAGAAGCGGCGTGGCGCCGTCCGCGTCGACGGTCTTGCCGGTGCCGCTGAACGTGACCTCCCCGCCTTCACCGGCGACGACGATGCCGGGGCGGAAGCGTTCGGTGTGCAGGCGCTCGTGCACGCCGTGCTCGGCCCAGTGCTTTTCGGCGGCGTCGAGCAGGCCCGCGGGCCCGCAGGCCCAGGTCTCGCGCTCGGCCCAGTCGGGTACGAGTTCGTAGAGACGGGCGATGTCGAGCATGCCGTCGGTGTCGGTGTGCACCTCGGTGAGCCGCAGCTTCTGGTCCGCGACCAGGGCATGCAGCTCGTCGCGGAAGATCACGTCCTGCGGCCGCGGCGCGCTGTGGACCATGACGACGTCGTCGAACTCGGTGTCGCGCAGCATGCCCATCACCGGCGTGATGCCGCTGCCGGCCGTCAGGTAGAGCACCTTGGCGGGCTTGGCCCGCGGCAGCACGAAGTCACCGGTCGCCTGGTCGAGCTGGATCAGCGTGCCCGGCTTCGCCCTGCGGACCAGGTGGTTGCTGACCTTGCCGTCCGGGATCGCCTTCACGGTGATCGCGACGCGGCCGTCCTGGCTGTTCGTCGGCGACGTCACCGAGTAGGCACGCCACAGGCGCACCCCGTCGACGTCGACCCCGATCCGCACGTACTGGCCGGCCGTGTGACCGCGCCAGCCCCGTCCCGGTCTGATCACGATCGTCGCGGCGTCACCCGTCTCGGGGTGCACGGCCTCGATACGCCCTCGCAGGTCGGCGCCCGCACGCAGCGGGCTGACCAGGTCAAGGTAGTCCGACGGCAGCAGCGGCGTCGTGACCATCTCCAGCAGTTTCCACGCCCTGCTGCGGAGGGCTGTACTCGTCATGAGTCCAGCTTGCTGTGCCCCAAGGCGTAAAGTCCTGACCGCAGGATGTGAATCTGGTCGGCTGAATTGTTCGCAAGGAATAGAAACGTGAGTCATGCGATCCGTAGGGTCAGCGAGCTGGCCCTGGACGAGACGACGGTCACCGCACTTCGGGCCGCGCTGAGGACCACCGCCGACGAGGTCGTCCAGGCGATCATCGACGAGGTGCCTCCCTACGCGGGCGCCCTGTCGGGCCACATGGGCGCCACCATCCGCCGCGCCGTCCGCACCGCCCTGGGGCACTACCTGGACCTCGCGAGCGGGAACGCCACGGGCGGCGACGCCGGGGACGCGGCCTACGAGCTGGGCCGCGGCGAGGTCCGCGACGGCCGTTCGATGGACGCGCTGCTCAGCGCCTACCGCGTCGGCGCCCGCGTGGCCTGGCGATGCCTGGCAGCGGGCGCCGTCCCCGCGGGTCTGCCCGCCGCCGAGGTCGCCAAGTTCGCCGAGCTGACCTTCGCCTACATCGACGAGCTCTCCGCCGCGAGCGCCGCCGGCCACGCCGACGAACTGGCCGCCCGGGGCAGGGCCCACGAGCGCCACCTGGAACATCTGGCCCGCGACCTCCTCGCCGACGCGAGCTCGGACGTACTGATGGCCTCTGCGCAACGGGCCGGGTGGCAGCCTCCGGTTTCGCTGACCGCGGTCCTGCTGCCCGCCGCCCAGGCCCGGCCCGCCTACCGCGTGCTCGACCCGAACACCCTCGTCCTCGACGATCTGCCGGACGCCACCGGCGTGCTGCTCGTCCCCGACGCCGAACGATCACATCTCCTGCGGCAGCTGACCGACCGCAGCGCCGTGGTCGGCCCGGCCCGGCCGTGGGCGCGCGCTTCGGCCTCGTACGCGCGAGCCGTACGCGCGCGCTCCCTCTCCGCTGACATTCGCGACACCGAGGACCACCTGCCCGAGCTGGTGCTGAGCGCCGACGCGGACGCGTTCGCGGACCTGCGCGCCCGAGCCCTCGCCCCGCTGCGGGCCTTGCCTGCCGCGACCGCACGGCGGCTGGAGGAGACGTTGCGGGCGTGGCTGCTGCACCAGGGCAGGCGGGACGAGGTCGCGGCGGCGCTGTTCGTCCATCCCCAGACCGTCCGCTACCGCATGTCCCAGCTGCGGGAGCTGTTTCCGGACCTCGCATCGCCGGACCGGGTCCTCGAACTGACGCTGGCGGTTGGTCTGCGGGCCGGCTGACACGGCTCGGCCGGATCCGGTGGACGATGCGCCCCGGCCCGGCAACCCCGCGCGAGGGATGATGGGGACGGAACAACGGAACGTGAGGTCAGGAGCTTCCATGACGATGCGGGTCCACCGCCCCCGTGAGGACGCGGAGTTCGATTTCATCCTCGGGAAGAGCGGAGTTCCGGTCCTCGCCTACTTCACCGGGACATGGCCCAAGGCGATCGAGCCCTGCCGGGTGATGGACCTTGTCGTGGGCGCCGTCGCCGACGACCGCGCGGGCCGCCTGACGGTCGTCCGCGCCGACATCACGCGTTGTCCGGCCGCGACCGAGCGATTCGGAATCACCGGAGCCCCGTCCTGCGTCCTGCTGAAGGAGGGAGAGGTGGTGGCCCATGGCACGGGGCCCATGTCCACCGCCGAGGTACGGCAACTGCTGGACGACCATCTCTGAGCGGCTGCTGCGGCGCAGGGAACCGGTCGCCCGCTTGCCGAATCCGACGCTGGGGTCGCCGATGAGCCGGCGTCGGCCGAGGACGTAGAGGGCGAGGATCGGGAGGGTGGAGAGGACGACCGCGGCGAGGTCGCCGGGACGTTGATCGTGCTCGCCCTGGAAGGACCAGACGGACAGCGGGAGGACCCGTTTGTCGGGGCTCTGGGTGAGGATCAGCGGGAAGACCAGGGTCAGCAGCGTCGCCCCCGCCGCTGAAACGAAGGCCTCAGTCACACCCGCCCCTCCTCGACGAGGATTCTTGCAGCCGCCCGGCCGACCACGCCTCGCCTCCTGTCGGACCAACTTCGTCCCTGCTGTCGGTGTCGCGTTCGTGTATGAGCGGGCGGTGGTGTTCGCGAGGCTGTCCGGCCCGTGGGAACGTGGTTCCGATTCGGGCCTGATGTGACAGGGTCAGGTGATCGTCGTGGACTGTTCGAGAGGTGGGCCGCATGCCGGAGCTGCGCAAGGGTGAGAACGTCGCGGTGGGCCTCGGGACCGTCGTCGCCGAACTGCACGCCTTGGGTGGCACGGTCGACCTCAGCGCTCTGCTGGTGGCGGCGGACGGCAAGGTGCGCTCCGACGACGACCTGGTCTTCTACAACCAGCCGTCCGCCGAGTCCGGCGCGATACGGCACCTCGCCGCTGATTCCGCAGGGCCCGAGCGCGTCGAGATCGACCCGGCCGGGCTCCCCGCGGACGTAGAGAGGGTGGTCCTGGTCGGCAGCTGCGACCCCGACGACATGAGCCGCACCTTCCGCGACATCGAGAACGTACTGGTCCGCGCCGCCCAACTCGGTGCCGACCCGGTCGAGTTCCGCCCACCCTTCCTCACCGACGGTGAACGCGCCGTACTCCTGATGGAGCTGTACCGCAGGGGCGAGACCTGGAAGCTGCGTGCCATCGGACAGGGCTACGCCGACGGCCTGGCGGGACTCGCCATCGACTTCGGCATCGACGTGGCCGACGAGCAGGCCGAGCCCGTGGAGCCCCCGCAGGCCACTGACGCACACACCGCTCCCGCCGCGTCCCTCACGAGCCTGCGCAAACCGCCGCTCGGCGCGATCAGCCTCGACAGGGCGGTCAGGTCGCCATCAGCCTGGACAAGGCGGACCGCGAGCTGTTGGTGACGGCGACCCTGGAGTGGGACGGCGGCAGCGATCAGCGCCGCAGAAAGGGCGCCGATCTCGACCTCTACGCCCTCTTCGTTCCCGCTTCCCTCGCCATACGCGACGAGAGGCCGCCCGGGACACTCATCACCGCCAACAAGAGATCGCGCCCCACAACCAGCACGGGCACCGCGAAGAAGGGCAAGAGCGCCGACGTCATCTACTACAAGCGTCTTGGCTCCCTGAAGAACCCTCCCTTCATCCACCTCGACGGCGACGCCCGGGTCCCCGGCCGGGAGACACTCCCCGCCCCGACCAGCAGGGCTACGTCCTCCTGTGCGCCTACTCCGCGGTCAGCAACGGCTTCGGCTCGTTCCGCAGCTTCGGCGCGAAGGTCGTGGTCACCGACGGCCGTGGCTCGACCGTCACCGTCCCGCTCTACGAGAACACCAAGACCCGCTACTGGGTGGCCGTCGCCCTCGTCGACTTCACCGACGGCGACGGAGCGGCGATCCACCACGTCGAGGCCTACAGCGCCCGAATGACCGAGCGCCGCCCAGTCCTCCACCCGGACGGCACCGTCGAGATGAACGCGGGGCCGGTGGAGTTCAAGTGGCGTTGATCGCGATCCGGCCCCGTGCGTCACGAGTCCGGGACCGTGGTGTCGAGCTCACCGACGTGCGGTCCGCCCTCACGGGAATCATTCGCGCCGACCAGATCTCCTCAACTCTCTGACGTCGTCGTCGAGTTCCTCCGGAAGGCCATAGGCGGACCGTGGCGGGGCGGCCGGTGCAGCGTCCCGTGCAGCGGCCGCCCTCGCTGTCCCTGTCGTTGCGCCATGACCGACGAACAACCGCCCCCACAGGTCTTCCCGAACCGCTTTCCCGAGGCCGTGGACTCCCGGCTCGGGGTGCCGCAGGACCGCTGCCACTGCTTCAGCCAGGGCCGGGTGAGTCCGCCCGGCGCGAGGACGTCCTTCCACGGTGATACCTCCGGAAATCGGAGACATGACCGACCTGGAGGATTTCAGCCCGTACACCTCGCGACGGCTGCACTGGTTCCCCTACGAAATCACACGCTGCACTCGGCTGGTGAACAGCACGGTGAGCACGCGCTCGATCTACGGCAACTACAAGTACCGGCCGTCGTTCCCGCCGCTCCGCGCGCCCGGCGATACGGACCTGTCCCTCGAAAGCCTGGCTCCGTCCCGCTGGGGCATCAGCGCGGCCCGCACCTGCAGTGTCTGTACCGGGCCCATTCCCACGACGGGCCCGCACCAGGCATGGCTCTCCCGGCTGGTGGCGACCGACGTCCTGCTGCTCCTGGTCAACGCCTGTTCCCAGGAGTGCCTTGACGCTCTGCCACCTGGGGCGACGGGCTACATCCCCACACATCATCGGGGCGGGAAGGTCGCGCAGCCTTCGTCGCGTTGACCCCTGAGACCCAGCCCAAGTGGCAGGCGTGGCGTCGATGGCCGCCGGATCGAAGCCGGCCTCGGCAGCCGGGCGTCTCGGGGCTGGGTGTGGGCTCGGCCAGTTCGGGGTCGGTCTTGGTGAACCAGTGGGGGGGGGCGCCGGCAGAGCCCATGCGCAGCAGGGCCTGTCTGGTGTTGGGGTCCGGTACGAGCTGGTACGTCTGGTTCCCTTGCCGGCGCTGGGCATCGGCGTCCGCGCTCGCGGCGAAGGCGGCCAACGCGTCGAGCTGGGTCACCGGGGTGTAGAGCAGCAGGTGCCGGGTGGCCAGGGCGTGCCGGCCTGGGGTGCAGGTGTTCGGGACCGGGAGGCCCCGGGCTGCCCGGCGACGTCGTAGAAGCGACCGAATCATGGAACCCCCGTTGTGTCGGTCCTGGTGCGTCCGGCCGCACGTGCCGGCCGAGTGGCTGTGACCAGCGCCTTCCCGACAAGCCCTAGTCGACCTGGACCACGTACTTGCCCCGCACCCCGCCCGCCTCCAGGGCCCGGTGTGCCGCCGCTGTCTCTTCCAGCGGGAAGACCGTGTCCACCGCCGGCCGCAGTTTTCCCTCCGTCACATGGCGGGCCAGGTCGTCGAGGTGGGCGCGTCCGGGGTTGCCGCTGAAGAAGCGCACTCGGCCGCGTCCGTGAACAGCGCTGGCCGCGATGTAGCCCAGCGAGGCGGCGGGTCGCGTCAGGTCGACGGCGATGGTGACCATGCGTCCGCCGGGTTTCAGCATCCGCCGTACGGTACGCAGGTCGGTGCCCGCCGTGTCGAGGACCACGTCGAACAGTCCGAGTTCCGCAGGTGACACGGTCCGGTGGTCGGCGGCATGGTGCGCACCGAGCGTACGGACGAAGTCGAGGTTGGCAGCGCGGGCCAGGGCCGTGACCTCGGCGCCGTACGCCTGTCCGAGCTGGACGGCGGCGTTGCCGACGCCGCCTGCCCCGCCCCGTACGAGCAGCCGTTCGCCGGGGCTCAGCGCGGCCTTGTCGCGCAGAGCCGTGACGGCGGTGGTGGCCACCGGCAGCGCGGCGGCGGCCACCAGGTCCAGCCCGTCCGGGACCCGTCCGAGCAGCTCGGGGCGTACGGTCACGTACTGGGCGGCGCTGCCGAATCCGGAGGTGCGGCCCAGGACACCCCACACCTGGTCGCCGACCGCCACGCCGGTGGCGCCGGAGCCGAGTTCGGCGATTTCACCAGTGAAGTCCAGCCCGACGCGCTGCGGGAACTTCCGGCCCGTGATGAGGCGGGCCCTTCCGGAACGGGCAGCCAGCTCACCGCCGTTGACGCTGAACGCGCGCACGCGCACGAGGACTTCGCCAGGTGCCGGCCCGGGACGTGGGACCCGGCCCACATACAGCACCTCGGGGCCGCCGAAGCGGTCGAACAGTACGGCTTTCATCGTGCGGTCGTCCATCGTCATCGCTCTCACCTTCGCTCTCGCCTTCGCCACCAGTGGCCGGTCCGGGGGATCGTGGCGCCGAGCGTAGGCTGACAAGCGGACGAGATCGTCCACTTGACCGGAGGTGAGAGACAGCGGTGGGGGAATCCTCTCGGATCGCGGGGCAGGACAGTCTGCGGGCCGACGCCCGGCGCAACCGGCGGCGCATCCTCTCGGCCGCCCGCCTGGTCTTCGCCGAGCACGGCATCGACGCACCCATGGCGACCGTGGCCCGACGGGCGGGGGTCGGTGTGGCGACGCTGTATCGGCGGTTCCCGACGCGGGACGCACTGGTACGGGCCACGTTTGCGCACCAGATGGACACCTGCGCTCGGGCGCTCACCGACGCCCTGGCCGACCCCGATCCGTGGCAGGGCTTCCAGCGGCTGGTCGAGACGGTCTGCGAACTGCAACGGGAAGAACGGGGCTTCCCGGCCGCGTTCGTCACGGCCTTTCCGGACAGCACACGAGAACACGCGCGCGAACGGGAGCAGGCCGAGCGGGACTTCATGACCCTGGTCCGCAGGGCACAGGCGGCGGGCGCGCTGCGAGCCGACTTCCACCCCTCCGACATCGCCGTGGCCCTGCTGGCCCACTGCGGTCTGGTCACCGCGCTGCCGGGCGACCGTGCGGCGTCCCGGCGTCTGGTGGCGTACTTGCTCCAGTCGTTCCGTGCCGAGGCGGCCCACGGAGCGCTGCCGGCGCCGAGCGCACTGTCACTGCGCAGCCTTCCGCTCGCGGCCGACGGCTCCCAGGCACAGCAACCCACCAGAGCCTGACGCGAAGCGGTGCCTGCCGCGCCGCCCGCACGCTCTTCAAACGACGCAGTTGTCCGCCTCAGGCGTCGAAGCGGTGGCGGGAGGTCTCGATGTGGCCGAGGTATCGGTGGGTCCAGTCGCACAGTCCGTCGATCGTCACCCGAAGGGCCTGGCCCGGCTCGGTGAGGGCGTACTCGACCCTGGGCGGCACCACGGGGTGCACCGTCCGGTCGACCAGACCGTTGCGTTCGAGCATGCGCAGGTTCTGGGTGAGCATCTTGTGGCTGATGCCCTCGATCTCGTTCCGCAGCTCGCCGAAGCGCAGGGTGTGCTCTCCCAGGGCCTCGATGATCAAAAGCGCCCATTTGTTGGCAACGTCCGAAAAGATCTCCCGCGCCAGAGAATCCGCGCGCCGAAGATCCGCTTCGTCGGGCGAGCCCGTGAACTGCTTGGTCACCGTGAGGTTCTCCAGTCACTGAAAAGTGCGTACTTCCACGTCAGCAGCCACTCTCCTACGGTGCCTGAGTAACCACAAGAGACCGAGGCGCCCTCGGTCCGGTGGCAGCGAGCCCACGGGCTCTCTTGACGAGGAGGCAGACAGCATGGCCATCACTCTGGTGAACCCCGACGGATTGCCCAAGATCGACGTCTACCGGCAGGTGGCGGTCGCGACGGGGACGAAACTGGTCTTCATCGCCGGGCAGGTCGCCTGGGACGCCGAAGGGGCCACGGTGGGCGAGGGCGATCTTGCCGCCCAGGTGGAGCAGTGTTATCTCAACATCGCCACCGCCTTGGCCGAGGTCGGTGGTTCCTTCGACGATGTGGCGAAACTGAACGTCCACGTCGTCGACTGGACCCCCGACAAGATGCCCCAGCTCCTGGAGGGGATCGGTCGTGCATCCGCGAAGCTGGGCGGCGTGACCCCGGCCCCGCCGGCCACGCTGCTGGGCGTTGCGGCGTTGGACATCCCCGACCACCTGGTGGAGATAGAAGCCATCGCGATCCTGAACTGAAGGAGTTCCAGCATCTCGCGGGCCTCCATCGCTCCTCGGAACGGTCGGAATGGGTCCGGTCCGCGCCGGGTCGGGGCCGCTCAGTCCTAGAGGGCCCGCCGGATGAAGTCGTCGCGGCTCGGAGGTTCGTGAGACCGCCGCGTAGGGCGGGGGCCGTCGAAACCATGGAAGCCGCCGCCCCACATGTGCAGGTCGACGCTCACGCCCGCCTCGGACGGGCGGCCGGCGTAGGCCAGGATCTCGTCGCGGAACGTCTCGACCGAGCCGGTGTCGAGGTAGGCGCGGGGCAGGCCGCTGAGATCCTTGGCCCGGGCCGGTGCGGCGTGAGGCGACACGTCGGGGCCGCCGCGGCGGTCGCCCAACAGGGCCGTTCAGCTGTACAGGTTGTCGTTGCGGTCCGAGAATCCCTCGCCGTCCAGCATGCGGCGGCGGTGCCTCTCGCAGCGGTCGTCGAGCGGGACAGATCAGTACCTGGTCTCCATCTCCCAGCCCGACGCGGTCGCCGACGTCATCATCGACGCCGCCAGGCCACCCGCTGACCGACACCCCATACACCACCGCCACCGCCACCGCAGCCCGACGGGCCCGGTGGCGGTGGCATGCGGCGCCTGGCGTGTGCACGACCTGAGTCAGCCCTCGCCGAGATGCGAGGTGGGGAGATCAACAGAGCAGGCCTGTCCGTCTGCTGCCCAAGCACCGGCAAGGACCGGGATCCTGCCGGCCGATTTGCCGGTTCGTCGCCATGGGCCGCGCATCAGCGGCAGTCAGGTCGACCAATCACACGCGTCAGCAGTGAACTTGGCGAATTCGGCGAAGGTCCGCGGCGGGCGGCCAAGGGCACGTTGCACGCCGTCGCTGACGTAATCATCCCTACCCTCCCTGAGTGGCTCGATGACGTCCGCGAAAGCTTCGGCGTCCGCCGACGGCAACCCCTGCTGAACAAGTTCCGCGACGTAGCCCTCGGCGGAGAGCGGCACGTAGCGGATTTCACGGCCGGTGACCTCGGAGATCGTGGCGACCGCCTCGGCCAGCGTCACCCCTCGGGGTCCGGACAACTCGTAGGTCTGGCCCACGTGCCGGTCCTCGGTCAGCGCGGCGACCACCACTGCGGCGATGTCCTCGGCATCGACGAAGCTGGCAGCCCCGTCGCCGGCGGGCAGCCGCAGCTCACCGGCGAGGATGTCGTCGGCGAAGAAACCCTCACTGAAGTTCTGCGCGAACCAGCCCGGCCTGCTGATCGTCCACTCCAGAGCGCTTTCCCGCACAGCGGCCTCGCTGTCGACGAGGCCCGCGAGGATCCCGCTGCTGTCCTTCGCGTAGTCCGGGATGCCGATCCCGCGCCCCGAGGCCAGCACGATCCGCCGTACCCCATGCCGCACCGCCCGCTCGATGAACGGGCGAACGAGCATCGTGCCGTCCAACTGCACGATGTACATGGACCGCACACCCTCCAGAGCGGCATCCCAGGTGGCGCTGTCGGTCCAGTCGAGGACGTGCTCGCCGTTCCGGGACGCCGCGCGAACCGGCAGCCCCTTGGCCCGGAGTTGCGTGACAACGCGGCGGCCGGACTTCCCCGTTGCCCCAGTGACAAGAATCGGATGTTCAGACATGACCTCAGCCAACCGGCTGCAGCTGAGACGATCCATGGTTGAAAGCATCTGCTTGATGTCTAGGCGTCTACGCTGACGGCATGGATGCCGTGTCGGAGCTCTTGGCAGAGGTACGCGCGCGCGGCGCCGTCTTCCGGCAGACGATCATGCGACCACCCTGGGCCCTTCGGATGGCCGGCGGCGCCCCGCTGACGCTCGCCACGATGGTGCGCGGCCGGGCGTGGATCGTGCCCGACCAGCACGAGCCGGTGCCGATCGATGTCGGCGACATCGCCGTCATCCGCGGCGACGCGCCCTACGCGGTGGCCGACGCCCCCGGGACCGCACCCTCGCTGGTGGTGACCAGCGCCGACTACTGTCCCAGGGCTGAGGGCGTCGAGCACGCCCCCAGGCCCGCCCGGACCTGCGGAACGGCGTCCGAGGGGGCTGCCGTTCTGGTCAGCGGGGCATTCGAGCGCCGGGGAGCGCTCAGCGAACGGCTGCTGCAGGCCCTGCCCGCCGTGCTGGTCGTGCCGGCCGAGGGCAGCCCCTTCCCGTCGGGGGAATCGCTGGCCGAGGAGGTCGCCAGAGACCGACCGGGACAGCAACTGGTGCTGGACAGACTGCTGGACCTGATGCTGGTCTCCGCGCTGCGCAGTTGGTTCGACAACCCGGACGCGAACGCCCCGGCCTGGTGCCGTGCACTGGACGATCCGGTCGTGGGTACCGCGTTGCGGCTGCTCCACGACGCACCCGCCCACCCGTGGACGGTGGCGCATCTGGCGGCCGAGGTAGGGGTATCGCGGGCGGCGCTCGCCAGGCGGTTCACCACCCTGGTCGGCGAACCACCGATGTCCTACCTCGCGGACTGGCGGATCACCTTGGCCGCAGACATGCTCCGGGAGACCGACGACACGGTGGGCACGATCGCGAGGAAGGTGGGTTACGCCAACGCGTTCGCCCTGAGCGTGGCCTTCAAACGACTGCGCGGCACACGTCCCAGTGATCACCGGAGCTCGGAATCAGCGCAATGGCGGGCCGGATGAAGCCGTTGCTTCCCACGGAGCCGCACGTATGCTGCGGGCTGTGACCGCGACATACGTGCTGGACGGCACCCGGATCAGGACGCTGGAAGACTTCTGGCGAGTCATCGGCGAGACGATCAACGGCCCCGATGGCTACTTCGGCAGGAATCTCGACGCTTTCGCCGACTGCCTCAGCGGCGGATTCGGAACGCCCGACGACGATGACTACGTGGTCGAGTGGCGGGACCACCAGGCGTCTCGGGTGCACTTGAGCTACCCAGAGACTGCTCGGCAGTTGGAGATCCGCCTTTCGCGCTGCCACCCCACGAACCGCCCAGCGGTCAGTGCCGAGCTGGCCGCGGCGCGTGAGGAGCAGGGGTCAACCGTCTTCGACTGGTTGATCGAGATCTTCGAAGAACGAGCCCCTGGTGTCCTGAGACTCCGGTGACGCTGGAGGCCTGTCTCCTCGCCACCTGCGCTGCTCATGGCCGAGGCTGCGCCCCGCAACAGTGTTCGCGCGTGCGGTGTCCCCCCGAGGGTGGTTCCCCACCCGTGGTTGGGACCGTGATCCGGCCATGAGCAAAGCGCCAGAGCCCATGCCCGGAAAGCGTGGGCGCCGTGACCGAGATGGCGCGTACTCGGCCGTACTCGGCCGTACTCGGCCCGCTTCGGCACCAGCGCAGGCTATGCGCCTCGCTTCCGATTTCCCTGGGAGAAGCGCGAAGTGCCACTCGGTGGAGTGATGAGCAGCAGGCACCAGCGCAGTGACAGCCTGGCGATCATGGATCAGCCGGCCGTAAGGGCCGACCGGCAGGGCTGCCACCAGCCGATTCGACGGCCGTTGGGGTGTGACCAGGGCTGTCTGTCGGCCGGGTGGGGTTGTGACGTCAGGGACGTCGCGGATTTGGGCTGCTTGTCGACCGGGCGAAACTCCTACTCCGTCTGACGATCAAGATCGGGAGCAGGACGAAAGCGGTGAACGGGTTCGTGGATGTGCCGAGTTCTGGGGATGGCGGGGAGGTCGCTGGAGTGGTGGATGCACGCATTCGGGATGTCAGGGACCACGAGACGCTGCCCAAGCACTCCGCAGCGATGCTCACACTCACGGGAACCTTGTCTCCGTCAGTCCCGCCACGACCTGGCCCCGGCATCCTGGTGTTGGCCGTTCACCTTTGTCAGGCCCTGCTCCGTGCCCGCCGCCGGCCTGGCGGTCGTCCAGACCGGCGGACGAGGCGACGTCACGCAGGGGCGCCGAGCGGCGGGTGCTCGAGCACGCGGGGCCGGTACTCGACCAGTTGGATGCGGCCGTCGAAGGTGCGGTGCTCGATCATCTCGAGCGCGACGTCCGGGTAGCCGTCGTAGATGCGCTCTGCGCCCGTGGCCCCGGTGATCACCGGGAACATCACGACCCGGAAGCGGTCGACGAGTCCGGCTCGCAGCAGGGACCGGCACAGGCTGAGGCTGCCGATCGTGCTGAGGAGCCCCGTGCCGCCCGACTTCATGGCGCGCACCGCCTCGACGGCGTCGTCGCGGACGAGTGTGGAGTTGGCCCATGTCAGTGGCTCCTCGAGGGAGGAGGAGAAGACCACCTTGGACGCTTGCGTGAGTTCGTCGACGGACGCCTCCTCTTCGGGCCTGAACTCGTCTTGGCCCTCCGGGACCTCGCCTGCGGCGAAGCCCGACATCAGGCGGTAGGTGTTCGCCCCCATCAGGTAGGTGGCCTCGGGCTGCTCGCCGAGCCAGGCGAGGTACTCCGGCCCCTCTAGGCCCCAGAACCCGGGCCACCCCTCTCCCGACGCGTAGCCGTCGAGGGAGGTGATGAAGTCGACGAGAAGCTCCGACATGGCGGTTTCCTTTCCTGGGCTGTCACGAGCTTGGACCGGCCGGGAGCCACAAACTCATCGGCCGCGCTGTGGATTGACGAGAAAACTCTTTACGCCGCAGCCGATCAGGTCGGCGGAGCGGTCGAAGTTGACGGGGCTCGATCTGGTCCAGGTCGACGGAGCCGGTGATATCGATGGGCTGTGGCGGCTCGGCGCGACCTCTCCCAGCCCGTCGGGCTCCACGAGCAGGCCCCACGGCGAAGGGGGTAATGGCAGAGAACCCCGTCCCCATCCTTGCCGTTCCCAGGCTGGATCGTATGGACAAGCAGGCCGAGGTCAGCGCATTCCTTGAGACCTGCCGCGACCGGATCACGCCCGAGCAGGCGGGGCTGTCGTCCTTCGGGCAGCGCCGGGTGCCCGGGCTGGTCGCGGGGAGGTGGCCCAGCCGGCCGGTATGAGCGTCGAGTACTACATCCGGCTGGAGCGCGGCAATCTCGGCGTGTCTCCGACAGCGTCCTGGATGCCCTGGCAGGAGAGGTCGGTTCCGCGCGACGGTGGGGCCGCGCCGTGTGCTGATTCGCCGCGAGAGCGGGGCGGCCGCGGTCGATCCTTCCGTCGGCCCGCTGCCCGCTGCCCGCTGCCCGCTGCCTGCTGCCTCCGTCTCCGGCTCCGTCTCCGGCTCCCTGGTGACGATAGCCCTGTGGAACCGCCCGCAGGGACAGCCCTCGCGGTTGCCCTCCCCGTTACCATCATTCAGGGCGTAGGGGCCGAGGAGCAGCCGGGAAATCCGGTGCGACGCCTCCGATCACGGCCGGTATGCGCGCCCTCACCTTCGGCAACTCCACGCGAACTCCACGCTTACGCGCCCGATATCGACAAGGTGACCGTTGCCCCGCTGAAGGCCGGACCCCCATCTCGGCCGACGCGGCGTGTGAAGGGGCGGCACCTTCGGAAGGTGCCGCCCCGCACGTGCGTAACTCGGTCCTCGGCCGTCAGGCGGCTACCGAACTCGCCCAGTCGTTGTAGGCGCCGAGGTTGGAGCTGTGGGTGTTGGGGCTGATGGAGATCCGCCCACCATTGCTCCCCTCGTCACGGGCCAGCCAACCCCACTGGCTGGAACCCTGGTTGTTGCGCCACGAGGACGTCTGGTCGTTGAGGCCGTACTCGTTGAGGTTGTGCCAGTAGTAGTCGCTGAAGATCGGCCGGCGTCCGCCCCCGTTGGCGTGCTCGTACAGGCGCAGCCAGCCGCTCGCGCAGGCCGGTGTGGCCTGGATCTGCGCCGCGTTCTTGCCCTTCATCAGGGGGTCGGTGGCGCGGGAGTAGCCCAGCACCCGGTCGGCTTCCTCGTGGGTCTTGAAGCGGCGCACCGATGTCTTGGAGTAGACCACGCAGCTCTCGGCGGAGCCCCACCCGTCCTGCTTCAGGTTGATCTTCTGCTGTCCGAGGGCGGCGACGGCGCCGCCCATCGACGACTCGGAGGTGGCCGCCGCCGGTCCGGTGAGCAGGACGCCGGTCGCCGCGATCGCGGTGGCGACTTGTCCCCCTTGGCACGTCGACTCCGGCGAGGCCCGGCCTTGGTCATGTCTATGAGGTGATTTGTCGGGGTCAAGAAGTTGCGCACCCGCTCATGGCTTTTGGCTCAAAAGTCACAGACGCCCGCTATTGCCCCGTAGGGCTATCGCCGCCCCGGCCGCGGCAGCCCCTGTCAGGCCGCAGCCGCGGCCGGGCACCATCCACTCGACGAGGACCTCGTCCTCCGTAAAAGCCGCTCCGTCGAGAGGGATCACCGGCGCACCAGGCGGCGCGTCATGCCGAAGACGCGGGCGCCGGGGCGGGCCGGTCCTGGGGAGCGTCGGTTCTGTCGGGGCCGACCCGCATCATGCGATCGTCGTGGCTCACGCCCACGGGCATGTTGCCGCGATGCGGGAAGGCGATCCCGCCGTACAACCACCCCTCGACGACGTCGTGGTCAGGGCCCAGTCGTCGTCTGATCCGTTCCGCCAGTCCCTCGTCGCACGTCACAGCACTTCCCCCTCCCGTCTGCCGAGCCGGTGCTCAAGGCCGCGAAGGTCCTTGCCGATGGACGAGCGGACCTGGCGGGCCAAGAGCGGCGCGGCCAGCCGGTAGAAGCCGCCCTCGCCGCCTCGAACGCGGATGCGGGCGAGGGTGCCACGCGGGTCCGGCTCGAAGGTGTACGTGACATGCATGGGCATCGGACCGGCCACGGAGACCATGTCCAGCAGGCGGGGCGGCTCGTACCCCGCCACGCGCATGACGTAATCGATGCGACGACCCAGGAAGTACGCAGTCCGGGTGACCTCGGCGCCCACGCCGAAGCCGCCCTCGTCCGCCTCGCGAGTCAGCTGCGCGATGCGGATCCCCTGGGTCCACTCGTGGTCGTGGCGCCAGTCCATGGCGTACTCCGCCACCCGTGCGGGAGGGAGCTGGATCACGCGCTCCGCGGACACATCGATCGTCATGGTCTTCGCGCCTTGTCCTTGGTCTTCTCATTGGCCGGTCGGCCGACCGGCCGGGATGTTGGGCCCGGCCGGTGCCTCCAGGATCCGGGAGGCGGGAGGTCGGCGCACGACGAGCCGCGAGCGACGAGCGGCGCACGACGAGCGGCCGGGCACCCCCGGAACCCATCGTGTGCCGGTGAGGAACCCGCCGTGTTTCTGCGCGTCGTGACGGGACAGCGCGTGATTTCCGCGAGACGCTGCCGCTGGCACCTCAGCCCCCAGCCCCGCCCCTGTCCGCTCTTCTCCCCGGAGGCCCCCATGGCAGCACCGTCGGTCCCGTCCGCTGAGGACGGTTACCGTTTCGACGACCTGCGTGCGCTCTTCATCAATTGCACGCTCAAGCCCTCGCCCCAACTCAGCCACACACAGGGGCTCATCGACAAGAGCCGGGCACTCATGGACGGCCAGGGAGTGACCACGGAACTCGTCCGCGCGATCGACCATGACATCGCGACCGGCGTCTATCCCGACATGACCGAGCACGGCTTCGCCACGGACGCCTGGCCCGCGCTGTACGAGCGGGTGATGGCCGCGGACATCCTGGTCATCGCCGGGCCCATCTGGCTGGGCGACAACAGCTCCGTCACCAAGCAGGTCATCGAGCGCCTGTACAGCTGCTCCAGTTTGCTCAATCCCCAAGGGCAGTACGCCTATTACGGACGGGTCGGAGGGTGTCTGATCACCGGCAACGAGGACGGCGTCAAGCACTGCGCCATGAACGTCCTCTACAGCCTGCAGCACCTCGGCTACACCATCCCGCCGCAGGCGGACGCCGGCTGGATCGGTGCCGCGGGTCCTGGCCCCTCCTACCTGGACCCCGGCTCGGGCGGCCCGGAGAACGACTTCACCAACCGCAACACCAACTTCATGACCTGGAACCTGATGCACCTGGCCGCCATGCTCAAACGGGCAGGCGGGGTTCCGCCCCACGGCAACCAGCGCACGGAGTGGGACGCCGGCTGCCGACCGGGGGCGGACAACCCCGAGCACCGCTGAGGGGGCCGGGGTCCTCGCAGCGCGGTGGCGGCGTGGCCGGGGCCGTGCGGTCATAGCGTGTCGGCGGGATCGGGGCAGAAGACCGGCACCCGTTGGACGAGGTTGTTGGCGAACCCTCCTCGGTTCCAGGGCTGCTCCAGTGGCTGGCTGTTGCCCGCCGCGTCGTGGGCACGGGTGCTCAGGACATGCTCGCCCGGGAAGGCGGACCACATGGAGGACCATCGGCGCCAGGCCCACCGGTGCCCGTGATCCGGTTCGAGCCGGGCCCTCTGCCATGTCAGGCCGCCGTCGGTGCTCACCTCCACCGAGGTCACCGGGGCGCGTCCCGACCAGGCCCGTCCCTCCAGCAGAACCGGACCCGGCGCCACCACCCGCGTCCGGGACATGAAGTCGGGAAAGCCCGGCGGGATCAGCAGGGCCCTGGGAGCGATGCGGGTGACCGGCTCACCCGCCTCCTCGGGTACCTGTCGGATCCGGTAGGCCACGGATTGCTGGAAGCCCATGAAAGGTGTGTCGACGACCGTGATGTCACGCAGCCACTTCACCTGTGCCATCCCGTACCAGCCGGGCACCACGAGACGCAGCGGGCTGCCGTGCTGGGGCGGCAGAGGGGCTCCGTTCATCGAGTAGGCCACGAGGACCTCCGGGGCGTCCCCGGTGGCCACGTCGAGAGGGAGGCCGCGTTGGTAGTCCTGCTCGACACCCCGCTCCACGCCGTGGTCCGCTGCGGTGAACACGACATCGATCGCGCCCGACTCGACTCCGGCCTCGTCGAGCAGCAGACGCAAGGGCACTCCCGTCCAGTCCGCCGTGCCGACGGCCTCGACCAGCCACGGCTGGCTCACCGGCCGTGGCGCCAGCAACGCCCGGCCGTTTCCGGCGCACTCCAACGTCACGCGCGTAGTAACCGCGGGGTAGGCGCGCAGCTGCGCGAGGGAGAGGTCGAGTACGTGCCGTACGCGTCCGCTCACCGTCAGCCGCCAGGAAGCGTCATCAGGCACATGGGGGATGTCGAAGTGCGTCAGCACGTAGTGCAGGCCGGGCGGGGTGACGTCGTGGCGCATGGCCTCCAGCGGCAGGCCGTGGTTGCGGGCGGCCAGCGCCAACTCGTCCTGCCCGAGGCCCTCACCTGACGAGGCCAGCCGGGCGGGACGGCTCACGTCGGAGAGTCGACGCCTCATGCTCCGATTGTCCTCTTCCCCTGCCTGTTGTGCATCGCCGGCCAAGGGGCGCGGTGAGTTCGCCTGAAGCGGGAGGGCGTGACAGGGGTGCTACGGAGCATTGCCCATTTCAGCAGCGAAGACCACGGGGTCGCAGTCGAATCCTCGGACCATCTCGTGGAACTCCCAAGCCGAGGAGGTGGCCCGGGTGAACTCCGCGACGGTGGTGGCGCTGGCCCCGGCGACCTGTGCGAAGTCGTCCTTCAGCAGCTCCTCGTACCCGTGGACCACCAGTACCCCGGCGTTCGTTATGTCACCGAAGGTCTTGGGGCCGCTGTTCTGGTGGATCGCCACGCCCACGACCACGCGTGCGAAGGAGGACGCCATGCGGTCCAATTCCAGAGTCATCGCCTCGACATAGCCGAAACCCTGACCGGTTTGGCTGTGTCGGCTCATGTTGATGGTGCCGTCCGGCGAGCGGCTGTCGAAGTGGACGACGTACACGGGCCGCCCGTAGGGGGCGTCCGCCGCGTAGGTCGCGGCGATGATGTCGAGATGATGAGGCGGCTGATTCCAGGGACTCGGATCCCACTTCAGCCGGACCTCGGCCTTACTCACTCCCTGGCTTTCGCTGCGCACCGGATTACTGCCTCTCCCGCATCAGGCCACCACGGGATGGTCCCCGCACGCTCAAGTATGGCTCTTAACCACCGTGTTGAAGCCTCGCTTTCCTGGAAGGTCGAGGCGTTGACGAGCCCGGTGTCCTCCTGGACGTCCATGTGGTCCAGGACGAAGGCGCGCAGCCAGAAGCCGTCGAAGGTCTCCTTGCGGCCGTTGGACGATTCCGTGGATCCGGTGACCGAGCCAGGTCAAAGGCCGGGGTCGGCTTCGGCGTCTTGGCTCAACCGCTGGGGGAGTTCGGTACGGGAGGTGACGCCGAGTTTGGGGGAAGGCCCGGTAGAGGTGGTGGCCGACTGTGCGCGGGTGCAGGAAGAGCTGGGTGGCGATCCCGCGGTTGGTGGCGCCGGTGGCGGCCAGCCTGACGACCTCGCGCCCTTGGGGGCTGAGCAGGGCCAGCGGAGTGTCCGCCCGGTCTTCCGGGCCGATCTGCTCGCCGGTGGCCTGGAGTTCGGTGCGGGCGCGAGTGGCCCAGGGCCGGGCGTCCAGGGTCTCGAAGGTTTCGAGGGGGCACGGAGGTGGCGTCGGGCGGCGATGCTCGCGGCGCAGCCACTCGCCGTACAGCAGCTCGGTACGGGCCCGCTCGAAGGGACGGCCCTCGTCGTTTCGGCCGACATCGTGGCAGCACTCGTCGTACTGGTGCAGGGCTTCCTCGAAGTGCCGCTCGGCATCGCCGGGTTGCTCGAAGGAGCCGGTCAGAGCACGGCAGCGGTGGAGCAGTGCGAGCGCCGCCGGGTGGTTCGAGGCCCTCACCCATTCGGTGAGGCGAGCGATCGACTCGGCGGCCTGGTCCGGGTGCCCGGCGCGTACCGCTGCCTCGACGAGATCGGGCAACAGCCAGGCCGACAGCGCAGGATGGCCCACCCGGACGCGCGCTGCCTCCAGGTGGGCAAGCGCGCTCTCGGCAGCGCCGAGCCCGAGGTCGAGCAGACCGAGGGCCCGGTGAGCGTGGGCGGCGGCCAGTGCGATGCCGTGGGCTTCGGCGTGCTCCAGGGCAGCCCCGGCGAGATCGGCGCACCGGTCCTGGTCGCCGCGCAGGGCGGCCAGCGTCGCCAGGGTCGCCCGCAGGTATGCGCCCCGGTGGTCGCGGCCGTACTCCTCGGCGATCGCAAGGCCTTCCTCGGCGGTGGCCTGCGCCTCGGCGTAGCGTCCCAGGGCCAGTTGGGCCTCGGCGAGCAGGTGCAGCGCGGTGTGGAGCCAGCCGAACACGTCCTGGGCGCGGCAGTCCCGTACGCACGCGGAGGCTATCTCGTACGCGGTGCCGTGGTCGGCGAGCAGCTGGGCGTGCACCCCGGCGGTGATCCGCTCGGCGAAGTCGGGGGCGGGGGCCGCCATGGCCGCAGGGCCGTCCGTCGCGATGGGCACGCCTGCTGAGGCCGGAGCGCCTGCGGCGTCCCGAACGCCCGCCGTGTCCTGAGCGCCCGCAGCACCCTGAGAGGGCGGAATGAGAGTGCACAGGAGTTTTGTCGTCACCTGAACGTGTGGCGGTGCAGCATCCTGGCCGGTCGGCGGCCATGGGCATGTTGGGCTGGGCACCGTTAGCGAGCGCAAGCCCTACAAGACCGACGTGAGTGACGAGCAGTGGGCGCTGGTCGGTGCGACACGAAGTCGCGCATTTCGAGTGAACTCGCAGATCGGAGGCCGGTTATAGACCGGATGCGTAGTTCCTGATCAGTGTTCGAGATCAGTCCCCGCCCTGGCGTGCGTTCACAGGTCCCGCTTGTGAGGGTGCGAAGCCCAGGGAAGAAGCCCAAGGGCCCCCGCTCCGTCCGGGGGAGCAACCGGGCGAGGGGAAGGCCGGACGGGCGAACGCAAGTGAACCCCCGATGATGCCTCGTCAGCCCAAGCCTTGGGTGACGGGACGAGGACCAGGGTGCAAGGGCCTGGCCGCTGGAAGAGGCGGCAAGCGGCGGCCGGGGACGATCAACCGGTCGTGGGAACACCGCTGGCCCCGGGGTGTAGGGGGCGCCCACCCCGGCCGTGTCTCGTGTGCGCGGAACGTGGAAACCCCGTCGGGGTCCGGGCCTTTGGGCTCGGTAGGCCGATCGTAAGAGGGGCGGAACTCCTCGGCGGGACAGGAAGCCCAAGAAGCAGATGCCGGCGGCCGAAAGGCAGCGGGACTCGGGACATGTGGTTGCCTCTCCAGGCGGCTGTCTCGGGGAACCGGCCGGATGCCGGTCCTGGCGGCCGGGTCCCGAAAGGGGAGCTGACGTGGGCTGGTGAGCCTTTGACGACCGAGGCCCGGGGCCTCCCGAACCGAGGGGCAAGTTGGACACCGCGGTGAACGGACCCGAGGACGTTGCCGAATGGGACGACGTCGCGTGGCGTCACCACGAGGACAACGTAGTGAGGCTGAGGCAGAGGATCTTCAAGGCGACGCGGGAAGAGGACTGGGCTCTGGTCCGGTCCCTGCAGAAACTGATGCTGAGATCCTGGTCGAACACGCTGATCAGCGTGCGGCAGGTGACTCAGCGCAACGCTGGACGTCGGACGGCCGGGATCGACGGGGAGACCGCCCTGTCACCCGAGGCCAGGATGGACGTGGCTGTGCGCGTGCACCATACGCGCTCGTCCTGGAATCCACTGCCGGTCCGACGCGTGTACATTCCAAAGGCCAATGGAAAACAACGGCCGCTCGGTATCCCGTGATTATGGACCGATGCCATCAGGCGCGCGTCCGTAACGCACTGGAACCCGAGTGGGAAGCGCGCTTCGAGCCGAAATCCTATGGATTCCGGCCGGGCCGCAGCTGTGCGGACGCCATCGGCTCTCTCTACTCCACGCTGAAAGGCTCCCGAGCCAGGAGGCTGTGGATTCTGGATGCCGACTTGTCCGCCGCGTTCGATAGAATCGACCACGAACAACTGCTCGAAGCGATCGGGTTCTTCCCGGCCAGGGAAATGATCCGGGGATGGCTGAAAGCAGGAGTGGTCGAGGACGGCCTGCACACGCCGACCGAAGAGGGATCACCTCAAGGCGGTGTAATCAGCCCGCTGTTGATGAACGTTGCACTCCATGGCCTGGAGGAAGCTGCCGGAGTCCGCTATCTCGCATCCGGACGCACTTCCGGAGAAACGACGCGAGGAGCTCCGGTGCTGGTGCGATACGCCGACGATATGGTCGCCTGCTGTCACTCTCGGCAGCAAGCAGAGCAGGTCAAGGCGCAGCTTGCAGCGTGGCTGGCTCCCAGAGGGCTGACCTTCAACGAGGAGAAGACGCGCATTGTGCATCTCTCCGAAGGTTTCGACTTCCTGGGATTCACTCTCCGCCAGTTTCACGGGTCCAAGCTGATCATCAAACCAAGCAAGAAGGCGATCAAGCGGATACGGAAAAGACTCACGGACGAGATGCGAAACCTTCGCGGATCGAATGTGGTGGCGGTCATCGCCAAACTCAACCCGATCATTCGGGGCTGGGCGGCCTACTACCGTGGGGCGGTGTCCAGCCGGGTCTTCTCGGATCTGGACTCTCATGTGTGGCGGCTCACATACAAGTGGGCCAAGCACTCCCACCCCAACAAGCCGAAGAAGTGGATTGTGCGCCGCTACTACGGCAAGTTCAATAAGTTCAGGAACGACTACTGGGTGCTCGGCGATCGCAGCTGTACCAGCGAAAGCGGCGGCACCTTTCACGTGGTCAAATTCTCCTGGACAAATATCGTCCGGCACCAGCTGGTCACGGGCGGGGCGTCACCCGACGACCCCGGCCTGCAGGACTACTGGGCCGAAAGACGGAGGAAGGTCAAACCCCCGCTGGACAACTACAACCTGAACCTGCTCGCCAAGCAGGAAGGACGCTGTCCACTCTGCGGGGACTACATCCTCACCGCCAACCAGTCACCGCAGTCCCCGCACGAATGGGAACGCTGGTGGCTGAACACCGTCCGCAGAGCGGTAGCCGCCAGCTACCTCACTCACCACGGGCGGAGTGGCACGCCGGACGGACCGCAGACTCGCCTGGTACACGCCTCTTGCCATCGTGGTCTCCGAACCAGAACACGCAGGAGACTCGCAGTCTCTACATCACCGTGAAGCCCTTGGGGCTTGCTTGAGCCGTGGTGCCTGGAAAACGGGCATGCCCGGTTCTGAGGGGGCGGGGACGCAGCAATGCGTCCCCGCTACCCGACAGCCGATGATCGCCGCGTGAAAGGCCGCGCATCCCTCGGTCAGCAGCCATCAGGGCCGGTACGCGATGCGGGAGATCGTCAACGCGCTGCTCTACCAGGGCCGGACCGGGTGCCAGTGGGAGCTGCTCCCGCACGACTTTCCGCCACCCGGTGCGGTGAAGTACTACTTCTACACCTGGCGTGACGACGGCATCGATCAGACCATTCACGACCTGCTGCGCTGGCAGGTGCGGGAAATGGCGCGTCGGAAGGCGGACCCGAGCCTGGTGGTGCTCGACACCCAGAGCGTGCACGCGGCGGCCGGGGTGCCCGCGGTGTCGACGGGGCGTGATGCGGCAGAAAAGTGCCGGGCCGCAAGCGCGGCCTGGCCGTTGACGTGTGGGCCTGCTCGGCAGCCGCCGCCCCGATCGCGGCTGGGGCGCCGAGCTGGACGACCTGTGGCTCGGGTGCGCAGCCGCCGCCGTCGGCCTCAGCGGCGTCGGGGGCGTCGAACAGGCCCGCGCCACGTGCGCTGCGGGAGGCAGAGCATGCCGGAGCCGGGAGCGGTCAGGGGCGCACCGGCTCGTGCTCGGGCAGCCGTGCCCGCAGTGTGGCGGCGAAGTCCTCGGCGCGGGCGAGCTGGACACGCAGCTTCTCCACCTGCTCCGCCGCGCTCTGCTCGTACTCGCGCACGCGCTGAAGGAGCACCTCGCGCTCATCCGGTCCGAGTTCGTCACCGGCGTCAAGGCGGTCGGCGGCGTCCAGCAGGTCGCGCATCTGGTCCAGCGTGAAGCCGAGCGGCTTCATCCGCCGGATGACCATGAGCCGGGCCACGTCGTTGTCGGTGTAGAGCCGGAACCCGCCTTGGGAGCGGGCGGAGGGGACTACGAGACCGGTCTCCTCGTAGTGCCGGATGGTGCGCAGGGACAGCTCGGTGCGCGCGGCGACCTCGCCGATCTGCATGTGCTTGCCGTCCACGTCCCTGCTCCTGGCCTTTCCCTCACGGCAGTGCCTCCTGAGCGGGACCGCCAATATCTACCCTAACGTTAGGGTAGAGTTGATGGAGGTGAGGGCGGCCCGGCTGCCCCCGCTGCTGCCGTTCCGGGGTCGATGCCGCCCCCAGCGAAGATCCGATTCTTGCAGGAGAGAAGCGTGCGCGAGCCCATGACGCCCGGCGCCGCTGCTTGCCCGCCGTGACGCTTCGCCCCCGAATGTGAGCCCGGCGCCCTCGCGCCTGCCTGCTCCGTTCCCTCTGGTCTTCCGGCTCCGCGCTGACGGGGCCGTCCGCGGGGTGCCGGCCCGGCCCCTCCGCGTCCTCCCGCACATCCCCGGCCTGCCATGGGGGTGTGCCCGAGCACGACAGGTTCCTGAACTCTTGTCTTCCGCTACCGCTGTGTCCCCGGCCGCGCGCCTGCGCGGCCTGAGGCCCGACTGGCTGAACAACCCGAAGGTCTGGCGCACCGAGGTCCTCGCGGGCCTGGTCGTCGCCCTGGCGCTGATCCCCGAGGCGATCTCCTTCTCGATCATCGCCGGCGTCGACCCCGCAGTCGGCCTGTTCGCCTCCTTCACCATGGCCGTGGTCATCTCCGTCGTCGGCGGACGCCGAGCGATGATCTCCGCCGCCACCGGCGCTATCGCTCTGGTCATCGCCCCGCTCAACCGCGAGCACGGCCTGGGCTACCTGATCGCCGCCGTCATCCTCGCTGGCGTCTTCCAGGTCATCCTGGGCGCACTCGGGGTGGCGAAGCTGATGCGGTTCATCCCCCGCAGCGTGATGGTCGGCTTCGTCAACGCCCTCGCCATCCTGATCTTCATGGCCCAGTTCCCCGAGATGACAGGCGTCCCGTGGGCCGTCTATCCGCTGATCATCGGCGGGCTGGCGCTGATGGTGTTCTTCCCGAAGATCACCACGGTGATCCCCGCCCCGCTCGTGTCCATCGTCATCCTGACCGTAATCACCGTCGGTGCGGCCATCGCGGTACCGACGGTGGGCGACAAGGGCGCCCTGCCGTCCTCCCTACCCGTGCCGGGTCTGCCCGACGTGCCGTTCACGCTCGACACGCTGACGACGATCGCCCCGTACGCCTTCGCGATGGCTCTGGTCGGCCTGATGGAGTCGCTGATGACCGCCAAGCTGGTCGATGACATCACCGACACCCACTCCGACAAGACCCGCGAGTCCATCGGCCAGGGCATCGCCAACATCGTCACCGGCTTCTTCGGCGGCATGGGCGGCTGTGCCATGATCGGCCAGACGATGATCAACGTGAAGGTGTCCGGCGCCCGCACCCGCCTGTCGACCTTCCTCGCGGGCGCGTTCCTGATGGTGCTGTGCATCGCCTTCGGGCCGGTCGTCTCCGACATCCCCATGGCCGCCCTGGTCGCCGTCATGATCATGGTGTCGTTCGCGACCTTCGACTGGCACTCCATCGCCCCCAAGACCCTCAAGCGGATGCCGGCCGGCGAGATCGCCGTCATGGTGATCACCGTCGCGTGTGTCGTGGCCACGCACAACCTTGCCGTCGGCGTCGTCGTCGGCTCGATCACGGCCATGGTCGTCTTCGCCAGGCGCGTCGCCCACCTCGCCGAGGTCACCGCCGCGGTCGACCCAGACGGCAGCACGGTCGTGTACCGGGTCACCGGCGAGCTGTTCTTCGCCTCCTCCAACGACCTCGTCGGCCAATTCGACTACACGGGCGATCCGGACAAGGTCGTCATCGACCTGTCTGCCGCACACATCTGGGACGCCTCCTCCGTCGCCGCCCTCGACGCCATCGAGACCAAGTACGCCCAGCGCGGCAAGACCGTGGAGATCACCGGCCTGAACGACCCCAGTGCCCACCTGCACGGCAAGCTCAGCGGCGAACTCGCCGCCAGCCACTGACCGCCACCGAGTCCAGCAGTCACCGGCCTCCTGCCCCACGGCGGGAGGCCGATGGCAGTCTCGGAACCCTAACGGCACCCGCCGCCGTTGACCACCGCTCGAGCCCACCCGACCCGAAGGGAAGAAACAGCGTGTCCGAACACCGCATCAGGACCATCCTGGCGACCGCAGGAGCGGTGCTGTCCCTGACCGGCGCGGCCATGTACGTCCTGACCGGCGCGGCCATGTACGTCCTGCCCGGCCCTGGCCTGCCCGTCCTGGTCACCGGGCTTGCCGCCCTGACCACCGGACTCGTCATGACCGCCGCCACCCGCCGCACCCGCGCAGGAAGACCACGACGCCCGTGATCTGGCACTGGACCGGCCTTGCCGTCTGCTCCCTCACCCTGCTCCCGGCCGCGCTGGCCCTGATCACCGGGCGCGTGCCGCAACGCCTGCACTCCCGGCTCGCCCCGATGCGCCCGCGCGGGTGGGCCCTGCTGGCCCTCTACATGGCCGCGCCGCTCAACGCGGTGCCGCGGCTGGCCGACGCCTCACCCGGGCTCATCATGGCCGCGACCGCCGTCGCCGGAGTCCTGGCCGTCACCGGATCGTTGGTTGCGGCCGTCGCGGCGCACCGGGCCTTGAGGGCCACCGCGTGAGCGGGGCAACGCGCCGACGGCGCGCGATTGCCTCCGTCGTCCTGTGGTGGGGTGGGCTCACGGTGCTGCTGTGGCTGGGGAGCCGGGCGGCAGATCAGCCCACGGACCTTGCGCGGTGCGCGGCATCGGCGGTGCTGCTGGTCGCGGTGGGAGAGGCTGGCGACTGGCTGCGCCGCCGGTGGCGTGCGTACCGCCGGAGTCGGTCAACGCGCCTGCCACCCGCATGACAGTCCGGCATTCGGAGCCGAGACGGGAGGAGCCGGACCGGTCAGAGGCGACCCGGGTTTCCCGCGTCCGGCATCAGGGGTGCCGACCTGGCCTCTGCGGCAAGGGAGAGGCGATACCCCTCATGTCGCGGGCCTTTGATCACGGTTGGAAGCCGGTGTGCCGGCTCGTGCGCTTGCGGCGCCGGATGACCAATGTGGCGAGGAGCAGGAGGGCGAAGAGTACGGCGATCACGGCCGGACCGGCGGTGTCCAGGGTGTCGGCAACGGCTCGCTGGACGGTGGCCGCCGTGTCGATGACGGGGTCGTTGGTGGTGGGGTTGTGCAGGGCGCGGATCTCGTACCAGCCGTAGTAGGCGACGTAGGCGCCGACCAGGAGGAGCAGACCGCCGCCGAGCCGGGGGGGCGATCGCGCCGAGGCGGCGCAGCCGGGTGACGGCGGTGGTGCGGGTGAGGGCGACGGTCAGGGAGGCTACGCCGACGATCAGGCCCATCCCGGCGGCGTAGGCAGCGAAGAGGAGGATGCCTTCCGTGGTGGAGCCGCTGCGAAAGGCGGAGACGACGATGGCGAGGAACGGGGCGATGGTGCAGCCGAGGGAGGCGGTGGCATACGCCGTACCGAACAGTGCCATCGAGGGCACGGATCGCGTGACGGTGGGGGCACGGCGGAGTTTCGGGGCGAAGGTGGACAGTTGGCGGCCTGCGAGGAGCCATGCTCCGGCCGTGGCGATGAGCAGGCCGAGGACGATGGTGAACCAGGGCAGGTGCTGCTGGATCTGGCCGGCGACGGGCTGGATGAGGAGTCCGAAGACGCCGAAGAAGGTGGCGAAGCCCGCGGTCATCGCGGCGGTGGCGGCGAGCGCCCGGCCGACGGCGACGGTACGGCTGGGGCTGTCGTCGCCGAGGACGAGCAGGGAGAGGTAGGCGGGGAGCAGGGCGAAGCCGCACGGGTTGACGGCGGCGAGCATCCCGGCGCCGAGGGCGAGGGCGAGGGGCAGGTCGGCCATGGCGGGGTCAGCCGGTGAGGGCGGCGACCTTCTCCGCCAGGCCCTTGCCGCCGGGGAGCACGCCCTCGTAGACGGTCTTTCCGGTCTGGTCGAGGATCACGTAGTAGCTCTGCTGGGTGATCTTGAACCGCTTCCACACTTCGCCCTTTTCGTCGGAGAGGTGGGGGAAGGAGTCGGTGCCGGTGTCGGAGACGAAGGCGCGCATGGCGGCGTTCTTGTCCAGGCCCGCGACGCCGACGACGTTCGCCTTGCCGTGCTGGTTGGCGGCGACCTTGGCCGTCTCGGCGGCCTGGCCCTTGCAGGTGGGGCACCAGGGTGCCCAGAACCACAGCACGGTGGGCTTGCCCGCGAGGGTCTTCGCGTCGAACGGCTTGCCGTCCACAGTGGTCGCAGAGAAGTTCAGAGCCTCGGGGGCCTTCGCGCCCTGTGACCCGCTGCCGCTGTCGTGGGAGTCGGTGGGTGACTGGGCGGGGGAAGAAGGCTTCGAGGGGGAGGTCCCCTCGTCGCCGGCCGGCGCGGAGCCACCGCCCGAGCCGCATGCGGTCACAGTGAGAAGGGCGGCCGGGAGGAGGGTGCGGGCGCGCAAGGAGGACTCCTGAGGGGTCGGGACCGGTGGCGAGGGTAGTTCGTGGCGGCTTGAGCGGGCAGGGGGCCGGGGCCTTACGGATGGGTGACGTCAGCCGGCGGCGTCCTTGAGCCGTTCGGGGTCGAGGACGCTGATGCGTCCGCGGGCCAGGCGGAGCAGGCCGTGGTCGGCGTAGTCGCGCAGGACCTTGGTGCAGGTTTCGCGGGAGGTGCCGGCGAGGGCGGCGAGCTGTTCGTGGGTGAGGGCGATCTGCGGGTGGCGTCCGACCGGGCGCAGGGGGCCTGCCGGGGGCTGGGCGCTGGTCAGGGTGGTCAGTGTGGTGGCGATGCGCTGGGCGACGGTCTTGAACACGCTGTCGGACAGGCGCTGTTCGAGGTCGGCCAGGCGGCGGCCGAGGATCGCGGTGATCCGGGCGGCGATCCGCGCGTCGGCCAGCAGCAGCCGATGGACGTCCGTGCGGCTCATCACGCACACGACGGTGTCGTCGAGGGCTTCGGCGTAGTTGTCGTACATGTGCTGTCCGAGCAGGACCATTTCGCCGAAGATGGTGCCCGGGGAGATGATCGCGGTGGTCAGCGCGCGGCCGTCGGCGGAGACTCGGAAGACGCGGACCCGGCCCTTCTTGAGGATGAACAGCACTTCGGAGGGCTGGGTGGGCGAGTAGAGGATCTCGCCCGCGTGGTAGGTCTTCATCGGTGCCGCGGCGGCGATGGCCTCCATCTCCTGCTCGGACAGGTCGCAGAAGATGTCGACCTCGGCCAGGCACCAGGTCCGCTCCGCTTCCTCGCCTCGGGCTGCGGCGTCGGTCATGGTGTGTGTCTCCTCGCGTCGTCCAGGGGCCCACGGTGGTGGTGCGGCACCCCATACCGGGCTGGCCAGCGCCTCGGCGCTGGCCAGACAGTAGGCCACCGCGCCGTCCACGGGGCCTATGCGGCGCAGCGCCGTGCCCGGCGGCGGGGCGGCGGGGCCGGGGCTTGACGCGGGAATCTCGCTGCTCATCGGGCCGGGCCGGTGCGCTTGCCCATCGCCTGGGCGATGCACGCGAACGTGGCGCCGGCGAGCAGGCCGAACACGAGGTGGGCGCCGAGGCTGGAGGAGGTGATGTCGTTCCACTCGAAGACCGGCATGCCCATGTTGGCGGGCATGATCCACAGCGCGCCGATGGCCCACCACACCACGCCATAGGCCAGGCCGAGGACGATGGCGGGTGCCAGGCGCTGCGCGAGGTGGCCGAGCACGATGCCGAAGGTGGCACCGGCGAACAGCGCGATGGACAGGTGGATCAGCCAGCCGGCGAAGGCGTTGGTCGAGCCCAGCAGCCCGGCCACCATCGTGATCATCGCGGTGTCCATGACGGGCCGGGAGACCGACATCCAGATGCCCATGCCGACGCCGCCGACGAGGCCGGCCGCAGCGCCCCAGACGGCGTGCACCGGGATCGCAGCGGTCTTGGAGGAGATGTGTGATGCCGTGGTCATGGTGATCGTCCCATTCATCGGTGGTTCTCCTGCTTCCGTCGCTGACGCTAGATCGGTTGGTGGGGGCAGGTATGTGACCGCCCTTACCTACGCGCCGGTAGTCCCGCGCGGCGTCCGGTTGCCGCTGACCGCCCCGGGTGGCTCCATGGAACTGACGCCGGGGAAGAGGGCAGCGGATGGGTATCGACGTGACCGTGGAGCGGGAGATCCCGCTGCCGTGCGAGCAGGTGGCGGCGTACGCGATGGACTGGCGCCACGACGCCGAGTGGACCCAGGGCATCCGGACAGCGCAGCTGACCCGCGAAGCCGATACGGGCGGCTTCGGGGTCGGGGCCGAGGTGACGCGGACCGCGTACTTCCTGGGCAAGCGGATTGACTACGTCCTGCGGGTCGCCGCCTACGAGCCGCCGCGACTGCTGGACATGGTCTCGGTCGCCGGACCGATGCCGATGCACGTCACCTACACCTTCGAGCACCTCCCGGACGGCGGCACGCGTGCCCGGATCCGAGTGCGCGGTGACGCCTCCGGCCTCTACCGGCTGGCGGGACCGATGATGGGGCGCAGGGTGCGCTCATCGCTGATCAAGGATCTTCGCGACCTTGAGCGGCAGGTGAGCAGCCGCAGGGGAGGGTGAGGACTGTCATGGCGTTCGACGAAGGACTGGCGCAACGCATCCGGGCCCGGCTGGGCGCGGATCCGGGCATCACACAGAAGCGGATGTTCGGCGGACTGGCGTTTCTGCACGAGGGCAACATGGCCGTGGGCGTGATCGGGGACGAGCTCATGGTCCGGGTCGGCCCGGACGCCACCGAGGCGGCCCTGGCACGGCCCGGGACGCGGCCCTTCGACTTCACCGGGCGCCCGATGCGCGGCTGGGTCGTCGTGGCTTCCTCCGCTGTGTCCGAGGACGAGGCCCTGGCCGACTGGGTCGACCAGGGGCACGCCTTCGCGGCGAGCCTGCCGCCCAAATAGCCCTGTCGGCGGCAGGTGTCTCCGCTCCCGGCCCCCTAGTCCGGGGTGCGTTCGGCGATGAGCAGCGCGTAGCCGAGGACGCCGTCGGTGACCGCGGCCCGGGCGGCTTCCAGGACGGCGGGGGCGGCGTCGAGGTCGACGCCTGCTGCGGTGAGGCGGGCGGGGGCGGTCATGGGCAGCAGGTTCAGCCTCGCCTCAATCTGGTCGATCATCCGCAGCATCGCCTGATTGTGGCGCTCGGTGCGGAGTGTGCGCAGGCCCGCGCCGGCCAGGATCTCGGTGTAGTCCTGGAGCGGCCGGGCGTCGGCGATGCAGGCGATCCGGGCGCCGAGGCCGCTGAGCTCGGCCGGCAGCCGGGTGGGATCGATGGTGACGTCGGTGATGCCGAGGCGCCCGCCCGGGCGAAGGACACGGGCGAACTCGGCCGCCGCGCGCGCCTTGTCCGGGAAGGTGCACAGGGCGCACTCGCACACCACGGCGTCGAAGACACCCTCCGGATACGGCAGGTGTTCGGCGTCTCCGGTGGTGAACCGCACCCGATCTGCGAGGCCGGCGGCCTGGGCGGCACCCTGGGCCAGGGCGGTGTTCGCCGGTGCGTAGTCCACCCCGTCGACCTCAATGCCGTACGCGTCGGCCAGCAGCAGGGCGGTGGTGCCGCGCCCCGAGGCGACGTCGAGGACCAGCGCACCCGGGGTCAGGCCGAGGCCGTCGGCGAGGCGGCGGGTCAGGGCGGTGCCGCCAGGGTGGTAGGACTCGCCGAGGAGCAGGGCGACGATGTCGGAGGAGTACGCGGCGGCGCAGCACGCCTTCAGCTCCTCGCCGCTGGGCTGGTTCATGACGAGAGCTTTCCTTCCTCGTCCGAGCTGCTGGCGGTCTTCGAGCCGTACGGGGTCGCCGTCAGACGGCCGGCGAGCGGCAGCGCGTTGGGCGCGACCGGGGCGACGGGGACACCGGACATCTGCGCGCGGACCTGTTCGCGGTAGCCGACGGAGTTGTAGGCGCAGAAGGGGATGAGGCGGCCGTCGGGGGTGATCTCCTCGACGCAGCACTTCATCAGCTGCTTGACGTTGAGGGTGTAGGGGTCCTGGAAGTCCTGAACGACGATCATGAACGCCTTGTCAGTCAAGTTCTTTACCGCTTCCGGGAGGTCGATGCCGCAGGCGTCCGCGCAGTCCAGTGCCTCGGCGGTGGCCCGCAGCTTTTCCTCGGTCGTGGCGGTGCCCATGAATGCGGAGGCCGACCACAGTTTCTCCAGGGCTTCGCGGATCCCGGCGTCGGGCATGACCCGGTTGGTGACGTAGTCCAGGTAGTCCTCGACGTTGAGCAGCCGGGGGATGGGAACGACGGTGCGGTTGCCCGGTTCGCCGTCGACGAGGAGGTAGGTGATGGAGCGGCAGGTGGGGAAGCAGCACGGGACGGGGAAGAAGTCGCCCTTGGTGAACCATTCCGGGCGTTGGGCGTTGATGAGGCGGATGACGTCGGGGTTGGTGAGCCGGTTCAGCGGGTCGAACTCCACGTGCCGGCCCGAGTGGGTGACCGGCTGGAACGCCACCGAGCGGACCGCGGGGTGGTCGATGCCGTACTCGATGATCGCCCCGAGCTCGTGCTCGTTCAGCCCGCGCTCGACGGCCGCGACGAGGGTGACGGTCAGCCCTGCCTCGGCGCAGTTGTCCAGGGCCCGCTGCTTGAACGTGCGCAGGTCCCGGCCCCGGATCTCCAGGTGCGTGCGCTCGTCGAAGCCGTCGAACTGCAAGTAGATGTTCACCGACCGGCCCGGCACCCGGTTGCGCTTGCCGAGTTCGGCGACGAAGTTCTTGTCGGTGGCCAGGCGGATGCCGTTGGTGTTGAGGTTGACGTTCTTGATCGGGCGGGTCTGGGCGAGGTCGATGAAGTCGAGGATGTGCTTGTGGATGGTGGGCTCGCCGCCGGAGAACATCACCACCTCCGCCTCGCCCTCGGAGGCCACGAAGGCGTCGAGCATCCGCTCGCACTGCTCGTGGGTGATGGAGTAGCCGTCGCTCTGGTGGCCGGAGTCGGCGAAGCAGATCGGGCAGTCCAGGTTGCAGCCGGTGTTGACCTCGATGATGCCCAGGCAGGCGTGCTGCTTGTGCTCCGGGCACAGCCCGCAGTCACTGGGGCAGCCGTCCTTCACCTCGGTCTGGAAGACGAGCGGAATCGTGCCGGGCTTGTTGAAGCGTGCCGAGGACAGGTACTCCTCGGCGTCCCCGTAGACCAGTGCCTCGAACTCGCCGTGCTCACCGCAGCGTTTGCGCAGATAGACCTTGTCGTTGCGGATGTTGACCTGCGCGTCGACGGGGGTCTTGCACAGCGGGCAGATGGACTTGGTGAACTCCACGAACACCTCGTCGCTGTCGGTCTTGCAGCGGGGCGCGGGTGCCTGGGTCATCGAAGAACTCCTCTTCCATGGGGGCTTGCGTTCAGCGGACATCGCCGCCCGGATCGGCTACATCAACGTGTTCGTTCGGCCGGGGCTCGGCTGGGGCGGCCGGGCAGCAGTCCTCCGCCCCGGCGCCCCGGCGTCGGCGGGCCCGGCAGTGCAGGGCGTAGCCGGTGCCGGCGAGCAGTACGACCGCACCGACGGTGATCAGCCAGGGATGGCCCAGCGCCCCGCCGACGGCGCCGAGTGCTCCGCCGGCCACGAGCAGCGGGCCCGCGCAGCACACCACCATCACCAGCCCGGCACCCACCACCGCGGCCATGCCGCCGAGCCCGGACCGTTCACGGGACGCGGACATCACCGCTCGCCTCCTCTCGGCCAGCGGGTGAAGGGGCGGGCGCCCGGCGGGCGGAGCGGACCAGCGGGCCGGCGTACAGCAAGGTCGCCGCGTCCTGGAGCAGCACGAACCAGTTCAGCCGCTGCGTGAGGTAGATGCCGAAGCAGCCGCAGTTGTCCACCACCAGGCCCCGCGCGTACGCCTGCACGGCCAGCACCGTCCACACCACCGAGACGGCCGTGTACACCCACACCGGCGCCAGGGCCGTCGAGCGGGGACGGGCCAGGAACCAGACCCCGCACACCAGCTCCCCCGCGATCAGCGCCGCGGCCAGCCCGGTCGCGGCACTGCCGGACACCAGCCCGTACGCGGACAGGATCCGCGGCATGTGCTCGAAGGAGGCGAGCTGGCCGACGGCCATCGCCGTGTACAGCGTCCCGAGCACGATCCTGAGCACCATGCCCCGACGGTAGGTGCCCGGGGGCGGGGAGAACTGTAAGCGCGCTCACCGAACCGCCAGCCGCGTCCTGGCACGATCGTGGTAGCCGGCGGTCTCCGCTGCGGCGGGGGCCGTGGTCCCGGACCGCTTCGGGAGGTCCAAGGTGAATGGCCGAAATTCTCCCCACCGGGGCAGGCGGCAGGCCCTCAAGGGCGCCGGCGCGATCGGTGTGGCCACCGTAGTGCTCGTCGGCGGCGGCGTGATCGGCTGGCAGACCTTCTCGGGTTGGCCGAACGGGTGACGGCCGTGCAGCCGGGGCAGGATCCGTCCCTTGAAGCACTCGCTGCGGCGGCCGTGTCCGGCGGCCCGGGCAAGGACGGCATCCCCTCCATCGACCGGCCCCGCTTCGTCACCGCGAGCCAGGCGGGCTTCCTCTCCGACGGCGATCCGGTCTTCGGGCTGGAGCACCGGGGTGAGGTGAGGGCGTACCCGCAGATGGTGCTGGTGTGGCACGAGATCGTCAACGACACCGTCGGCGGCCAGCCGCTCGCGGTCACCTACTGCCCGCTGACCGGCACGGTCATCAGCTCTTCCGCCCCGCCCAGCGTCCAGGACCTGACGTTCGGCATCACCGGCAAGCTTGTCAACTCCAACCTGCTGATGTACGACCGGCAGACCGGCTCACAGTGGCCCCAACTGCTCGGACAGGCGATGAGCGGCCCGCTGAAGGGCACGAAGCTGGACACCGTCCCGCTGGTGTGGACGACGTGGAAGTAGTGGCGCACCGCGCACCCCGACACGGCCGTGCTGTCCACCGACACCGGGGCGCTGCGCTCGTACGGCAGCGACCCGTACGGCTCCTACGACGCGTTGGCGACGGTCAGGTAGGCGAGACGGAGCAACACAAGTGCTCATCCTGCTGCAGCACCGAACAAGCGCCTGAGCTGCATGGATGACATTCTCGGCAGGCGCACACGCCTGGGGCCGCTCGCCGCTCGGCGACCTGTGGCTCAGCCGGTCCTACGTTGTTGGTGGGTCAGACGGGCCGTCGTAGACGCATCGACCTATCGACCTGCTTCCAGGTCAAACCCCGAAGGACTTCCGGAGCCGACCACTCAGGTTTCCTGGACGACCACGGCGTAGGAGCCTATGCCGAGCAGTCCCTGGCCCGGAAGGGTGCCGGACGAGGTGAGCAGGCCCAGGACTGGCCGGATTCGGGGTCGAAGTCGATGTCCTGGAGGAGGCCGATCTCGGTGCCTCGCTCTGACAGGATGCGTCGGCCCAGGAGGTTGCGGCACGCGGCGGCCTGCTCAGTGAGGTCCTCGGTGGTGCCTTCCCGGGCGTTGACGCGGGCCATGATCGCGTCGGGGCCGATGGCGTGTACGTTACAGTCGTTGCTAACGCGCGTCGGAAGATTGCTAGCCGACTGCTAGAGATCGACCGACACTGCTAACGGAGCCCTGGAACCTACAGCAGCCTGGGGTGAATCCGGTCAGGAGCAGAGGGGCAGTGGCGTAGAGTGGTCATACCGACGCGGGGTGGAGCAGCTCGGTAGCTCGCTGGGCTCATAACCCAGAGGTCGCAGGTTCAAATCCTGTCCCCGCTACCAAAGAGACAGCCCCCTTGACCACCAGGCCAAGGGGGCTGTCCGCATTCCAGAGCCGCCGGGGGCTACATGGCCACGGAAGCCGCCGTCACCGGGCGGACCACCGTGCGCATCTGCGCGCCGTCGTACTCCACCATCTCGCCGGGCAGGATCAGCAGCCCGGGCTCGCCATCCTGCCAGGCCGCGCCGATACGCCGCACCTGGACCGCGGGACCCCGCGCGCCGGCCATGAAGACCGTCGGGTCGATCTCCCAGCCGTGTCCGGCTAGCCACTGCTCCAGTGCTGCGGCGTTCATGTCGGTCGCCTCGCGCGGCCACTCGTACATCTGGCTCTCCACGCTTATGTCCCCCTTCGGTGCGGCCGCCACCATCCCGTCTCCCGCTGTGTGGTCGGGAATCACGCTCGCCTGCAACGTGGACAGCCGTCGGCAAGTGGATGCAGCCTTCGCGGCCGCGGTTGCGGCGGGTGCCATCGCGGTTGCTGATCCGGTGGACCGTCCTTGGAGCGGCCGGTCGGCGTATATCGCAGACCCGGAAGGCAATCGCTGGGAGATCGCCTGGGCGTCCAGCGCGAGTTTCGATGCCCGTGGCGCGTTGACCGGGTTCGGCAGCTGAGTGTCCGTTCTCGTCACAACCACTCGTTGATGGCCGCGACCAGAACGGTTGCCTCGTAGCGGACCGCGAGTTTGTCGTACCTGGCCGCCACGGCCCGGTGCCCCTTGAGGCGGTTGATGCCGCTGCTGAGCTTGACTCTGTCGGGGATCTTGGAGTTCCTCGGTGCGGCAGCATGATCAACGGGCATGCTCGGGTGGTTCCGTCGACCGATGCAGTTGTCGAGGTGCCCGTTGTCCCTTCGCCCTCGTTCCGGTGAGCAAGTCCCCTCTCTGACCGCGCAGATCGCGCGGGCGAGCAATCCGGGCGGTACGACGGCGATATGGGTACGCGATCGCCTCGATGGGCTGTGGTGCGACGAGGACTTCGCCGACTGGTACCCGCGGGATGGGCGCCCGGGGCTCTCGCCTGCTCAACTGGCCACCGTCTGTGTGCTGCAGTTCCTGCTCGGCCTGTCGGACCGGCAGGCCGCCGAGGCGGTCCGCTGTCGCATCGACTTCAAGTACGCCATGGCGATGGAACTGGACGATCCCGGGTTCCACCACAGCGTGCTGGCCGACTTCCGAGACCGTCTCGCCGAAGGCGACCGCGCTGATCGCCTCCTCGACCTCGCGCTGGCCCGCCTCACGGAGGCCGGACTGGTGCGCGAGCGCACCACGCAGCGCACCGACTCCACCCACGTCCTGGCCGCGGTGCGCGACCTGACCCGCCTGGAGCTGGTCACCGAGGCGGTCCGCGCCGCACTCGAAGAAGTCGCCGGTATGTCCCCTCACCTGCTGGACGAGCTGGTCGATGAGGAGTGGGGCCGCCGCTACGGTCGGCCGGTCCGCCTGGGCAAGAACCCCACCAAGCCCACGACCAGGATCCTGGCCACCGGGAACGATGCCGTCCGGCTCCTGGAACACCTCTACCGGCGCGGAGCAGGCCGCACGTCCGGCCCTCGCGTCCAGGCCCTGCGCCAGATCATGGTGCAGAACTACCACCGTGACCAGGCAGGCCGGCTGCGCTGGCGCACCGCCGAGAAGGAAGGCGGACCCGGGCAGCCGCCCTCGTCCCGGGCAGTCGTCTCGCCCTACGACACCTCGGCCCGCTATGCGAGGCACGGGCACATCATCAGCTGGAAGGGGTTCGCCGCTCATCTGACGGAGACCTGTGCCCCCGACGGCCCCAACGTGATCACGGACGTGGCCACCACCGCGGCCACCACCCACGACAGTCAGGTCCTGCCCGGCATCCACACCCGTCTGGCGCGGCGCGGGCTGCTGCCCGCCGAGCATCTGGTCGACGCCGGCTACACGTCCCTGCCCCACCTCGAACAGGCCACCCGTGAACACCAGGTCACCGTCTCCGGGCCGCTGCGGAGCAACCCCACCCGCCAACACCGGCAGAACGAGGGCTTCGCCCGGGACGACTTCCACATCGACTACGACCGTCAGCAGGTCACGTGCCCCCAGGGGCAGGTCAGTGCGGGCTGGCACGGCCCTTACCCAACCTCGTCACCCACCGCGGCCCCGCTGATCGTGGCCAGGTTCACCAAGAGTCAGTGCCGTCCCTGCCCGGCCCGCACCCAGTGCACCTCCACCGCCGACAGCGCCCGAACCGTGGGCTTTCCCCCGCGAGAACTCCGTGACCTGCAACTTCGCGTCCGCGCGGAGCAACAGACGCCCGAGTGGAAGACCCGCTATGCGGTCCGCTCGGGAGTGGAGGGCACGGTCAACGAGTTCGCCCACGGACACGGCATGCGGCGCTGCCGCTACCGAGGACAAGGAAAGGCCCACATCCAGCACGTTCTGACGGCCATTGCCGTCAACATCGAGCGCCTCAGCGGACTGCCACCGGCCGAAGAAGCACCCACGTCCCGCCGACCGACTGCCTTCCAGCACTACCTCGACCAGCGCGAGATACCCCGGCTGAAGTCCTGGCGAACCCTGGGAACCTGACCGGCATCTCCAAGATCCCCGACAGAGTCAAGCTAAGAGGCCTTTGGAGGTGCAGCGGCCCGCGGGTTCCCTTGACTGGCCGGGTCAGCAGGGACAGCGCCTGCTCGCACCAGTCGTCCGGCAGCAGGTCCCACTCGGAGTCGGAAAAGTAGGCCTCGGCCGCGGCCGCGAGGAAGGGCAGGGGCAGGCCCTTCGGGTGGCCGAGTCGGCGGGCGTCATGGCAGCGGACAGCAACGCCCTCGGACCGGGTTGCACCAGCTCAGACAGCTGGAGCAGTTCGGGGGCCGCAGCAAGGTACTGAGTGATCATCCCGTCCCGCGCCCGGTTGGCCGCTTCGGCGAGGCGTGGGTCAGGAGAGGTCCGTGAAGCGTCGACAAGGTCCGGGTCGAACTGGCTCGGCACGCTCAGGGCCCGCCCTGCGAACAGGACTCGTGTCTGATGGTGCGGTCCGGCGGGTAGGCCACGTCATCGAAGTAGCCATGCCCGGGCCATATCGTGCCGAGGATCAAGACGGGCGCGAGCCTGTCGTAGGCGAGCAGAACCCGCAGACCCGCGACGACCGATTCACCGTGCTCCGGATGCAGCAGGTACTCGTGTGCCTCGTTCAGCCACAGGGAAGCAGGGGCATGTGCGCCTGCCAGTATCATCGCTGCGCCAGGAGGAGATCACCCGGGGTCCATCGGCCTCCCCTTCCGCCGTGCGACCTGCGCGGACGCACCGACGGCTGCTCACCTTGGCGGTCGGGGCCGAGCGCGGGTCCCGGGGCGACTTCGGCACGCCCGACCCGTCCGCCGTGTGGTCACCCGGACGGGGTCCACTCCGTGCTTCGCCGGCGTGACCGCCGCGCGTACTGCGGTAGCCGCGCGGGTACGCCGGAAATTCGGCCGCAGGCCGAGCCGGCGGTCAGCCGTGGATGGCGTTGAGGACGGCGGCGAGCCTTTCGGGCGCGCTGATCATCGCCATGTGGCCGGTGTCGAGGTCGATGACATCGGGCCGAAGGAGCGCCATGGATCGTTGCTGGAGTTCCTCGACGTAGCACTGGTCCCGCGTGAGGTGCACATACGTCCGGGGGATCTGGCGTCGGTAGCCGCTCAGGTCCACGGTCTCGCGCAGCAAGGCGGCGGAGTCATCGGCCAACAGGTCCAGGGTGGACGAGGTGGTCGCCTCATCCATGTCGTTGCACAGCATCGCGGCGGCGCCTTCACGGGTCTGGTGATAGACACCGTCGGCGATGGACTGCTCGACCAGATCCCGCACTCCGGGATCGATCTGGTCAAGCACCCTTGTCCCGTCCGGCGGCACCACGGCCGACACGAGGACGACATGGCGGATCCGGTCAGGTACGAGGTCCAGGACGCGCGGGATCGTGACTCCCGCGAAGGAGTGACCGACCAGCACCACGTCCCGCAGATCCTTCGCCTCCATGTCCTCGCGGACCGCGTCCGCGCAGTCCGCGAGCGTGACCGAGCCGAGGTCGGCTCCGGTCCTGGAGCCGTGCCCCGGAAGGTCGACTGCGAGCGCTTCCGATCTCAGGTGGGGTATCAGCTCGTCCCAGCAGTTCGCGCCGAAGCTTGCGCCGTGGATGAGAACGAACGCCATGGTTGACCTCCTGGTCAGTGACTTCCGTCAAAAGTTAACTGAATTCAATTCTGTTTGGAAGAGTGGTGGTGTGGAAAAGCGGCAGTCGGAGCCGCGGGGCGCTGGTTGCGTGTGACCGGTGGACACTACTGTCGCCGGACTGGGGTTCGGCTCTGCTTCAGCCAGTACGGGAATCGCCTTCCCGGATGCATTACGGTGAGCTGGGCTCAGGGGAAGTGGGCATGCGGCTACGCATCACTGGCCGAAGGGCAGGGCAGGGGAAGCGTGACGTCACAGCGCGGCAGTCAGTCGGCGGTGGTCCCCCGGGGCCGCACGGCGGCCGGCCGGGCCCCGGGGCCGCGTGCGGCGGAGATCCGGAACGCGGCGCTCGTCCTGTTCGCGGAGCGAGGGTACGCCGCCACCACGATGGCGGACATCGGCGAAGCGGTGGGGATGCGCGGGCCGAGTCTGTACAAGCATGTGGGCTCCAAGCAGGAGCTGCTCGCCCAGATCATGACGGGCACGATGGACGACCTGCTACGAAACCACCGTGTCGCTGTCTCCGGTTGTGAGGACGTGGTGGAGCGGCTGCGCCGGGCCGCGGAGGCTCATGTTCGCTACCACGCCCGGCACCGCCTCGAGGCGTTCGTGGGGACCCGGGAGATCCGCAGCCTGGACGAACCCCACCGTGCGGAGGTCCTTCAGCGGCGCGCGGCCTACGAGCAGGCGTTCAGGACGTTGCTCGGTGAGGGAGTGCAGGCCGGGCGCTTCAGTGTCACCACGGTGAAGCTGACCTCCTACGCGATCTTGGACCTCGGGATGGGTGTGCCCGTCTGGTACCGCGAGGACGGCGATCTGACGGAGGATCAGATCGTGTACCAGTACGGCGACTTCGCGCTGCGGCTGGCCGGCGTGCGTTGAACCGGTGGAGGGGGCGGTCGGCTCGGCGCCCGTGGGTGGCGTGACCAGGTGGCACCCTTGGCGGCTCCGTCCACCGCCCCTACCCGTTGGAGCGGGGCACGCTGAAGGTCGACCCAAATCGAATTCAGAGCGTCAATGGTCGTGCCGTGTTGATGCGGTAACCATGTCGCGGTGGCGCCTCGATGACTCAAGCGCTGACGCTGGCTGTCAAAGTCGCAGCTCATAATCAGCTTTCATGAACGGTTGCCGCTCCGGCCTCGGCCTCCGCCTTCGAGAAACCCTTACATCGGGCTAGCTGTGCTGAGTTCAGTTCTGTAGCGTCCCCGGCGTCGGCATGGTACGGGACCGTGCCCTGGGAAGGGGAGTCGGAGCATGAGTGCCACTCAGCGGTCCGCCACATCAGGGTCGGAGACAGCGGCGTACGATCCGCGCACGGTGCGCCGTGCGATGCTCGCCGGCAGCCTCGGCACACTGATCGAGTACTACGACTTCAGTGTGTACGGCTATCTCGCCGTGGTGATCGCTCCCCAGTTCTTCCCGAGCGAAGATCCAGCGGCCGCGCTCCTGGCGACGCTGGCGGTGTTCGCCACCGGCCTGGTGGTGCGGCCGGTCGGCGGCGTCTTCTTCGGATGGCTCGGCGACCGATGGGGGCGCCGAAAGGCGCTGGTCTCCTCGGTGCTGTGCATGGGAGTGGCCGGCAGCATCACGGGACTGCTGCCGACCTACGGTCAGATCGGCGTGACCGCCGCCGTACTGCTCCTGGCCCGAGTGGTGCAGGGCATCTCCACGGGGGGCGAGTCGGTCGGCGCCTACACCTACATCTATGAGTCGGCCCCGCCGCAACGCAGGGCCTTCCTCGGGCGGCGCCATCTTCCTCGGCCTGACGTACATCGGCATCTACCTCTCCACCGACCTGGGATACGACTCCACGCAGGTGCTCTGGCTGAGCGCGAGCGTCGTGCTCGTCACCGTGCTACTCATGGTGCCGGCCGGCTGGCTCGCCGCCCGGTTCGGCTCCCGTCGCATCCTGTTGTTCGGGTTGCTGGGATTCCTGGTGACCGCCTACCCCGCGATGATGCTCATGGGCCGGCACAGCCTGCCTCTGGCCGGCGTGGCCTACCTGCTCTTCATGCTGAGCAGCGCGTTCGTGCAGGTCCCGGCGGCCAGTCTGTGGCCGCACCTGTTCGAACGCCGGGTCCGGTACACCGGCATGGCGATCGGGTACAACGTCGGCACCGTCCTCGCGGGCGGCACGGCTCCGTACATCTCGGCCTTCCTTGTCCAGCGGACCGGGAACCTGCTCTCCCCGGCGTTCTTCGTCATGGTGGTCTGCGTGATCGGGATCGGTGCCCTGCTCACGGTCCGCGAGGATGTATGAGGCGTCGGGCGGGCCTGCCGATGCTGTGAGCGGCGGTCACCCCTCAGCTCGCTCGGGCGGCATGCTCCACAAGGCCCGCCGAAGGGTGACGTGTGCGCGGGTGGCGTTCGGTTCTCCCGGGCGGTCGCGGATCCGGGCGAGCCGTTCGGCACGACGTTCGACACGCTCGGTACCGTCTGGGCACCGGGGGAGGATCGCCGGCTCCGGGCCGGCGAAAGACGCCACCGAGCTTTGTTCTGTCCGGCCGCGTGGGGGATCGGCCACGATGCGGTCGCAGGTCGCAGGTCGCAGGTCGCAGGTCGCGGGTCGCTGACAAGCCACTCCGCCACGAAATCGGAGCGTACGACGGCGGCCACGGCCGCCGTCGTCTCGTTCCGTTCGGTGAGCGCCTTCTCCACGGCGATCGCCTTCCCGATGCCGGCCCGCGCGGTCACACGTGGTCAGAGCTTCGCGAAGATGTCGGAGCCGGCGACCGACATGGCCACGAAGACGCCTGCCGAGGTCACCATCGTCATAACGAGCGCGATGGCGGCGACCAGCGGATAGGAGCCGTTGGACCAGTAGTCGAACAGGATGGTCCCCATGACCTGCGTCGTGGGCGCCCGTACCAGCAGCGACGCGGTGAACTCGTGGGTGAGCAGCACGAACATCAGCGCTCCGGCTCCCGCGAGCGTGGGGCGCAGCAGCGGCAGCACGATCTCGGTGGTGGTCCGTAGCGCGCCCGCCCCGCTGGTCCGCGACGCCTCCTGGTAGGTGTCGCCGAGTGCCACCATCCCGGACAGCTGCATCCGGGTCGCGAAGGGCAGCATCAGCGTCACATAGACGAGGACGATCACCGTTCGGGTGCCGTACAGAATGAACGGCTCGCGGCTGTACGTCAGCAGGAAACCGGCGCCGAAGACCACCGCGGGGATCCCGAGAGGCATCGCCACGATGAAGTCGACCGCGGCCCGGATGACGCGGAACCGGCGCCCCCTGAGCAGCAGTGAGGCGGCGATGAAGCCGAGCGGGAGCGCGATGGCGACGGAGATGACCGAGGTGACGAGGCTGTTGACGATCGCGTCGGTGATCCCCGACTCCTGGAACACGCGCCGGAAGTTGTCGAGCGTGAACCCACTCGGCTCGATCCTGCCGCTCCAGAAGGCGGAGAGCGACACCACCGTGAGCGCGCCCAGCGGCAGCGCGAGCGCGACCAGGCCGTAGACGACGATGCCCGTGACCGCCACCCACGACGGCCGCCCGCCGGACCGGAACGCCTTGCCGCCGTGCGTGACGAAGCGGCTGTGGTCGCCGAGGATCACCTTCTGGAAGAGGACGACGGCGATACCGAAGAGCAGCAGCGGTGAGCCGATCGCGGCCGCCCTGCCGTAGTCGACCGGACTCTGCGACACGGCGACGTACATGTCGGTGGTGAGGACGTTGACGCCGTTGTTCCTGCCGAGCAGCAGGGGGCCCGTGAACTGGCCGAGTCCAAGGAGCAGGGCCACGAACCCCCCGTACACCAGGACCGGTCGCAGCAGCGGCAGCGTCACCCGGAAGAACACTCCGGCCGGCGACGATCCGCTGACCTGTGCCGCCTCGATCAGCTCCGAGTTGATGTTGCCGAAGCCGGCGCTGACGAACAGATAGACGAAGGCGGTCAGGCCGAAACCGGTGATGAGCACGATCCAGGGCAGCGTGTAGATGTCGACAGGGCCCTCGTCGAGATGGTTCCACCAGGGCAGGTTGCGCAGCGCCGCGTTGAGGTAGCCGGGGCGGGGCGAGAACAGGAACGCCCAGCCGGTCACCGCCGCCACGGCCGGGACCACGATGGGCAGGACGGGCAGGACGCGCAGCAGCCGCAGGCGGGGCGGCAAGCGGGTCGCCGCCCAGGCCAGGAATGTGCCGAGGACGAGCGCGATGACCAGCGAACCCAGCGCCATGCCGGCCGTCGTGCGCAGCGTCTCGGCCATGTCCGGGCTGTCGAAGGCGGCACTGTAGCCACGGGCGTCGTCCTCGAAGGCCAGCCGTTGCAGGCCCACCAGAGGCGCGATCACCAGGTAGCCGATGGCGGCCAGGAAAGCGAGCGCGCCGAGCCGTGGCAGGTGACGCCGCGCACGGATCAACGCGGTCGAGGGTGACGGGGCCGGGTGCGGCCGTGTCGTCGTGGGGGTGGGGGGTGCTACGGCGGGTGCGGTCACGATGTCACGCCCCCACTGTGGCGGCGGGGGCGTGCTCGGTCGTCCGTACCCCGTCGGCGCCGTAGTAGATGGCAGCGTCCCTAGGGAACCACGCGGTCACCCGCTGTCCCCGTGACAGGCCCCGGGCCCATGGCTTGCCGGTCAGCGGTGCCCGGGCATGCAGGCGGCTGTCGCCGATCGCGACGACCACGTCCATGTGGCGCCCGCCGAACTGCGCGTCGACGACCTCCGCCGGGAGGCCGACGCTGTGGGCCGGTGGTTTCTCGTCGGCCGGACAGAGCTGAAGGTCGTCGGGGCGCAGCCGGGCGGCGACGTCGCTGTGCGAGCGGGGCACCGGGAGCTCGTCGACCACGGTCCTGCCCGGAGCGTCGGCCTGGCCGTCGGCGTCCGAAGGGGAGGCGAGGGCCCACCCCACGCCCTGACGTTGGAGCGGAAGCCGGTTCGACATGCCGATGAAGCCGGCGACGTACTCGGTGGCCGGTTCCTCGAAGACCCGCTCCGGAGTGTCGAGTTGCTCGATCCGCCCCGCATTCATGATCGCCAGGCGGTCGCCGAGCGCCAGCGCCTCGCTCTGGTCGTGGGTGACGAACACGGCGGTGAAACCCAGCCGTGCGTGCAACTCGTGCAGCTGGGCGCGCACCTGGTCGCGCAGCCGGGCATCGAGGTTGCTCAGCGGCTCGTCGAAGAGCACCAGGTCGGGTTGGGCGGCCAGACCGCGGGCCAGGGCGACCCGCTGCTGCTGGCCGCCGCTGAGCTGCGCCGGATAACGGTCGAGCAGGGCGGAGCACTCGACCAGCTCCGCCGCTTCCTCGATCCGCGTGCGCGCCTGCTCACGGGGCACCCGTCTGGTCTTCAGGGGGTATCCGATGTTGCGGCGCACGGTCATGTGCGGCCACAGCGCGTACGACTGGAACACCATCCCGATCCGGCGCTTGTTCGGGGGAAGGTTGACCTTCCCGCGTACATCCAGCACCGTCTGGTCGCCCAGCGAGATGCGTCCCACATCGGGCGTCTCCAGACCGGCCAGACAGCGCAGAGTCGTGGTTTTCCCGCAGCCGCTCGGGCCGAGCAGAACGATGAACTCGCCCCGCTCGATCTCCAGCGACAGGTCGTCCACGGCGACCGCAGGTGGCTTGCCGGCGAACCTTTTCGTCAGACCCTCGATGCGCACGTGGGACACGGGGGACTCCTCACATCCAAAGATCAGGTGAGTGGGCGCCCGTCGACGCGGGTGCCCACACTGCTGTGCGTCGTTACTTGCTGACGCGCTGCACCGCCCCTACTGGAACAGTGACTTCCACTTCTTCTGGTACGTGGCCACGGCCTCGGGTGTGAGCTTGGCCGGATCCTGTACGCGCACCTTGTCGTTGGTGATCACTGTGCCGGGGACCTTGGGCAGCACCGATCCGGCGGACGGCGTGATCAGCTCCTGGCCCTTGGCGGTCACCATGAAGTTGGCGAACAGCTGACCGGCGTTGGGGTGCGGGCCGCTCTTCAGCACCATGCCGTAGTACCGGGCGCCCCACGCACCGTCCGACGGCATGCGGTAGTCGACCGGCGCGCCCTTCTTCTTCGCGGGCTCGAGCGCGATCGGCGCTATGAAGCTGCCGGCGGTGATCTCGCCGGACTGCAGTGCCTCACCCATCGGCAGGGAGCTGGGGTAGATGCGCGGCTTCTGGGCGGCCAGCTTCTTCACGAAGTCGGCGCCGTAGGTCTCCTCCAGCCACAGGTAGAAGTCGACGAGCGACGGTGCCGTCGGCTCGATCACGCCGATCTTGCCGCCGGCGAGTGACGGGTCGAGCAGGTCCGGGTAGTCGGTCAGCCCTTCGGGATGGAGCTTGGTGTTCCAGCCGAACGTGAGGACCGCGGAGTTGGTCTCGAAGTAGTTGCCTTCGTGGACGTACTGCTTGGCGTCGTAGTCGCCCTTGCCGGTCAGTTCGGGACCGGTCGGTGCCAGGAACCGCCCGGCCTCGGCCTGCGGCTTCACCCAGGACAGGCTCGCGCTGACGTACATGTCGGCGATGCCCTTGCCGGTGTTGAACTCCGTCTCGACCTTCACGCCGAGGTCACCGTCGACGCCCCGGACGGTCTTGACGTCGATCCCCGGGTACTTGGCCTCGAAGGCTTTCGCGAGGTTGTTGAGGGCGGTCAGATCCTGGGCCGAGTAGACCGTGATCTGTCCTTCCTCCTTCGCGGCGGCGACCAGTTCGTCCATGTCCGCCGTCGCGGGCACGACCTTGGACTCGGAGGTGTTGTCGTTGCCGCCGCCGCACGAGGCGACGAGCAGGGTGGTGATCGATAGCAGGATGAGCAAAGCCCCGCGCCGTCGCGGATCTGATCTCATTCTCGGCTCCCTTAGGTGAAACCGGCTCCCGGCCGAACCGGCGCAGTAACCGAGTGGACTTTGCGCTGGATGGTGGCCGGATGGCCAAGATTGCGTGGAAGTTACCAAACTGAACTCGGTTAGGCAATAGAATTCACAGCCGCACCACGGGCGGGGTGAAGGGACGGTGCGTGGAAGGGGCGGCGGGGCGGTGCGCGGTGGCTGTGCTTGCTCCGGCCCGGCTCGGACCATGGGTGACGTCGACCACTGTGAGCTCGAAGGCCGCCCGATGTGGGCTCAGGATTCCCTTCCCGTGTCGGTTGCGCCCCTGTGGTGGCGGCAGCAGGGCTGTGCGGGGAGTGCCGTGGGACCGCCCAGTGGCATGTGCTGGACTTATTTCAGTTCAGTAGCGGCCCGATCGGGCCGCCGTGGGTAGGGCGGCGGCAACCTGACCAGTTCGCGCCGATGAGGGTGGCGACGGCGAACGTACGGGGGTTCGATGTGCCGGGGGATACTCGGCGCCCTGCGTGGCCCGCCTCAGTCGGCGGCGCTCTCACGATGCGTGACGCCGTCGATCCGCACAAGCGTCTTGCCGATGTTGTCGCCCCGCAGGAGTCCCGCCAGGGCCGCCGGTGCCTGCGCCAGGCCGTCGACGATCGTTTCGCGGTAGCGGAGACGGCCTTCGCGGATCCATGCGCCCACGTGCCGGCTCATCGCGGGCAGCAGGTGGGTGTGGCCACTGGCTCGGAAGCCGCGCATCGTCAGGCTCTTCGTCACCGCCGGCATGAGGTTTCCGGGGCCGTGCGGCGGCTCCTCGGCCGCATACTCCGAGATCATGCCGCAGATCGCGATGCGGCCCGATGTCCGCAGTGCCCCGAGAGCGGCCTCGAGGTGGTCGCCACCGACGTTGTCGAAGTAGACGTCCATGCCGTCCGGAGCCGCCTCGCGCAGAAGGTCGGGAAGGGTGCCGCGCTTGTAGTTGAACGCGGCGTCCAAGCCGAGTTCCTCCAGGAGGTAGCGCACCTTCTCGTCGGAACCGGCGCTGCCGATGACGCGATGCCCGCGGATCTTCGCCATCTGTGCGGCGAGGCTGCCGACGGCGCCGGCCGCGGCGGAGACCCAGACGACGTCACCGTCACGCAGGCCCGCGACATGGAAGAGGCCGGCGTAGGCGGTGAGTCCGTTGGCGCCGAGGGCGCCGAGGTGGGCCTGTGGAGGTGCGACGCGCACGTCGAGCTTCGTGAGAGTGCCGACACCGCCGAGCGCCGGCTTCTCCGCCTCGACGACCGCGTAGTCGCGCCAGCCGGAGGCGTGCCACACCATGTCGCCGCGGGTGAACCCGTCTGCGCGAGACTCGACGACCTCCCCGACGGTCATGATTCCGTCCATCGGCTCTTCGAGCGGGAAGGCCGGAAAGTATCCCGGTGGCGCCGTCTCCCTGAGCCGCAGCCGGAGTGCGGCGTCGACGGATGTCCATGTGTTGCGGACCAGTACCTCGCCCGGACGCGGTTGTCGCACCTCCACTTCTACGACGCGGAAGTCCGACGCCCGGACCTCGCCACGTGGGTATGCGGTCGGCCGGACTTCACGGCCGACCGCTGCCGCACCTTCCAGGGGCGGGTGAACCGACCCGGCCCGGGTGCGCATCTGGTCCCTGAACTGCTTTGTTCCAGTCATCATGGTCGACCTCTGGGCTCACGAACCCAAGGGCGGGTGCGTTGGCAGCCGATTGGTTGGCGAAGTGAGTTCAGGCGCTTGGCGGAGCCGGAGCCTGCACTCCGGTAGGCGTTCGTGTACTTCGACCGTCGCGCCGCCGACGGCCTGGCCACTGACAGTCAGTCGGCCGCGGCCCCCCGCCGGTGGGGCGCGGCGCGAAGCGTCGCGCTGTCGGCCGCGGTGACTCCGAACACCAGGGCCGACGCGATGCCGTCTGTCAGGCCGGCCATTCCCGCCCCGATGACGAGCAGGTCGACCGTTCGGTGGTCCGACACTCGCACTCGACTCTTCCTCACCGCGATGTACCAGCACTGATACCTACCTGACCAAGCCCTGCTGCTCCGCCGTCGCGTGAGCGTGACCGACGTGGCCGATGGTCTGGCCGCCGTCGACGAGGAACTCGCCGCCCGTGGTGTAGGAGGCGTCGTCGCTCGCCAGGAAGAGCACCACGCGGGTGACCTCCTCGGGCTCCCCGATACGCGGTACGGGCTGACTGGCGAACAGTTCGGGCGAGGCGCTCCCACCCATGGGCGTGCGGATCACGCCCGGATGCACGGAGTTGACGCGCACCCCGGTGCCCGCCATGTCCAGAGCGGCGGCCTTGGTCATCCCCCGCACCCCCCACTTGCTCGCCACATAGCCGATGCCGTCGGCGAAACCCATGAGGCCGGCGGCCGAGGAGATGTTGACGACCGCTCCGTGGCCGCGGCCACGCATGCCGGGGAGGACGGTGTGCATACCGAGGAAGGCACCCACCAGGTTGACGTCGACGATCCGGCGGAAGTGCACGGGCGTCTGCTGTTCCACGCCGCCGAAGTGAACGATCCCCGCGTTGTTGACCAGGACGTCCACGGGGCCCAAGGTGTCCTCGACGGTGCGGACGACGGACATCCACGCCTCTTCATCGGTGACGTCCAGGCGGCAGTACCGCGCGTGGGGGACTTCCTCGGCCAGGGCCTTTCCCTCGTCGTCCAGCAGGTCGCAGACAGCGACCCTGGCGCCTTCCGCGGCCAGCCCGCGCACATGTGAGGCGCCCAGACCCCGGGCGCCGCCGGTGACGATCGCGACTCTTCCGTCGAAGCGCATCCCGAGCTTCCCTTCTGTATGCGTGGTCAGAGGTCACCACCTGCCTGTGGTCAGCACGCTGCCTGTGGTCGCCCGTGGTCACCGACCTGCCGGTGAACGCGGTCAGTCGGGGACGAGTACGGCCCGCCCCCGCACCCGGCCCCCACGCAGCCGGCCGATCGCTTCTGGTGCGGCGGACAGCGGGAACGGCTCCGTCTCGACACGGATCGCCCCCGAGCGGGCCAGCGCCACGACCTCGGCGAGCTCGGGGCGGGTCCCCCAGAAGGGCAGCGAGAGTCTGAAGCCCGGTGGAAGAGCACCCGGCTTGGAGACCGTCAGCCGGCCGCCGCCGCTGCCGACGACGGCCAGTTCACCACCCGGGCGCAGAATGCCGGTCGCGAGTTCCAGCGTCTCGGTGGTGCCGACGAAGTCGAGCACGGCGTCCGCTCCCGCGCCACCACTCCGCTTCCGCAGGACCCCCGCGGTGTCCGTCCGCAGCAGAGTGCCGAAGTCCGCGCCGGAGCGGTCCGCGAGAGCCAGAGCCTCCTCCCGGACGTCGACGGCCAGTACACGGCTGGGGGTGGTCGCGCGGAGGATCTGTACAGCCAGGTGACCGAGCCCGCCGACACCGATGACGGCGGTGGTGGTGCCCTTCCCGAGCGTGTGCCGCAGACCGGCCACGGCGTGATAAGGCGTCAGGCCCGCGTCGGAGAGCGGAGCCGCCTGATCGGCCGACAGGTCGCCGATCGGCACCAGATGGCGGGCGGAGGGGACGAGCACGTACTCGGCCATTCCGCCGTCCCGGCCCAGCCCCGCGCCGTGCCAGGCGAGGGCTCCGCGCCGGTCGCAGTAGTTGTCCCGGCCCGCGGCGCAACGGTCGCAGGCGCCGCAACCCCACGGTCCGTACAGCACCACGCGGTCGCCGACCGCGAGCCCGTCGGCGTCGGGTCCCAGGGCCGTGGTCCGCCCCGCGACCTCGTGGCCGAGAGTGAACGGCAGCCGGTAAGGGAGTGCTCCCGCAGCCGCGTCGATGACGTGCAGGTCGGAGTGGCACAGCCCGGTGGCTTCGACGCGCACGAGTACCTCGGCGCCGTGGGGGACTGGCCGCTCGACCTCGGTCTGTGTCGGGGGCTCGCCCCACGCCGTCAGTCGCAGTGCCCTCATCTTCACCGTCCCAGGTCTTGTCAGCCCGCGGCTGCCACGGTAACAGAGGTGAAGTCAGTTCAATAGGGTGTGGAAAGTGGCAGCGAGGGAGGATCGGCTGATGCGCACAGACGCACGGACGGAAAGGTTCGCGGACAAGGTCGCGATGGTGACAGGCGCCGGCTCCGGCATGGGTGCGGCGGTCGCACGGCAACTGGCCGCGGAAGGGGCGCGGACCGTCGTCCTGGCCGACGTGAACGGCGAGGGCGCCGCGGCCGTCGCCAAGGAACTGCCCGCCGCGGAGGCGGTCGAACTCGACGTGGCGGACGCGGCGGGCGTCGACGCCGCCGTCCAGGACCTGCTGCACCGGCACGGACGGCTCGACGTCCTGGTGCACGCGGCCGGAGTCGACGACCCCGAGGCCAAGGAGCGCATCGCGGCCGCCCTGGTCGAGGGGCGGCCCGTCGAGATGACCGATTCCCTCGACGACGCCTCCTGGCGGCGCGTCATGCGGGTCAACCTGGACGGTACGTTCCATGTGCTGCGCGCCGCGGTGCGGGTCATGCGGCCCTTCGGGGCCGGGGTGATCGTGGTGATCGGCTCGTCGGCGGCCTTCGACACCCCCGTCGGATATCCCCACTACGCCGCCTCCAAGGCGGGTGTGCACGCACTGGCTCAGGCCGTGGCCAAGGAGGTCGTCGCGTCCGGGATCCGCGTGAACGTGGTGGCTCCGGGGCCGACGGAGACGGGGATGGCGGCGCGCACGCCCGAGGTGCTGCGAGCCGGTTTCGCCGACCCGCGGGTGCGCCCGTACGCGACACCGGAGGAGATCGCCGACATCGCTCTCTTCCTCGCGAGCGATGCCGCGGTGAACCTCGTCGGCGCGGTGCTGCTCGCCAACGGCGGCCGGTTCACCGCCTGAGCGGAAATCAACTCGTGCGCAGGCCTTGCCCGGCCGGAGTCCTGTATCTACGGTAAGTGAATTGAGTTCAGTTTTGTGAGGAGTGCCCATGCGTCGTCGTCATCCCGAGATCGACCCCCAGTCGCTGTCCGAAACCGACGAACAGCGGCAACTGCGCGCCGTGCTGCGGGACTTCCACACCGAGGCGAGTGGTGCCGAGGATGTCCGCAAGCAGCTGGCCACCCCGCGCGGATACGACGAAGTGCTCTGGAGGCGCCTCGCGGGCGAGATCGGGGTCCACGGGCTGGCCGTTCCGGAGGCGTACGGCGGGTCGGGCTTCACGTTCGCCGAACTCGCCGTCGCCCTGGAGGAATCCGGGCGCGCCCTGTACTGCGCGCCGCTCCTGCCCACGGTGGTCCTCGCTGCTCACGCCCTGCTGTACAGCGGCGACCCCATGGCCTGCGAGCGCTACCTGCCGCGGATCGCCGACGGCACGCTCACCGCGACCGTGGCCGCGTTCGACGCCGACAAGCCCGTGAATCCCGAGACCGACGAGCTAGGCGTCATCGCCGAGAAGGGTGGATCGGGCTGGCTGCTGCGGGGCCGGGCGGACTTCGTGCTCGACGGGGCGGGCGCGGACCTGATCCTGGTACGGGCACAAACTCCGGTCGGACCGCGGTTGTTCGCCTGTGAGCCCGCCCCGGACACCTGTCGGCGGACTCCGCGCCGTGTCCTGGACGAGACGCGCCGCCAGGCGCTGGTGGAATTCCGAGGCGCCCCGGCCATCGCCGTGGGGACGGTGGAGGGCGCCGAAGGCGCGGTCTCGGCGACTCTCGACACCGGGCGGGCCGCGCTGGCGGCCGAACAGGTCGGCGGCAGCGGACACGCGCTGGACGCCACGGTCGAATTCGTCGCGCAGCGCCACCAGTTCGGGCGCCCCATCGGTTCCTTCCAGGCTGTCAAGCACCGGCTGGCCGATGTGCTGGTCGCGCTGGAGGCGGCACGCTCGGCGTCGGCACACGCGACTGCCTGCGCCGCCGTTGCCCCGCAGCAACTGCCGGTGGCCTGCTGCGCCGCCGCCGTGGTCTGCTCCGAGACTTTCCGCCTGGCCACGGCCGAATACGTCCAACTGCACGGTGGCATCGGCTTCACCTGGGAGCACCCGGCCCATCTGTATGTGCGCCGCGCACGTAGCAGCGAGGTGCTGTTCGGCACGACGGACGGGCATCGGGCCCGACTCGCCGGGCTCATCGGTCTGGGCGCCCGCTCCGCCGCCTGAACGGGCGAGGAGGACGGCGAAGAAAGCCGTATGGCGCCAGACCCGGGCCCTCACTCGCCTCACCGCACCCTTCGCACTCGACGGTCTCACCCTCCGCGACCGCCTCGGCCACCACCCACACCACCACCACCGCCGTCAGCGACGGTGCCCCCACCGAGACCGACGCGGCCTCCTGGCGGCGACCGGCCCGGGGCGGCGCACGCCATCATGGTGATCACCGGAGGCACCGCCGTGGCCCCCGAGTCGACGCTGCGGCAGGGGGTTCGACGGGTGGGCGCGGCGGAGCTCCATGCCGCAGTCGATGTCCTATCCGCGAGCCGCTCGGGCGCCTGGACCACCGGAGGGACGAAGCGCCCAGGCGAAGTGAACCGAAGTAGGTGCGTTCCTTGCCCTTTTGGTCTGAATTAAGTTCGGTTCGATCACTTGGTGGAAGTGTTCCGCCGCTGTCCCATGGTGGCTTTCACATCTGAACCTGTCTCGATCGAAGGGTTGACAGCGCACCTTCACCCTCGCAGACTCGTAGTGAATTCAGTTCAATTTGGAGGCTGGGATGGCAGTGGAAGACGAGATCCAGTTCGAGCGTGACGGCAACGTCGCCCGTGTGTGGCTCAACCGCCCGTGGAAGAAGAACTGCGTCACCGTGCCGATCCTGGACCGGCTCGACGAGATCATCACCGAGGTCGACGAGGACCCCGAGCTGCGCGTACTGGTGGTTCGCGGCCGCGGCGGCACCTTCTGTTCGGGCTTCGACCTCGACAGCCTGAAGGCGGAGTACGTCGGTAAGTCCAACGCGATCGACGTCGCGGTGAAGTCCGCGAAGGTCTGCGACCGCCTCTACTCCATGAAGACCCCCTCGGTCGCGGTCCTGGAGGGCTACGTCACCGCCGGCGGTTTCGAAATCATGATCTCCTGTGACTTCGCCATCTCCGCGGACGACGCCAAGATCGGCGACTTCCACATCCGCCGCGCCCTGTTCGGCGGGGCCGGCCCGATCTACCGGGTGCCGCGCATGATCGGCATACGCAAGACCAAGGAGCTGATGCTCACCGGCAAGCTCCTCTCCGGTGTCGAGGCCGTCGACTTCGGACTGATCAACAAATCCGCGCCGGCCGACAAGCTGGACGAGACGGTCGATGCCTTCATCGGGGACCTCATCGACAAGAGCCCCTTCATGATGTGGCTGACGAAGATGACGATCGACCGCAGCCTGGACGCCGACATCCAGTCGCTGATGGTGATGGAGCACCTCGCCGTGGGCGTGGCCCTCAACTCCGAGGACGCGAACGAAGGCGTGTCGGCGTTCCTGGAGAAGCGCGAACCCAAGTGGACGGGGCGCTGATCCGGATGGCCACGGACCCGCGGAGTCCGACCGTCGCCGCCGGGCTCCAGGGCTCACGCTGCTCCGGCTGCGCGGTGACGGCCTACCCCGCGGAGGACGCGTGCCCCCGCTGCGGGGGGCCGGCCGATCCGGCGGTCCTCCGGGGTACGGGCAGGCTGTGGACCTGGACGGTGCAGCGGTACGCCCCCAAGTCCCCGCCCTACCAGGCTCCGCCCGGCGGCTTCGAGCCGTTCGCCCTCGGCTACGTCGAGCTGGCGGACGGCGTGCGGGTGGCGGCCGTACTCGATGTCCACGACCTCGATGACATCCGCATCGGGATGCCCCTCACCGTGAGGGCCGGCGACGGCGTCCCGCGGGCCAGGCCCACGACCCCGGGCGAGGAGGGTTCATGACTGCCGACGTCCTGATCTGCGGCGCCGGGCGCACCCCGTTCGGCCGGTCGGAGGCCAGCGGCCGGCAACTGGCCGTCGCCGCGGTGAACGCCGCGCTGTCGGACGCCGGGATCGAGTGGTCGCGGGTGCGGGCCGCGTTCGGCGGCAGCGACAACGCCGGTCTCGCCGACACCCTGGTGGCCCAACTCGGCTTCACCGGACTGCCGTTCGTCAACGTCAAGAACGGCTGCGCCACCGGCGGCAGCGCGCTGATCTCGGCCGTGAACGCGATCCGCTCCGGCATGGCGGACGTCGTCCTCGCCGTCGGCTTCGACAAACACCCGCGCGGCGCCTTCGACCCGAGACCCGAGGACTGGGGGCTGGGGGCGGAATACGGCAGCGACGGGCTGATGGTCACCACCCAGTTCTTCGGCATGAAGATCCAGCGCTACATGCACGACCACGGCATCACGCCGCGGACCCTCGCCCTGGTCGCCGAGAAGGCGTACCGCAACGGTGGTCTGACCCCCGAGGCGTGGCGGCGCAAACCCGTGTCCGCCGAGGAGATCCTCGACTCCGGCATGGTCAGCGACCCGCTGACCCGTTACATGTTCTGCTCCCCGGGAGCGGGTGCGGCAGCCCTGGTGCTGTGCTCTCCCGAGGCGGCACGCACCTTGGACGGCGCGCCGGTCGCCCTGCGCTCGGCGGCGGTACGCACTCGGCGCTTCGGCTCGTTCGAGGTGTTCAGCCCCTGGATCCCCGGAGGCCGGCTCACCAGCGTCAGCCGTGATACCTCGGCCGCCGCCTTCGAGGAAGCAGGGATCGGCCCCGGCGACGTCGACGTCTGCCAGCTGCAGGACACCGAGAGCGGCGCCGAGGTCATGCACATGGCCGAGTGCGGGTTCTGCGAGGACGGCGAGCAGGAGCGCCTGGTCGCTTCCGGCGCCACCGAGATCGGTGGGACCCTGCCGGTCAACACCGACGGTGGCTGCATCGCCAACGGCGAACCCATCGGTGCCTCCGGGCTGCGCCAGGTCTACGAGATCGTCCAGCAACTGCGCGGACGGGCAGGCGAACGCCAGGTCCCCGGCGAACCCAGGATCGGCTTCACCCATGTGTACGGCGCCCCGGGCGTGAGCGCGTGCACAGTGCTGTCCCGCTGAATGGAGGTGGAGGAAGAGATGAGCGCCGTCCCGGAACCCGAGGAGTTCCGCGCGCACGCCCGGCAGTGGCTCACCACGGTCGCCCGGCCGCGCGCCGTCGGCGGAGCGTGGGGCAGCGGCTCCGACTCCGTCGCCGTGTTCGAGAACTGGACCGAGGAGCAGGAACGCGAGTACACCGCCCGCATCCACGAGTGGGAACGCACCCGCTACGACCACGGGTGGGGCGCGCTCAACTGGCAGGAGGTGTACGGGGGACGTGGCCTGCCCGCCTACTACGAGCAGCTCTACCGCGCCGAAGAGGCGGCCTTCGACGTGCCCCACCGCACCGAGGTCTTCCCGGTGACGCAGCAGCTCGTCGCCCCCGCGATCGGCATCTGGGGCACCGAGGAGCAGAAGGAGCGATGGCTGCGGCCCATGCTGCGCACCGACGAACTCGCCTGCCAGCTGTTCTCGGAGACCGAGGCCGGCTCCGACCTCGCCGCGGTGCGCACAAGGGCGGTGCGTGACAGCGAACACTGGGTGCTCCAAGGACACAAGGTGTGGACGTCCGGGGCCCGTGTGGCGACCTGGGGCGTCGCGGTGTGCCGTACCGATCCGGACGTACGCAAGCACGCCGGCATCACCGTCTTCCTGGTGCGCATGGACGCGCCGGGCGTGATCGTACGGCCCATCCAGCAGATGACGGGCGGCACCAGCTTCAACGAGGTCTACCTCGACGGCGTGGTGGTGCCCGACACCGACCGGCTCGGGCCGGTCGGCGAGGGCTGGCGGGTCACGCTCAGCGTGCTGGCCGCCGAACGGCTCGACTCCGGCAACCTCGGCCTGGACAACGCCGACCGGGCGCTGGAACTCGCCGTGAACCTGCCCCGCCCGCTCACCGGCAGCGAGCAGCAGCGGGCAGCCGACCTCCACATCCGCACCCTCGTCCAGCGGCTCATCGGACTGCGGGTGACCGCCGCCCTCGTCGCCGGACGCGAGCCCGGCGCGGAGGCCTCGGTCGGCAAGCTCTACGCCACCGAGACCATGCGGCGCACCAGCGATCTGGTCTCCGAGCTGCTCGGCCCGAGCCTGGTCGCGGACACGGGGGAGTGGGGCACCTATGCCTGGACGGAGCACCTGCTCGGCGCCCCTGGATACAGCATCGCGGGCGGCACCGACGAGATCCAGCACAACATCCTCGCCGAACGCGTGCTCGGCCTGCCGAAGGAGCCCGTCCGATGAGCACGGCCACACAGCTGTCAGAGCTGGCCGACCGGGTGCGTGATCAGCTCGCCCGCCGCCATCCGGGCGCTGAGATCGGGGAGTTGGCGGTGCTTCCGGGCGGTCACTCGGGGCTGACGTACTCCGTCACCGCGGGCGACACCAGGTACGTCGTCAAGGCGGTGCCTCCGGGGCAGCGGCCCGTCGGGCGCAACGACGTGCTGCGCCAGGCGCGGGTGCTGGGCGCGCTGGCCGGGTCCGCGGTGCCGGTGCCGGGCGTCGCCGCCGTGGACGAGACACGACCGGCCTGGTTCGCCATGGAGTTCGCGACCGGGGAGGCCGTCGAGCCGGTACTCGACGAGCCCGAGGTGCCCGCCGCGACGGCCCGCGCCCGGATGCTGGAGATCGCCACCGTGCTGCGGCGGCTGCACGCCACCGACACCTGTACACCCGGCCTTGATCCTCCCGAACCACTCGACCCGGCAGGAGAGTTGGAGCGGTGGAGCCGCACCCTGCGCGCTGTCCCTGCCGAACTGCGCCATGGCGGCGAGGAGTTGCTCGCACGCCTCGCCCGTGATGTGCCCGGCGGCCTCCCTCCGGCCCTGCTGCACGGGGACTTCCGGCTCGGCAACGTGCTGTGTGCCGACGAGCGTGCGGTGGCCGTCGTCGACTGGGAGATCTGGAGCGTGGGCGACCCGCGCATCGACCTCGGCTGGTTCCTGCTCTTCGCCGACCACCGCAACTTCCCCCAGCTGGGGCGCGCCGTGCCCGGCCTGCCCAGCGAGGCCGAACTGCTGTACGCCTACCTCGACGGCCGGCCCGGGCTGCCCGCGATGGACTGGTTCCGGGCGCTCGGCCGCATGAAGATGGCCGCGATCATGGGCCACAACCTGCGCAGGCACCGCGAGGGCACGCACCGCGACCCGGACCAGGAGCGACTGCCGCCCACCATCGCCGCGATGATCCGCACGGCACGCGACATCCTCGGCTGATCCGGACCCACCACACGAACCCCGGCACCACGGCACCCCGGACAGGAGCAATCGTGGATTTCGGATACTCGCCCCGCTCGAGTGAACTGCAGGACCGCATGCGGTCGTTCATGGAGCAGCACGTCCTCCCCGCGGAAGCGGTCTACGACCGGCAACTGGCCGAGGCGGACGACCCGCACGCGCTGCCGCCCGTGATGACCGAGCTCAAGGAGAAGGCACGCGCCGAGGGCCTGTGGAACCTCTTCATGGCGCACGGCGACTGGGGCGCGGGACTCACCAACCTCGAATACGCACCCCTCATGGAACTGGCGGGCCGCTCGATCATCGGCCCCGAGGTGTTCAACTGCTCGGCGCCCGACACCGGCAACATGGAACTGCTCGCGCTGTACGGCACGCCCGAGCAGCAAGAACGCTGGCTGCGGCCCCTGCTGGACGCGGAGATCCGCTCCTGCTTCGCCATGACCGAGCCGGAGGTCGCCAGCTCCGACGCGCGCAACATCCGTACCCTCATCAGCCGCGACGGCGACACCTACGTCGTCAACGGCCGCAAGTGGTACACCTCCGGGATCCTCGATCCCGACTGCAAGCTGATCATCCTGATGGGCAAGACCGATCCGGACGCGCCCACCTACCGGCAGCAGAGCATGCTGCTCATCCCCCGCGACACCCCGGGCGTCACGGTCCTGCGCGACCTGCCGATGTTCGGCTACACCGACCGGCTCGGACACGGTGACGTGCTCTTCGAGGACGCCCGCGTGCCGGTGGAGAACATCCTCAGGGGCGAGGGAGAGGGCTTCGCGCTCGCCCAGGGACGGCTCGGTCCGGGGCGGATGCACTACGCGATGCGCGCCGTGGGCTTCGCCGAGCGCGCGCTGCAGCTGATGTGCGAGCGCGTCACCGACCGCGTCGCCTTCGGCGGGCCGCTCGCCGATCAGGGCGTGGTGCGCGAGTGGATCGCCCGCAGCCGCATCGAGATCGAGCAACTGCGCCTCCTCGTCCTCAAGTCCGCCTGGCTGATGGACACCGTCGGCAACGCCGCCGCCCGTATGGAGGTCGCCGCGATCAAGGTCGCGGCGCTGGAGGTCGCCCACAAGGTGGTCGACCGCGCGGTGCAGGCGCACGGCGCGGCGGGGGTGAGCGACGACACCGTACTGGCCCGGCTGTACGCCATCACGCGGGCGCTGCGCATCGCCGACGGCCCCGACGAAGTGCATCTGCGGACGGTGGCCCGCCAGGAACTTGCCAAGTACCGGAAGAAGGCCGAGCACGAGACGACCGCACACGAGAACCACGAGAAAGCCGAGCACCGGAAGACCGACACGAAGGCAGGGGCCGCGTGAGCGCCAACACTCTCGACGGCCGGGTCGCCGTCATCACCGGCGGATCCCGCGGCATCGGCCTCGGCATCGCCACCGCCTACCGAGCGGCGGGCGCACACGTGGTGATCGCGGCCCGCAAGGCGGCCGGACTCGCCGAGGCGCGCGAGGAGTTGCTGCGCGTCAAGGGCGACGGCGACCTGCACACGGTGGTGGCCAACGCCGGCGAACCCGAGCAGGCCGAGGCCTGCGTCGACGAAACCATGGCCCGCTTCGGCCGGGTCGACATCCTCGTCAACAACGCGGCGACCAACCCGTACCACGGCGACCTCCTCGACCTGGACCTGCCGCGCGCAGAGAAGACCGTACGCGTCAACCAGTACGGCATGATCGCCTGGACCCGGTACGCCTGGCGGGCCTGGATGGCCGAGCACGGGGGAGCGGTGGTCAACATCGCCTCCGTCGGAGGGCTGATCGTCGACCCGCACATCGGCTACTACAACGCCACCAAGGCCGCCATGCTGCACATGACCCGGCAGCTTGCCTACGAACTCGGGCCCCGGGCAAGGGTGAACGCCATCGCCCCCGGTCTGATCAAGACCGAACTGGCGCGGGCGGTATGGGAGGTGCGCGAGCCCATCCTCACCGCCAAGCTGCCGCTGCGCCGCCTCGGCACGGTGGAGGACGTGGCCAACGCGGCGCTGTTCCTGGCCTCCGACGCCTCCTCCTGGATGACCGGCCAGACCCTGGTCCTCGACGGCGGCGCGACCGCCCTGCCGATCGGGGTGGACGAGTGAGGGCGCCGCGATCCGCCGCCGAGCTGTTCTCGCTCGACGGCAGGACGGCCCTCGTCACCGGCGCCTCCGCCGGGCTCGGCGCACGCTTCGCCGCCGTCCTCGCGCAGGCCGGCGCCACCGTGTTCGCCGCGGCCCGCCGCCTCGACCGGCTGAAGGAACTCGCCGACTCCCACCCACGTATCAACCCGGTGGCCTGCGACGTCGCGATCGCCGCCGACCGTACGCGGCTGGCCGAGACCGCGCTGACCGCCACCGGCCGCATCGACATCCTGGTGAACAACGCGGCCACCTCCGGCGAGACCCGCGCCGAGGACGAATCGCCGGATGCCTTCGCCGACGTCCTGGCGGTCAACCTCACCGCGCCCTTCCACCTCGCCCGGCTCACGGCCGAGGCTCCAGGTGACGCGGGCGGCAGAAGCATCATCAACGTCTCCTCCATTCTCGGCCTGGTGACCGCCGCGCCGCTGGGCGGGGCGAGCTACTCGGCGTCCAAGGCCGGACTGATCGGCCTGACCCGGGAGTTGGCCGGACAGTGGGGCGGCAGCGGCATCCGCGTCAACGCACTCGCCCCGGGCTGGTTCCGCACCGAGATGACCGAGGACCTCTTCGGCGACGAGCGCTCCAGCCGCTGGGTCGAGCGCAACACCCTGCTGGGGCGCGGCGGCGACGGCCACGAACTCGACGGCGCCCTGCTGTTCCTCGCCTCGGACGCCTCCTCGTACTGCACCGGACAGGTGCTGACCGTCGACGGCGGATGGACGGCGCGATGAGCGTCGGAATGGACATCCACGATGGTGGCCTGGCCCGCGTCACCCTGCGCCGGGGCGAGGCGGGCAACGCCATCGACCTGGACATGGCGCGCGGGCTGCTGGACGCGGCGCGGACTTGCGCACGTGAGGCAGTACGGGTCGTGCTGCTGACCGGCGAGGGGAAGTCCTTCTGCGTCGGCGGCGACCTCCGGGAGTTCTCGTGTCTCTCCGGTGAGGCGCTGGAGAAGCACCTGACCGCGGTGACCGACGCGCTGCACGACGCCCTGCGGACGTTCGCCGCGAGCGACGCACCCGTGGTGGCCGCCGTGCAGGGTGCCGTAGCCGGCGCGGGCATCGGCCTGGCCGCGTCCGCCGATGTGACCGTCGCCGCCGACGATGCCTCGTTCACCGCCGCGTACACCGGCATCGGCTATTCACCGGACGCCGGGGTCAGCTGGTTCCTGCCCCGTCTCCTCGGCCCCAAGCGGGCCCTGGATCTGCTGCTGACCAACCGTCGCGTAGCAGCGGCGGAAGCCGAGGAGATCGGACTGGTGAGCCGGGTCGTCGCCGCCGACCGGCTGGCCGCCGAGGCGGCGCGCACGGCCGAGGCGCTGCGCGGTGGACCCACCGCCGCCTACGGGACCACCCGTCGGCTCGTCGCCGCCGGGCTGACCTCGGACCTCGGGCCGCACCTGGACCGTGAGGCGCGTGCGCTCGCCGCCGCGGCCGTCTCCGACGCGGGCCGTGAAGGCGTCGCAGCCTTCCTCGGCAAGCGTGCGCCCGACTTCAGCAGCGCCCCGCCCGGGACCTGACCCGCCCGGGACCTGGTCCCTTCCTCACGAAACCCAAGGAGCCCCCCCCGTGCCCACCACGTCGGAAGCATTCATCGTCGGAGCCGTCCGCACACCCGTCGGACGCCGCAAGGGCACACTCAGCGGCGTTCACCCGGCCGACCTCGGAGCCCATGTGCTGCGCGCACTGCTGGAGCGCACCGGCGCCGACCCGGGCGCCGTCGACGACGTGTACTTCGGCTGCGTCAGCCAGCTCGGCGCACAGGCCGGGAACATCGCACGCACCGCCTGGCTGTCGGCGGGGCTGCCGCAGCACGTGCCCGGCACCACCATCGACCGCCAGTGCGGTTCCTCCCAGCAGGCCGTGCACTTCGCCGCGCAGACGGTCGGCTGCGGCGCCGCCGATCTGGTGGTCGCCGGTGGGGTGGAGGTGATGAGCCTGGTACCCATCGCGAGTCCGATGTTCGTCGGCGAGCAGGACGGCATGGGCAGCCCGTTCGCGGGGGACGGCTGGCGCGCACGTTTCGGGGACCAGGAGGTCTCGCAGTTCCGCGGGGCCGAGCTGATCGCCGAGAAGTGGGGCGTCTCCCGCGCGGGCATGGAGAGCTTCGCGCTCACCAGCCACCGGCGGGCCCTCGCCGCCCAGGCCGACGGCGCCTTCGACGACGAGATCACTCCGGCCTTCGGGCTGGCCGCCGACGAGGGTCCGCGCGCCGACACCACCCTCGAGAAGATGGCGGGCCTGAAGACCCTGACCGAGGACGGCAGGCTGACCGCCGCCGTCGCCAGCCAGATCTCCGACGGCGCCGCCGCCCTGCTGATCGCCTCCGCGGAGGCGGTACACCGCCACGGTCTGACCCCGCTCGCGCGGGTCCACACCATGGCGGTGGTCGGCTCCGACCCGATCCACATGCTGACCGGCCCGATCCCGGCCACTGAGAAGGTTCTGAAGAAGGCCGGGCTGTCGATCGGCGAGATCGACCTGGTCGAGATCAACGAGGCCTTCGCCTCCGTCGTCCTCGCCTGGCAGAAGGAGATCGGCGCCGCCCCGGAACGGGTCAACGCCTTCGGCGGTGCCATCGCGCTCGGGCATCCGCTCGGCGCCACCGGTGCCCGGCTCATGACCACGCTTGTCCACCAGCTTCGCAGGACCGGCGGACGTTATGGTCTGCAGACGATGTGCGAGGGCGGCGGCATGGCCAATGCGACCGTGCTCGAACGGCTTTGACCTGAAGTCGATTGGCAACTGAGTTCAACTTGGGGCTACTCTCGGGTACGCACGAGATGGGCGGCAGCCGGGAGGCCAGTCATGGCGACAAGGATCGTTGAACCGGAAGCGGGGCCGAGGTCCAAGCGGGCCGCCATTCTGGCGGCCGCCGTGGACTGCTTCGGCGAGACAGGCTTCGAGGCCACCAAGTGGTCCACCGTGGCGGAGCGGGTCGGCATCGGGCAGACCGCGCTGTACCACTACTTCGAGTCCAAGACCCACTGCCTGCTCACCATCATGCGGCTGGAACTCCAGCGCTCCCATGACAAGTTCACGGAGGCGACGGCGGACGCCGCGGAGCCGGTGGAGGCGCTGCGGGCGGCCGTCCACGCGGCGTACGACGTCTCCGACCAAGAGGTTCTGCAGATGCGCATCCTGCAGAACCACATGGACCTGCTCTCCGGCCCGCGCAAGTCCAAGCGGGAGGAGGCCGAGCGCGTCGCGGCGCGTCAGCTGGTCCAGCTCGTCGAGCGGGACTGGACGAACCTGCTGGTCCGGGGCATGTCCCAGGGTGCGTTTCCCCTGCGCGACGCGCAGTTGCTGGGCGCGAGTGTGCTCGGCCTGATCGTCAGCATCTGGCGGTGGTACCGGCCGTCCGGGCCGACACCACTGTCGGAGGTCAGCGAACTGATCGAGGGCGCCTGCGTGCGGATGGTCGCCACGTGACGTCCTGAGTCTCCCGGTCCTCTTCCCGCCCCCCTGCGGATTCCGTCGGGGGGCTTTGTCGTGCCGGCGATCCGGTGCCGCCGCCGGGGCAGCTGCGTGAAGCACTATTGCCAGGGGAGTTTCCACCGGATTAACATCTACCTGAATTGAACTTAGCTCAGGTTGATCAATCGGCAGTGGTCGGCGACCGAAGGGCTCACTCATGGCGTTGCGCGCGTACATGGCCACAATGGACAGTCGGCATCCGGAGCGGACGCTGGAGCTGCTCGAACCCGATTTCCGCTTCCTCATCGCCCTCCCGGGCAAGGAGGTCATCGGCAAGTCCAAGGAGGACTTCGCCGAGTACATCGCGGGCCGCAATCCCCTGGACCGGTCCCATGAGATCCTGCGCCACAGCCGCGACGGCGACCTGGAAACCGTCTACGGAGTGGTGACGGAGGGCGGGCGGTACACCGGCTCCTTCCTCTCCGCCGCGGTGATCTCGTCCGGCGGGCTCCTGGCGCGCTACCAGTCCTTCTTCACCACGTCGTTCGAGCTGGTCGACTGGTCCGGGCAGAACGGGAGCCGGGCATGACCGACACCTCGACCACGGCCCCCTTCCTCACCGCATGGTTCGAGATCCTCGACGGGGACGAGCCGTCCCGGATCCTCGACCTGATCAGCGACGACTTCTCCCTGTCCATCCTGTTCTCCACCGGCGACGGCAACGCCACCGACTTCGCCGGCGACCGCGCCGCCCTCGTGGGCTACCTCGAACAGCGCGAGAAGGGCACCCGCACCCACCACCGCCTGTCGGCGACCACGCTCGGCCAGGACGAGCTCTTCCTGGGGGAAGTACGACGCGCGGGTGTCCCCGAGGCGAGCTTCGTCGCCGCCGGGCGGGTGAACGACGAGGGCCGGCTGCAGCGCCTGCTCATCGGCCGCTCGTCCGAGATCCGCTTCGACTGATCACACACCTTCACCCCACCGATGCCCGCCTTCGCGTATGGAGGAACCTCATGTACAACCTCGTCCTGCTGGCAGCTCGGCCTCCGGAGTGGACACACGAGCGGTTCATTGAGTGGTGGCGCGGCGACCACGCGGAGCTGACCTACCGCCTGCCCGGACTGCGTGCCTGGCGGCACACCGAGATCGACGCCGCTCTGGAGCCGCGCTCCGAAGGCTGGGACGGGATCTCCGTGCTCGGCTTCGACTCCCCTGAGGACCTGAAGAAGGCCCTGGGGAGCCCCGAGTGGGCCGAGGCCGTCGCACAGGTCGGCGACATGAAGGGCCGCCGCATCGCGGTCATGGGGCACGAGGCGGAGATGTTCGCCGCCTGAGGTCGCTCCCGCCGGACGATCCCGGCTCCCCGGCACGGCACATACCCCCAGCGTTCAGTAGACGGAGTTCGGCACAGCGCAGCGAGGGACAAGATGCGACAGGTAGTGCGGGAGTTCCAACAGAAGGCGGACGAGGCCGACTTCGTCGCCGTCATCGATGACACGGGCAGCCATACGGCCCGTCAACTACTCGATGAGGCCACGCTGCTGGCCGGAGCGCTGTCCACCGCGGGCGCCGCGGACACGGCGGGCGGCACGGTCATGCTCCAGGCCGACAACTCATGGCGCACGGTCGCAGCCACCCTCGCCGTGGGCATGATCGGCCGGGACGGGGGTGTCCTCGCGGTCGTCAATCGGCACACCACACACGCCGAGTTCACCGCGGCCTGGGAGGACATCCGCCCGGACGCCGTGGTCGCCGAGCCCTCCGCGACGGACGAATGGGCGGTGCCCGCACGACTGCCGGGCCCGCCGCAGCCGGTGCTCGACGGCTGGACCTGCCTGTCCACGCCACAGAAGCGTGAGGTGTCGCGCTGGTCGGGCGGTGCTCTGATCGGCCTCACCTCCGGGTCGACCGGGCGGCCCAAAGGCGTCGTACAGTCCGAGTCGGCCCTGCGCTATGCCGCCACGAGCACCATCGACGTCAACGGCCTGACACCCGGCGACGCCGTCGCCGCGATCGTGCCGCTGTCCTCGACGGCGGCGTACTGCTTCGGTGTCTACCTCTCCCTCATGCTGCGCGGGCCGCTCGTCATGACGGGGAAGTGGGACAGGGCCGTCGCACTGAAGCGGATGGCCGGCGCCGACGTCCGCTGGACCATGTGCGTACCGACCATGGCGCTGCAGATGGGCGCGGAGGCGGCCGGCTCCGCCATCCTTCGCGGCGTCCGGTCGATCACCGTCGGGGGCGGGCCCATGGACCGCGGAGCGCTGGCCCGGGCGGAGCAGTCCCTGGGAACGAAGATCCTCCGCGTCTTCGGCATGTCCGAGTGCCTCGGCCACACCTCGCCGAGCCCCGACGACCCCGAGGAGATCCGGCTCGGCACAGACGGCCTTCCCTTCCCGGGTACGGACGTACGCGCTCTCACCCCCGACGGGCAGACAGCCGGGCCGGGCGTGACCGGCCGGGCGCAGGTACGTGGCCCTTCCCTCTTCCTCGGCTACGCCCGCGACGGCGAGGTCGATCCGCCGGCGCTGACAGAGGACGGCTACCTGCCCACCGGTGACCTGCTGATGACCCACGAGGACGGCACCATCAGCATCATGGGCCGTGAGAAGGACGTCATCATCCGTGGCGGCCGCAACATCGACATCACCGAGATAGAGCGTGCGGTCGCCAGTTACCCGCGCGTGTCCAGGGCCTGTGTCTCGGCGGTTCCCGACGACGTGCTCGGTGAACGCGTGGCGCTGCTCGTCGTCACCGAGGATGGAGGCGGCATCGACCTGGCCGAGGTGACCGGACACCTGGAGAGGGCCGGACTGTCCAAGGCCAAATGGCCCGAATTCGTTTACGGCATCAAGGAACTGCCTCAGACCAAGGTCGGAAAACTCGACCGGAGCGGGGCACGGGACCTGGCCGTCAGGCTGACTGCCCGTACGCCCGACGACGACCAGGCCTGACGAGACGCACATACGCGCAACCGTGCCGTCGCGCGTGCCAACCGGCATGATCCCGCGGCGGAACACCACCAAGGAGGATCATGACAACGCGGTTCGACCAGGGCCCATGGGCCGCAGCCGGAGTCCAGACCGTACAGCCCGGGGTGCACCGCGTTCCTCTGCCACTTCCCAACGACGGCCTGCACGCGGTCAACGTCTACCTGCTGGAGGACCTCGCCGACGACGGCGGCATCGTCATGATCGACGGCGGCTGGGCGATACCCGAGGCACGCAAGGCACTGGAGGAGGCCCTGGCCGCCATCGACCGCGACCTCGGCGACATCAGCCACATCCTGGTCACGCACATCCACCGCGACCACTACACGAACGCGGTGGAACTGCGCCGGCTGCTGGGCTCGTGCGTCTACCTCGGCGCCGGGGAGCGCCCGGGTCTGGAGATGCTCGACCGGCTGCGCAGCGACGAACCCGTGAGCTCACTGGAGACCCTGCGCAGGGCCGGCGCCGGCGAACTGGCCGACCGTATCCGGGCGATGGACCACGGCGGATTCGACCCGAGCGGGTGGCAGGCCCCTGACCGCTGGCTCACCGCCGAGACCCTGCGCTTCGGGGACCGGGAGCTGCGCGTCGTACCGACTCCGGGGCACACCAAGGGACATGTGGTCTTCCTGGACGAACAGCGGGGCCTGCTGTTCTCCGGGGACCATGTCCTGCCGCACATCACCCCGTCCATCGGCTTCGAGCTCGCCGAGCCCGATGGCCGGCCGCTCGCCGACTATCTGGACTCGCTGCGGCTGATGAACCGTTACGCCGACGCCCGCCTGCTCCCCGCGCACGGTCCGGTCTCCGACAGCGCGCACACCCGGGTCGCCGAACTGCTCGCCCACCACGACGACCGGCTGGCCGAGAGCCTGGCGGCGCTGGGCGAGGCCACGCTCGACGCGCACGCGGTGGCGCGCAAGCTCGGATGGACGCGTCGAGTCGTGCCGTTCGGCGAGCTGAATCCCTTCAACCAGATGCTCGCTGTCAACGAGACGGCGGCTCACCTTGATGTGCTCGTGCTCCAGTCGCGGGCGACAGCGACATCCGTGGGCGGCGTGCACCAGTACACGCGTGTGGGGTGACACCACCGGCCGCGTGCCCTCCCTCTCGGCTCTCGGGTCAGCGCGCCGTCCAACCCCCGTCCACGTACAGCTCGGAACCGGTGACGAAGCTCGCGTCCCGAGAGGCCAGGAACGCCACCGCTCCCGCGACCTCGTCGGGTCGGCCCAGCCGCCCCAACGGGGTGCCCTCGACCATCGCGGTGTGCCGGGGCATGCCCCGCCACAGTTCGCGGGAGCGGGGCGTTTCGATGAAGCCCGGGTGGATCGAGTTCACGCGCACGCCGCGCGTGGCCCAGTGCAGCGCGGCGTTCTTCGTCATCAGCCGCACCGCGCCCTTGGCCGCGTGGTACGAGAATTGGCTTCCGAAGCCGCCGACCGTACCGAAGATCGAGGCGATGTTGACGATCGAGCCCCCACCGAAGCGCTCGATCGCGGGCCCGCCGAACTTCATGCCGAGCCAGACACCGGTCTGGGTGACCGCGATGACCTTGTCCCAGGACTCCCGGGTCTCCGTCTCCACGGTTCGCATCTCGGCGATGCCCGCGTTGTTGACGAGCACGGACAGCCCGCCGAACTCGGCGACCACCCGCTCGACCGCGCGGTGCCACGCCTCCTCGTCGCTGACGTCCAGGGCGAGCCCGAGCGCTCGTGCCCCGCCGTCCGTCAGCTCCTTCGCGAGCGCCTCACAGCGGCCGGCGTCCACGTCGGTCACCGCCACGGCGGCACCCTCGGCGGCCAGTCGGCGTACGACGGCGTCTCCTATGCCGCCGGTCGCGCCGGTCACCAGGGCGATCTGTCCGGACAGCCGGTCTCGCACGGGTGCTCCTCGGTCTTCGTCGAGTGCGTCGATGTCGGCGGTCGTCACGGCAGCAGCTCCAGCCCCGAGCGCAGCAGCGCCGGGACCGCGGAGCCGACCAGCTCGAAGCCGGTGCCGACGGTCCGACCCGCGAGATAGCGGGCGTGGATGCCCTCGGCGATGACCGCGAGCTTGAAGCAGCCCAGCGCCTGGTAGAAGGCCAGGGATTCGATGTCCCGGCCCGATCGCACGGCGTACCGCTCGGCCAGCTCACGGCCGGCAGGGAAGCCGGCGTTGGCCGTGGGAACATGGCGCGCCCCGAGCACCGGCTCGCAGACCGGGTCCCAGTACATGAGCAGCATTCCGAGGTCGGCGAGGGGATCACCGAGGGTGGCCATCTCCCAGTCCACGATCGCGGCGATCCGCCCGAGGTCGCCGGGTGCCAGGATGGTGTTGTCCAGGCGGTAGTCGCCGTGCACGATCGCCGGCGCGCCGCTCACCGGCAGGGCGCGGGCGAGTCGGCGGTGCAACGCATCGAGGTTGGGCAGGGCACGGGTGGCGACCTTGTCCCACTGGCTGCGCCACCGCCGCACCTGGCGCTCCAGATAGCCGTCGGGCCGGCCGAAGTCGCCGAGTCCGACAGCGGCGACGTCGACCGAGTGCAGTGCCACCAGCGCGTCCACCAGCGCGTCAGCGCTGCGCCGGGCGTCGGCCCGGGGCAGCCCGGCGACCTCGTCACCGTCGCGCAGCACGGTGCCCTCCACGAAGTCGACGACACAGAACGGGGCCCCGATCACCGACGGATCCGTGCACGACAGCACGGCTCGGGCGACCGGTACTCCGGTGCCGCCGAGTGCGGCGACGACACGGTACTCGCGGTCCATGTCGTGCGCGGTCGGCGTGAGCACGCCCAGCGGTGGCCGACGCAGCACCCACCGGTGTGTCCCGTCGGTGACCTCGTAGGTGAGATTGGAGCGCCCGCCGTGTAGCAGTTCCACCGTCAACGGGCCCGCGCACTGCGGTACATGGTCTTCGAAGTAGCGCTGCAGGGCGGGGCCGTCGACGCCGACCAGGGCCGTGTCCCGGATGGCTGCCGTGGTCGCCGGTGCGGTCGCCGTCGTCCGCGGTGCCGTCACCGTGGTCTCCGGTGTGCCCTTTGACGTGGTCATCGCGGGGCCCTCCGCTCACGCGCCGCCCGCACCGCGCGCTTGGCGATGGCCCAGCGGTGGGTCTCGGACGGGCCGTCGTAGATCCGGAACGGACGCACCTCCCGGTACAGCCGCGACAGGGGGGTGTCTCCGGAGATGCCGAGCGCGCCACACACCTGCACGGCACGGTCGACCACCCGGTTCACCGCCTCGGAGACGTACGTCTTCGCGATGGAGGTGTGCTGGGCGGCCGAGCGACCCTGGTCCAGCTCCCAGCACGCCCGCAGCAGCACCGCGCGACTGGTCTCGATGTCGATCTCGGAGTCGGCCAGCAGCTGTTGCACCATGCCCAGTTCGGCCAGTGGCCTACCGAAGGCCGAGCGATCCGCCGCCCGCTCCAGGGCGATGTCCTGTGCCCTGCGTGCCACCCCGAGCCAGCGCATGCAGTGCGTCATGCGGGCGGGCCCGAGACGTACCTGGGCATGCACGAAGCCCTCGTCCACCTCGCCCAGCACGGCGCCGTAGCCGACCTCGCAGTTGTCGAAGACGATCTCGCTGTGCCCGCCGAACAGGCCCTGATCCAGGGTGTCGATGTTCCGGACGACTTTCAGGCCCGGGTTGTCGGCGTCCACGAGGAACATCGTCGCGCCGCCCGCGTCGCCGGGGACGCCGCTCGTGCGGGCCATACAGATGGCGAAGCCGGCGCCGTCGGCGCCGCTGATGAACCACTTGCGGCCGTCGATCCGCCAGCCGCCCGCGGTCCGCGTCGCCGTGGTGGCCAGCGCACGGGGGTCGGATCCCGCGCCCGGCGCCGGCTCGGTCATCGCGAAGCAGGAGCGCACCTCACCGGCCGCCAACGGGCGCAGATACCGCTGCTTCTGTTCTTCGTCGGCGACCACTTCGAGGAGGTGCATGGTGCCCTCGTCGGGCGCCGCGCAGTTGAGCGCCAGCGGCCCCAGCAGTGAGTATCCGGCCGCCTCGAACACCACTGCCTGGCCGCAGAGATCCAGCCCGAGCCCGCCCCACTCCCCACCCACATGCGGAGCGAACACCCCCGCGGCCCGGGCCGCCTGCTGCAGCCGACGCCGCAGTGGCTCCGGCCCGTCATGGACGTTCCCATCACAGGCCTGCTCCTCCGGCAGCACCACCTCCCGGACGAACTCGGTGGTGCGCCATGCGATGTCGGCGACCCTCTCGTCGCTCTCGAACCCGATCGACACGCTGACCCCTGACCTTGGCTACTGAGCATTAGCCATCACACGAGGGAGTAGACGTCTATGTCAATGGGGCTGCGCGACCTTTCGGCTCACGTCTCCAAAATATAGCTAATCATGGATAGCTTCCTTGGCCGGTCGGTGCACTCGGTTGAGGACCGCAGGCGACGCAAGGCCTGGCCGACGCTGTTGATGTGGAGCAGCGGGTCGGGGTCTGTGTAGCGAACGACCCTGTCTCACATTCGGTGGTGACGGAGCGTGCCGCTATCCGAGGAGGATGCGGTGGGGAAGCAGGGTGAAGCCTGCTCGTCCGTGCATCTGGCGTGCGATCCGCTTGGTCTTGGTGTTGACGCCCTCGGTGGGGCCGTTGCTGTATGGAAGCGTGAGTCCGGCGATCACGGCGTCGACGTCCCGGTCCAGGCCCCGGGTGAAGGCATGTAGATGGGGCAGGTCGGCTGCTCGGACTTGGGCGATCCAGCGCGTGAGCGAGTCGGCGTTGTCGGCGTGTGGCGTATGGAGCGGGGCGAAGTCCCTGATACCGGCGGCCAGTTGGGTCATCTCGCGGCAGGCCATGCAGGCCATCAGAGACCGAGTGTCGGCGCGGACCTACAGACACACCCAGAACCAGAGCTTGGCAGCTCTCCTCACGAGCATGAACCGGGCCCTGGCCGGGTGGGCGACCTACTTCAGGCACGGTGCCTCGAAGAGGACCTTCAACGCGATCGACCACCACGCGTGGAACCGCATCGCCCGATGGCTCCTCCGAAAACACGGCATCCGCCGAAGCCAGCTGCGGCGCTTCTGCGACCACGGCTGGAGGTTCGCCGACGGAGAGGTGACGTTCACCGGCGCATCCAGCGTCGCGATCGTGCGCTACCGCTACCGCGGAGCACGTATCCCGACTCCGTGGACCATCGAACCCGCAGCCCGCAGAGGCTGACCACCGGGAAAGACATGTGGAGAGCCGGATGCGGTGAAAGTCGCACGTCCGGTTCGGGCCGGCGGCTCGGGGAAACGGAACAGCGGCAACGCAGTCACCGCGCCCCGAGCCGACCGCACAGGGACAGCGGTGGACGGTGCCCTGCGGTCAGGAGCGTCCCTGGAGGTAGCGGAGCCAGGCAGCGGTGTCGGCGGTCCTGCCGGGGGCGGGCCTGCGGCTGTGCCGCCCGCGGTTGCGCCTTTCCCGGCCCTCGACCATCAGCCAGACCACGGGCAGCGCTACCAGCCACAGCAGCACCACGGCCACTGGGCCGGTTCCCGTTTCGTAGCCGACGATGCCCGCCGGCAGGGAAGCCAGCACGGCACCCACGGTCCATCGGCCCCACAGGGCCACCGCGCCGGGCAGTGATCGCTGTCGTGCGTGGCGTATCGCCGTGGCGCCCGCGTAGCTGCCGTAGGCTCCCACTGCCAGCAGGTCGAGCGCGAAGGCGGTCTGGAACTCGGGCAGACCCTCCGGGGTGTCGCTGGACTCCTGGGTGACCCCGTCCTTGGTGACCGCGGTCGCGTAGTCGCGCCACACGGTCACCGTGATGCCATCGCCCTTACGCAGCTGCTTCAGCAGCGGATCCTCGTCGTTCATGTCGAGTTCTGCGGGCACGGGGCGCGGGCCGTCGAGCTCGAGCAGATACAGCTGGCTCCGGCCCTCGTTCTCGATGACCGTCCCCCGCACCGTCGCGGGGTAGGAACGCAGACAGTCGACCGGGGGAGACATGGTGACGGCGCACGGCCGGGCGGAGTGAAAGGCCTGTACCTCGTGCACCAGGTCCGGCACCGTGGCCAGGGCGACGACGCCCGCCACGGCTGCCAGTACGGCCGGCGGCAGCACGCACAGTCCCCAGGCCCGGGTCCACCTTGTGCGCCCGCGCCGCCGCACCTCCGCTCCCCTGCTCCTGGCCACCGGGCCTCCTTTCCGTCTTCGGCACGCTCGCCATGGGGCATATTGAGCCACAGTGCCTCCCCCGGCAGGCAGGCGGGACCACGGCACGGACCGCACAGCTGCGATTGCCGAAACCCGGCAGCATGACGCCTCGCCCCGGCATCCGCCTCGTGGACGCCGCTGGGCACGCCACGTTCCACTTCCGCCGTCCGGATGCCGTACTTCAGGCGATCGAGGACCTCTTCGGCAGGTGAAGGGTAGTTCAGTGCGCCCCGGGCCTGGAGGCCATCGCCAGGTTGGATTCGATCGCCCCCTCACCGTACGCACCGCAGCTCGCGCCACCGGCGTCCACCACGCGGACGACGCCTTCCGGCTCACCCTGGAGGGCGGACAGGAGATCACCGGGCAGCACCTGCTGGTGGCCACCGGACGCCGGCCGCACCTGGCCGGGCTCGGCCTGGAGAGCATCGGGCTCGACCCCCAGGCCCGCGATCTGGCCGTGGACGGGCAGATGCGGGCCGCACCAGGGGTCTAGGGCGTCGGTGACATCACCGGACGGGGCCTGTTCACGCATGTCGCGATGTACCGGGCCGAGATCGCCGTACGCGACATCCTCGGCCGGCCCGGACCGGACGCGGACTACCGGGCGACGCCCCGGGTCACCTTCACCGACCCCGAAGTCGGCTCCGTCGGGCTGACCGAACACGCCGCCCGCGAGCAGGGCCTGCGAGCACGCACCGGCACTGCGCGAGTGCCCTCGTCCGCACGGGGCTGGATCCACAAGGCCGGCAACGACGGCCTGATCAAATTCGTCGAGGACGCCGACCGCGGCGTCCTGATCGGGGCCACCTCCGCCGGCCCGGCAGGCGGTGAAGTGACTGGCCGTGGCCATCCAGATGGAGATCCCGGTCGACCGGCAACGGCACATGATCTTCGCCTACCCCACCTTCCACCGCGCCGTGGAAGACGCCCTCGCCGACCTCGGCCGTGCCAACTGACCGCCAGGAGCACAGACGTGCCACAGCGGGGCGGCCGACCCCGCACCCGGCCGGTCAACGGTGAGGAGGAGACAGCCAGCAGAACACCGCCCGCGTGAGTGCCCTGGTCAGCCAGTCGCCCACTCGATCACGCACCCGCACCGGACCCCGGGCACCGCGGGAGGCGGCCCGCTCCTCAGGCGCCGGCGCGCCGCCCGGCGCCGACCTCAACTCGTGCTGCGTCCCGGCCCGCCGGGCCAGCCCGCTCGGCCGCGCCACCATGTCTCATCGCCGCCTTCCCGCTCAGCGCGAAACGGACACTCGCCCACACTCCACCGCCTCCGTCGGCCCGCCGTGCGGTACCGGCGAGCCGCTCACCGCAGACCAGAGCGCCGCTCCGCCTCTTGCCGGACCGCGGCCAGGGAGGCCGCGACGGTCGCTTCCCACCGTGGGGCGACCAGGCCGCCCCACCACCGTCCGGCTCGCCACAGATCCGTGGCGAGCTCGCCCTCGTAGACCAGCCGCGTACCGGACTCGTGCTCGGTGAGGGTGAACGATTCGGTGACCGCCGGGACGGGCCCCCGCACGAGGCGGAAGTCGACCCTTTGTGGCCGGGTGAACCGCACCGTCTCCACGGTCGTCGCCGTCAGCCGCCCGCCCGCGACCGGGGTGCGATGGGCGGCGAGCACCATGTTGCTGCCCTGTTCCAGCACCGTGACCTTCTCGCGCATCGCTCGGGTGGCCCTGCCCAGATACGGCTGGGCGACGACGTCGAACACCACCTCACGCGGCGCCGCGATGTCGACGGTCTGCGGCCCCAGCGGCCGTGTGCGCCGCCCGACGCCCATATCCAGCGGCAGTGCCCCGGTCACCAGCCCCACATACCCGGCCGCCGCGCCCACGCCCGCTACGGCCACCGCTCCCAGAGCACCGATCCACGCCATTGCCCGACCTCTCCACGCGTCTGTCCCTGTCTCACGTACGACGCTAGGCCGGGCATGTACGCCGATCAGTGAGCGCGCTCACCTTCCTCCCGGCGCGTCGGCCCCTACCCTGATCGCCACCCCCGAGTGGTGGAGGACCAAGGAACGTGGAGCCTGTTTCCGACATGGCCGGCAGCCGTGCCGCGACGAACGCGCTGCTGGCCGGTCTGCGCGCAGACAACCTCTCTCCGGCCGCCGTCGTGAGCTTCCTCGGCCAGGCCGCACACCGGTCGCTGCTCCAGGCCGCCCGCCGCCCCCGAGCATTGGCCGAGCTCACCGCCCTGCACGGCGTCCTATACCGGCTGGCGCGGGACAGGCGGCCCGGACGGCGCTGGGTGGCCGCCAGCTGGGTCCTCGCCGCCTCGCACCTGGGGCTGCTGGAACACCGCACCCGCCTGACCACCGCAGACACCCTGACGCTGCTGCGCGCCAACCTCCCCGCCCTGCCCGGCGGAACCGGCCGCGCCTCCGGCGTCCTGGCGGTCGGCCTTGATCTCGCCGACGGGCGCCTCGCCCGCCACCAGGGCACGACCTCCCCCTTCGGCGATTACGCCGACACCTTCGCCGACGCGGTGTTCTGGACGTGGCTCACCCTGCGCCACGAACCCAACCCCGCCGTGCGGGCGGCGGCCATCACCGCCTGGGCACTGCCCGTCATCACCATCACCGGCCTCGCCCTGCGCCGCGGCGCCATGCCCGAGCGGCCCCGACCCGTCCTGCTGCGCCCGGCCGCGGCCCTTCAAGCCGTCGTCGCCCTCCGGCACCTGACCCGCCGCTGACCCGCATCGGTCACTGCCCGCCGTCTGCCGACGCCTCCGGCGTGCCCTCCACCCGTACGCCCTGCCAGAAGGCCACATGGTCCTTGATCTTCCGGGCCAGGGGGCTGGGCTTGGGGTAGTACCAGGCGGCATCCGGATTCGTCAGCCCGTCGACCTCGAGGCTGTAGTAGCGGGCTACTCCCTTCCAGAAGCAGAGCGACCTGGTCCTGCTCGGCGTGAGGTACTGCCGGTGCAGAGACTCGGGCGGGAAGTAGTGGTTGCCCTCGACGATCACCGTGCGCGGGGTCTCCGCGATCACCGTTCCGTTCCATACCGCACGCAGCATGGCCTTGCTCCTCACCGTGAACCCGGACGGTACGTCCTGGGAGCCCTCACGCTAGGCGGGCCCGGCCGGACGGTTCAGTGAGGACGCTCACCAACCACGCTGCCCACCCTGGTGAGGATGCGGCACACCTCGGCGTCGGTGCAGTCGGCGGGATCGGTCGCGGCGGCCCGCTCTGCAAGCCCTCGCAGCACCGCCCTGGTGGCGCGCAGCTCGGCCAGGCGCCGGTCGATGTCCTGAAGATGCGCCTCGACGAGCGCCGTGACGTGAGCGCAGGGAGAGGCGCCGGCATCACGCAGAGCGAGCACGGAGCGGATCTCGGCCAGGCTCAGCCCCGCGCCCTGGGCGTCACGGATGAACGACAGCCGCTGCACCGTCTGTGGCGGATAGTCGCGATAGCCGCCCGTGGTACGGGGCGGGGCGGGCAGCAGCCCGGCCTGCTCGTAGAACCGGAGGGTCTTTGCCGTCACCCCGCTGACGGCGGCGAGGTCACCGATGCGCATACCTCCGGGCTAGCCCTTGACCTTCCACTGCGCTGGAAGGTCTACCGTCCATGCACAGCAAGATGAACCACGTCAGGAAGGGGTCCGCCATGAACCACTCCGAGACTGAGACAGCGCGCGTCACGGTGCTGACCGTGCCCGGCTGCCCGAATGCCCCGCTCATCCGCGAGCGCATCACCGAGGCTCTCCAGGGCCGGGCCGTGCCGGTGGAATGGATCGAGGTCCACGACACGGACGAAGCCGTCCGGCAGGGGATGTCGGGCTCGCCCACCCTCCTGCTGGACGGAGTTGACCCGTTCGTCCCTGACGGCGCTGCGGCGAGCCTGTCGTGCCGGCTCTATCGGCACGCCGACGGCATCACGGACGGCGCCCCGTCCGTCACCGACCTGCGCCGTGCGCTAAGAGGTCCTAACAGAAGTTGTTGATCATGTGACTTTCGGCGTGGATGGTCGTTGGTCTGGTCGTGGGAAAGCGACAGCCGCGGCCGTGGATCGTGTCGGATGAACTGTGGTCGCTGATCGAGCCGTTGCTGCCCGAGCCGGCGCCGAAGCTGGTGCAGGGCCGGCCTCGGGTGCCGGACCGGCAGGCGTTGCGCGGGATCCTGTTCGTGCTCCATACCGGCACCCAGTGGGAGTATCTGCCCCAGGAGCTGGGCTTCGGCTCGGGGATGACGTGCTGGCGGCGTCTGGCCGCGTGGAACGAGGCCGGTGTGTGGGACGCGCTGCACCTGGTGCTGCTGAAGAAGCTGCGGGCGGCGAAGAAGCTGGACTGGTCGCGGGCGGTGATCGACTCCTGCCACGTGCGGGTGGCCCGCAGGGGCCCAGAAACGGGCCCAGCCCGGTCGACCGCGCACGGCCGGGCAGCAAGCACCACGTCCTCACCGACGGCCAGGGCATCCCGCTCGCGGTGTCGCTGACCGGCGGAAACCGCAACGACGTCACGCAGTTTCTGGCCCTGCTGGACAAGGTCCCGGCCGTGGCCGGTCTCGTCGGCCGGCCCAGACGCAGGCCCGACGCGCTCCTGGCCGACCGCGGCTACGACCACGACAAGTACCGGCGTCTGCTCCGGGCCCGCGGCATCCGCCCAGTCATCGCCGAACGAGGCCAGCCACACGGCTCCGGTCCCGGCGTCTTTCGGTACGTGGTCGAGCGCACGATCGCCTGGCTGCACGGTTTCCGCCGTCTGCGCATCCGCTGGGAGCGGCGCGACGACATCCACGAAGCCTTCCTCGGCCTCGCCACCTGCATCATCACCCACCGACACGTCCAACGCCTTTGTTAGGACCTCTTACTGATCGTTTCAGAATGAGATCGTGATCTCGACTTGTCGGCGACGTGGGACGGGGTGATGCCACGGAACCGGTTGGTCTGCTTGCACGTTGCCTCGACAGGTCTATGAGGGGGAAGAACCTTGTCGAGCTTGAGCTTCCCGCCGGTGCGGGCGGTCGGACGCGGGGCGACCTGGTACCGCGGCGACAGCCATATTCACTCCGTGCGCTCGGGCGGAGGAGAACTCACTCCCGAAGAGCTGGCGCTCCGAGCCTGCGCCGCCGGGCTCGACTTCATCGCGACGACAGAGCACAAAGCCGCGGCGGAACCCGGTGCATGGGGGCATCTGGCCGCCGGTGACTTCCTGATTGTTCTCGGCCAGGAAGTCACCACGAAGACCGGGCACTGGCTCGCGCTCGGCCTCAGCCCCGGCCAGGCCGTCGACTGGAACTACGGGGTCGGAGAGGGACTGATCGATCAGTGTCTGGACCAGGTCCATCGAGTGGGGGGCCTGTGCGTGGCGGCGCACCCGCATGCGCCCTATCCCTCGGGCGACTTCATGTATTCCTTCCAGGGCTTCGACGTGGTGGAGGTGTGGAACGGGCGATGGACTTCGGGCCTGCCCTGGCAGGCCGACAACGAGGCTGCCCTGGCCGAATGGGGGCGGAGCCTCGCAGCCGACATTCAGACGGGTTCATGGCGGCCGGCGATGGGCAACAGCGACACGCACTTGGATGGGCAGGTCGGCATCCCCCACACGGTGGTCTTCGCCGAGGAGCTGAGCACGGAGGCGATCCTGGCGGGGATCCGCTCGGGCCGGAGCTGGATCGCCGAGTCGGCAGCCGTGGAGGTGTCGTTCGCGGCCCATGTGGAGGGTCGCATCGCCGGAGTGGGAGAGCGGCTTACAACTCATGGTGGGCAAGTCGAGGTCCGCGCGGCGGTACAGGGCGTCCAGGCGGCGACCGTCAGCTTCCACACCGATCGAGGAAAGGTTCACCACGCCGGCGTCCCGGGTGATGGAGCAGGTGTGGTGCAGTGGTACACGACGGCGGAGGACTCGGCGTTCGTCCGCATCGAGGTCCGCCATCCCGACGGGACCGTCGCCGCACTCACCAATCCGATCATCCTGTTCTGACTAGCTGTTTTCCAACCGATCACGTGTCTGACCTGCTTGTTTGCAGCTTGTGATCTTCGGGTTCGGGCGTGCAGGGTGCCGGTGTTCTCGTCGTCGAGCCTGGAGGTCCGCCGTGCCCACGCCCGCTGCTGTCATCAAGCGCCGACTGGGTGATCTCGAAGCCCGGGCTGTCGAACTCCACGAGCGGATCGCGGTGTTGCAACGGGAGGCGGCCCAGGTCGAAGAGCAGGTCACGCGCTGGCGTATCGGCGGTGAGGTCTTCGAGGAGGTTGAACAGGAACTGCGCGAGGGCAGGGCTGGTGGCCGGGCCACCGGGGCGGACGATGCGTCCGAGGTGGCCGCTGCGGAGGGCGGTGGGGAGTCCTCGCAGGCGGTGACGGGGGCGGAGCCCGCCTCGCGGTATGTGCCGCAGTGGAGCGAGGGGGCCGATCCGGCCCGGCTGCCCGGCCTGTACGCCAAGATCGTGGAGTTCGTGTCGGGCGCGGACGGGCCGGTGCGGGTGCCCGATGTGGTGCGGGCCCTGTTCGGCGAGGGCGCCAGCCGCAGTCGGCACGAAGGCGTCCGTGTGCAGCTCAAGCGGCTCGTGGAGCGGGAGTGGCTGGCCGCCGGCGACGGCCGCTGCTTCACCGCCGTCTCACGCTGAGGCGAGTCGGCGCGTCATCAGCGTGACCATCGCCCACTTCACATACGCCTCGTGCGCGGCGGCGGTGCGTTCGTAATCACGTACCAGGCGACGGCAGTTGACCAGCCACGCGAACGACCTCTCCACCACCCACCGTCTCGGCAGCACCACGAAGCCGCTCATGTCGTCGGTGCGGCACACCACTTCGACTTTCAGGGCGAGTTTCTCGCGGGCCCAGTCGGCCAGCGCGCCGGCGTAGCCGGAATCGGCCCACACCAGACGCACCCGGGTGAACAGGCGGCGCACGGCACTGAGCAGGGTCACGCCCGCGTCGCGGTCCTGCAGGTCGGCGGCGGTCACCATCACCACCAGGAGTAGGCCCAGACAGTCCACCGCGATGTGCCGCTTGGAGCCCGACACCAGCTTGGCCCCGTCATAGCCCCGGCGTTCGCCGGTGAGGGTGGCCGCGCCGCGCAGCGACTGGGAGTCGACGATCGCCGCCGTCGGCTCGGGATCGTCCCGGCCCTCGACCAGGCGGACCTGTTCGCGCAGGCGGTCATGGAGGACGTCGAGGAGTTCGTCGGCCTGCCAGCGATGTTGGAAGGCGTAGACCGCTGACCAGGGCGGGAAGTCGGCGGGCATCGCCCGCCACTTGATCCCGTTGGTCACGAAATAGCGCACCGCATCGAACATTTCCCGGTGGCAGTAGCCCTCCGGGTTGCCCCCGCGCCCGCACAGCCAGCCCGGAAGTGGCATCATCCGCCGGATGACCTGCCACTCCTCATCCGTCATGTCTGACTCGTAAAACCGGGACCGCAAGGGGCGGTCGCCGGCGTTGCCGTACAGATGGGCGAGACAGTCGCACTCCGCGGCGAACCGCAGATCCGGAAGCGGACGATCAGGTGCACAGACGGTACCGTGATGCACAACGGGGCTCTGTTCCTTGCGAGTTCGGCGTAGACAACCGACACGCTAGGCATCGGGGCCCCGTCCTCATGCCCGCTCCCGCCAGCAGATCACCCGATCAAGCTCACCGTACGGACCGCCATCGAACACCCGACGGTTGGAAAACAGCTAGTCAATGCCCGGATGCTCGCGCAGCCACGCCTCCAGGGTGTCGGCCGTGCGGCCGGGCAGCACTTCGATCCGTTCATGAGTCTCGGCATCGATGATCACGGTGGCGTAGCGGTGCCGCCGGCGCAGGGCGAAGTCGTCGACGCCGATCACACGGGGCACCCGCCCGGTGGGCAACGAGATCCGCAGCAGGGTGCGCAGGGCCGTGTGACGCGACAGGCTCACCGCCAATATCGCCAGCAGACGTGCCCCGGCCCGGCCTGCTAACTCCTTGACCACGGCCTTCACCTGCCTGGTCGGACGAGCGGTGCGTCGCTGGTACCGGTCCAGGACGCCGGGCATCTGTTCGCGGAAGGTGTGGCGGCAGCCGCGCGTGGGACACACCAGACGCCGCACCCGCACACGGACCACCACCCGTCGCTCATCGACCGGCACGTCCGCGACTGTCCGCCAGTGATAGCCGTGCACGCGTTCCGACGGGGCCTCGCACACCGGGCAGACCGCAGTGTCCCGCGGAGTCCGTGCCCGCACCACGATCCGCTCACCTTCATCGACCACATCCTCGACGACCAGCGGGGAAAGACCCGAGAACACCGTCTGCACAAGCTCGTTGACATCCTTCACGCGAATGTCAACGACCCTTACGACTCTCCGTCACCACCGAATGTGAGACAGGGCCGTTAAGTTGACACACCCAGTCGGCGGCAACCGAGGGGGCGGTGGCAGGCATCAAGTGGTCGGGGGCGGTGGTGGCGAGCACCACGGCGTCGACGTCGCTGTGGCCAGATGACCCCAGTGCCTGGGCGGCCGCGGCGGCGGCCAGGTCCTCGGTGGAAACTCCGGCCTTCGCGATGCGCCGCTCACGGATGCCGGTGCGCGTGCGGATCCACTCGTCGGTGGTGTCGAGTTCGGCGCACAGCTCCGCATTCGGCACCGCGCGGGGCGGGAGTACGGTCCCGAGCCCGCAGAGCACGGCGGCCGGGCCCGCCGGGGGGCTGGTCATGCTCCCGCCGTCGTCGTGAGTCGGAGGGCGGTCTCGGCGATCAGGTCTTCCTGCCCGGCGACGACGCCCCGCTCCCCGAGCGCGAAGAACAGGTCGACCGGGTCGACGCCCTCACGTTCGGCGACCTGCAGGACCGGCTTCTTGAAACCGGAGAACACCCCGGCCAGTCCGCTGACCAGGCTCACCGAGTCGGTGATCGGAGGGGCGGGCATCAGCTGCTCGTGGGCTATGTCCGCCGCGTGCAGCAGGGCCTTGAGGTCGATGCCGGTGGGGTGGCCGAGACGCTCCAGGACCGCGACGACGACTTCCAGTTGGGTGTTGCCGGCTCCGGCGCCGAAGCCGCGCGCGCAGCCGTCGATGACGGTGGCGCCCGCCGTGACCGCGGCGACCGAGTTGGCGACGGCCATGCCGAGGTTGTTGTGTCCGTGGAAGATGACGGGCACGTCGACCGCCGCGGCGATCGCGCTGATCCTCTGGGTCACGTCTGCGGGGAGGTAGTGGCCGGCGGAGTCCATGATGCCGACTGCCTGCGCCCCCCACCCAGCCATCAGGGCGCACTGCTCGGCGAGTTGGGCGGGGCTGGCCATGTGGCTCATGAGCAGCACGCCCTGCGCCTCCACGCCCATGTCCCGCAGTTCGCCCAGGTGCCGTTCGCTGATGTCGGCCTCGGTGCAGTGCGTGCCGATCCGGGCGACGTCCGCGCCGCGCGCGACCGCGTTGCGCAGGTCGCCGGAGGTTCCCCAGCCCGGGACCATGAAGACGGCCATCCGGCTGCGGGTGAGGGCGTCGCGGACCGTGGTGAGCATCTCGTCGTCGCTGAGGCGGGCCCGGCCGATCTGCAGGGAGGACGCTCCCAGGCCGTTGCCGTGGCCGACTTCCACCACGGGGACGCCGGCCGCGTCGGCGGCTGCCGCGTAGGCGCGCAGCTGCGCGGCGTCGAGCTGGTGGCGTACGGCGTGGTGGCCGTCGCGCAGGGTCGGGTCGTAGACGAGGACCCGGGCGGGTGCGGTGGGTGTGGTGGTCATGGGGGTCACAGGGCCTTTCCGGTGGCGCGCTGCTCGGCGAGGAGGACGGCGGCGGCGTTGATGAGGTGGAGGTTCCCGGCGTGGGCGGGCAGCCGGGTGCCGGTGGCGGTCACTTCGGCGGCCACCGTGACCTGGCCGTCGGTGACGTGGCAGGAGGTGATGGTGAAGCCGGGGGTGCACCACGCCTGTGCCTGCTGTTCGGCGTCCTTGAGCGCGGCGTGGACGCGGGCCGGGTCCACGCCGGGCGCCTGGACGGTCATCGCGACCCGGAACGGCGGCGGCGGATCGGCGGGGCTGATGTTGACGAGGACCTTGGCCTGCGCGGCGCCGGTGAACGTGCGGATCGCGGCCTGGGTGGTGGCGATGTACTCGTCGAGGTTCAGGCGGGTCGCGCGTCCGACCGTGGGGCTGGCGACGGTGGTGACCACCTCGATGTAGGTGGCCGCCACGTCGCGGGTGACGGCGTGCAGGAGCGGGATCGATGCCTGCCCGCCGCAGCTGATCAGATTGATGTGGCCGCAGTCGAGGGCGTCGGCGCCGTTCACCGCCGGGACGACAGGGGTGCCGATGCTGCTGGGGGTGAGGTCGACGATCAGCGGCGCGACCGTCGACAGGTCGCTCCAGTGCGCGGTGTGGGCTGCGGCGGAGGAAGCGTCGAAGACGACGTCGAAGGGGCCGGCGTCGACGAGCCCGGCAACCCCGCCGGCCGAGGTCGTCAGTCCGAGGCCGGCCGCGCGGCGCAGGCCCAGGGCCTTGGGGTCGCGGCCGACGACCAGGCGGCAGTCCAGGTACGGCGATGCCTTGATCTTCTCGACCAGGTCGAGGCCGATCAGCCCGGCCCCCAGGACCGCGACGTTCAGTGTGCTGCTGTTCATGATCACCATTTCTCGAAGGGGTGTGCGGTGAGACGCCCGAGTCACACGGCCTCGACGCTGACGGACGGCAGGCGGGGCGAGCTCGCCTCGATCCGGCTGCCGGCCTGCAGCGGGAGGCTGGCGTGCACGGCCCCCGCCAGGACCAGGTCACCGCGGCGCAGCCCGGCGCCGTAGCGGTCGAGCTGACGGACCAGCCACACCACGGAGTTCAGCGGTCCGCCCTGGACCGCCGAGCCGGGCGCCCTCACCACGACCTCGCCGTCCACGCGCACGGTGATCTCCTCTGAGCCGAGGTCGAGACCGGAGTGCAGCGCGATCGCCGGTCCAGGCACCGCCCGGGCGGCAGCCGCGTTGTCCGCGACGCTGTCCTGAAGCGTCATCCGCCAGTCGCCGTACCGGGTGTCGATCACCTCCAGCGCGAGGAGGACTTCACCGACCGACGCCCGCACGGTGTGCGTGTCGACGTGCGGGCCGTGCAGGTCCGCGCCGATCCGGAAGGCGATCTCCGCCTCCACCCGGGGCATCACGAACTGGTCCAGGTGCAGGGTGCTGCCGCTGGGCAGGAGCATGTCGTCCAGCAGGACACCGGAGTCGGGCTGGTCCACCCCGATCTGCTGCTGCATGGCCAGTGACGTCAGCCCGACCTTGTGGCCGGCGATGCGGGCGCCGTGGGCCAGCCGCTGCTGAACGTTGGTCCACTGGATCCGGTAGGCGTCGTCGAGGGTCAACTCGGGACGGCGGCGGGTGAGGTGCTCGAGCGCCGTACGGGAGCGTTCGGCCGCCAGCAGGTCGTCCGCGGCTGCGGCCATCCCGGCGTCCTGGAGCCGGCCGGGAGAGGTGAAGACCGCCAGGGCTCCGAGGACCGGAGGCCACGAGGCATCGCGTTCCCCGGCGGCGGGCGGGTGTGAGGTCGTCATTTGAGTACTCCTCTGCGGAGTTTGGGCAGGGCTGAGGGGGACGGCGGCCTGGGTGAGCCGTCGTCTTGAAGGGGTCAGGCCGGGTGGTGGCCTCGCGGGGGCGGCCAGGGCAGGGCTCCGAGCCGGAGCACTGCGAAGGCTTCGCGGTGTCCCCCGCTGGTCATCGCCCCGCGGAACCGGGCGAGCGCCAAGCCGCCCTCGCTCGCATAGTCCGCCTCGCCTTCTCCCTTGACCTGCGTGGAGTAGCAGGCGAGCGCGGACAGCTTGGCCTCGGTCTCCGCTGGCTGGAGGCTCTGGTAGAAGGTCGGGACGCCGATCGCGGACCACACCTCGTAGCCGAGCACAGTGGGGGCCCAGTGCCGCGGCCCGGCGTCTGGGTAGCTGCGGCTGGCGCCCTTCTCCAGCGCGCGCCACACCAGGAGGTGGGCCTGCTGGTGGTCGTGGGAGGCGTCGGCCTCGTGGGGGAGGTAGACCACCTCGGGGCGGGCCTGCCGCAGGATGCCCAGGACGCTCAGGAACTGGCTTCGGTCCGCCGGGGAGAGGCCACCGTCCGGAAGGCGCAGGAAGTGGATGTGGTCGGAGGCCACGCCCAACTTGCCGGCCGCCGTCTCGGCTTCGCGCTCCCTCAGCAGCCCCGCGTGCTCCGGCGCGGTGCTGGGGACACCTTGCTCGCCCGACGTCAGAAACACGATGTGCACGTCGCGGCCCATAGCGGTGTGATGGGCGATGCTTCCGCCGCACCCGAGCGTCTCGTCATCCGGATGCGGTGCGAATACCAGGACGTCTGTCACGTATGACCTCGCTGAAAGACGGAGTTGTGACGGCTGGCTCCTGCCTGGCGTTGCGGCGAGGCGGGCCGACTGCCCCAGGCGGTAGTAGACCGGCCCGGCGCAGCTCGTTGCACACCCAAGAATGGGCTCAATTGTTCGACGCAGTCGACAAGTTGAGGGGGGTCCCGTAGGGGGTCCCGCTCCGCGAAGAGTGACCGTGCGGGAGCAGTGAGTGCTTGACTGAAGCTGTGGCAGCACTCACCCCGCACCCGCTCGTAGCCGCGCGTCACGCGGCCGGCAAGACGATGGACGAGTTCGTGGCCGGCATCCATGACGCTGCCGCCCGACGTGGCCTGCAATCCGGAACCGACGAGGCACGGGTACGCAAGTGGCAGCGAGGCATCAGGCCCAACGAGGAATCCCAGATCTACATCGCCGAGGCACTCGGCTGGCCCGCAGACATCGTCTGCCCCGATGACTGGCCCAACTGGTTGCCGCTCACCGCCAACGGGGTCGTCCCCCTCGGCCCCCACAGCTCCGTGCCCGCCCTGAGAGAGGCCCTGCGAACAGCGATGGACCGCCGCACCTTTTTCACGATCTCTGGCACCGCCCTATCTACGCTGGCCGCGGACTGGGCAGCTGGCCCTGCGAGCGCCCTCGCCCAGGCCCGCGACGGCAAACCGATCGGCGAGGACTTCGTCGCCTTCCTGGAGAACACCACCCAGGAACTCGCCACTCACGCCACCGAGCAGCGACAGCACACCGCCACGCTGCTGGATGCCCACCTGTCCACGGTGACCGAACTGCTCGAACACGGCCGCTACACGCACGCCCTCGGGCTGCGGCTGCACACCCTGGCGGCCTCCCTGTCCCAGACTGTCGCCTGGCACCGCTTCGACCTGGGCCGCCACACCCACGCCAGCCAGAACTGGATCGCCGGCCTGCACAACGCCCACGCCGCCGGGGACCGCGACATGGGCGCCGGCCTCCTGGGCGACCTCGCCTACCAGGCAGCCTGGCGAGGCGACCACACCACCGCGGCAAACATCCTCGACTACGCCCTGACCCGCGCCCAGAACCCCGCCGCTCGCTGCCTGCTCCAGCTACGCCTCGCCCGCACCCTCGCCGCACAGGGCGACCGGAGCGAACGGCGAGCCGTGCTGCGCGCCCTTGCCGCGGCGGAGAAACACCTGGGCGACGCCGGCGCCGACCGGCCCGCCTGGTGCGCCTGGGTGTCCGAAGCCGATCTCGCCGTGGACTCCGGCCAAGCCCTCCTGGACCTCGGCGACACCGGCCGCGCTCACCGGCTGATCACTGAAGGCGAAGGCCTGCTGCCCCCGGCCCGGGACAAGACCCGCGGGGTGTTTCTCGCCTACCGTGCCGCGAGCTACCTCGATCTGAAGGAACCCGAGCCCGCCGCGGCCGCCGCGGCCGAGTCCCTGCTGCTGGCACGTCGCATCGGAGCACCTCGCTGCGTGCAGCTTGTCGACGACCTTCTCCCCCGCTTCCAGCACTACCAGGACGCCCAGGGCGTTCCGGAACTCCTCCAGCTCGCTGCCGCATAGCAGGAAGGGCGAACCGGTGGCCACCGATGCGGTGGCCCGTCACACCGGCAACCTGACCGCCGCGTACAGGGAGGCGGAGAGCGGCGCGGCGGTGACTCCGCCGGTCTGGCGGCGGCCTGCCCTCAGGGGTGGCGAAAGCCGCGGTCGGAGTCGCGGGCCTGACCAGGGTCGAAGGCGGCAAACCAGTCGTGCGGGGCGAGATTGATCATGCCCAGTGACTGATGGATCTCGTTGTCAGGCTGCTCGACGCCGTCAAGGGAGTGGTCGAACAGCATCAGCACGTCGTGGTCCTGGAAGAGGACGTCGGAACAGGCGCCCCAGTCGAAGTCGCCCCGGTCTTCGGGCAGGTTTGCCACGGTGTCACGCACGAGCCGCGGCCGGTTGCGCGTCAGGTCTTGGGCGCGGGAGATACCGAGGTGCAGGGCCATCTCCTCGCCGGTGCAGCGCGGTTCGACCTCGGCGTTGGACGAGCAGTCGGCGGCCAGGTCGTCGAAGGCCCGGGCCATCTGCCGCCGCCAGGAACCGTCCTGGTGCCAGGTCACCCGCGGCAGCGAGCCGAAGAGCCCGCCGGCGCTCCGCTCGGCCGGCTGATCCCCCAGCCCGGACACCTCCTGCCACGCCTGGTCCGATAGTTCCTGCAGGGCCAGGTGCAGCACCGCTCGTGTCCTCGGAGTGAGGACCTCCCCCCCTTCGTCGTCTTCGTCCCAGTCCTCGCTCAAGGGGTCGGTTCCGCCGTAACGGGCCCGGGAGCGCAGGTGCTCGCGCACACGGTGCGCGGCCTCTTCGGGAGCAGCGAGCGACGTGTCGATTATCAGCAGTTCGTCGGAGAACGGTTCGGCGCTCAGCAGGACGCCCGCCTCCGTGAGAAGGGCCGCCTCCGTGTCACCGGAGACCCGAGGGAGGACCACCGCGTACTGGTTGTCGGTCAGCCGGTCGATGATGCTGGAGGTCAGCCCGGCGACGATCCAGGGGTCATCCCAGGGCGCGGCGATGTGGAGGTCGTCGACCACGAGGACGTTGCCCGGCAGGTCGACGAAGTTCTCGTACTCCGGAGTGAACTGGCCTTCGGCGTCGAAGAGTTGTTCCGCCACCACCGCGGGGAAGGACTGCTCGTCGGCGATGCGCTCGTGAAGGTTGTGGGCCTTCCAGTACAGGCCGCGCGTCGCACGCACACGGGCCACCGTCTCGTCGTCGGCGAGGAGGGAGATCTGCCAGGTCTGCACGCCCTCCGCAGAGGGATCGATAAGCCGGTGGACGTGCCGGAACTCCAACGTCAGGGTGCTGGGATCCGCCTTGGCATCAGACCTGGTTGCCTGGTCGGTCATCGACTTCCTCTCGCCGTGCAGCCGCCGCGACGGTGCGATCACAGGCTAGTCAGCACGAAGCCCGCCCTGTGCACCATCAGCACAAAGCACCCGATCCAGCGGCCCTTGGTTCCAGGAGGCCGGGCATCAGGAGGCGTGGGAGCCCAGGAGCATGCCGGCCAGCGTCCCGGCGAGCAGGAACGGGCCGAACGGGATCCTGCTCTTACGGTCGGCCCGGCCCGCGAGCATCAGGCCGATGCCGTACAGCGCGCCGAGCAGGTACCCGGCGAACGTCCCCACCAGGACGATCGCCCAGCCGTACCAGCCCAGGACGGCGCCCAGGGCCAGGGCGAGTTTCACATCGCCGAACCCGAAGCCCTTGCTGATCAGGAAGAGCACGAAGTAGCAGGCTCCCAGGATGAGGGAGCCGAACAGCGCGGACGTCCAGCTGCCGCCGGCGCCGGGCAGCACTGCGGCGACGCCGAGTAGGACGAGCGCGGCCGCGGCGAGCGACAGGGTGAGCGCGTCGGGCAGCCGGTGTGCCGCGAAGTCGACGGTGGCGAGCAGTACGGCGGCCGGGGCGAGCAGCAGCCAGACCACCAGCTCGGGGCGTGCCCCGATGGCGGCCGCCAGCAGCGCGCAGACCCCAGCCGTGACGGAGGCGACGGAGAGAGTGCTCGGCCCGTAGGTGTCCCCGGCGGCGCAGCGGGCACGCCCCAGCCAGCCGCCTCCGGTACCCGTGAGGGGATGTCCTGTGGGGCATGCCGACCGCCAGGGTTCCTCGATCGGTACGGAGAACCGGTAGGCGGGACGGGATATGAGCACGCCCGTGCCGCAGCCCCACAGAGCGGCAGCCGTGATGATCAGCAACGTCTCCACCGGACGGAGCCTATGCTCAGCTGCGCTCGGTCCACTCCTTCAGGGCCGCGGCCAGGGCGCGCACGTCCACGTGCCCGGCCGACACCTGATCGGCGAGGTCGGCGGCCTCCTTGGCGGTGAACCGTACGGGCAGGCCGCTGGCGTGCAGGTAGCCGGCCGCGACCGTTGCCCCGAAGAGTTCGTTGCTGTGCTCCAGGGCCGGGACCCGGGCAAGCGAGTGGAAGAGAGCGGCGGCTCTGTGATGCGGCCGTGGGTATACGGGTTCGTCCATGACGTGGAAGGCGTGCCGCGCTCGGGCTGCCTCCAGCGCTCCCCAGTCCGTCACGTCAGGGTCGCCCAGCTGGGTGCGGGCGATCTCCATGAGCCACGGAAGATCTACCGTGAGGTCCACTGAGTCGCTGCCCGCCCTACGCCGCGGACGCGGTGGGCCCGGGTTCCGGGCCGAACCGGCTGGCGAACTCCTCGCGTACCCCGGGAGTGCTGAGGAAGAGGGCGCTGCCCTCGAGGAACCGCGCCTTGTTGAGCTCCTGAGCCAGGACGCGTCCGGCGTACACCGTCGGATCCTCGTGCCGCTCGTGCGCTTCGCGCTCCAGCTGCGCCCACTGCTCGTCATCGATCTCAATGCGAAGTTCCCTGGCCATGCCCCCACGGTAGCCGGACCCGGCGCCTGGTGGGGAGGGCTCTGAGCAGATGGGGCTGTGCCGCGTCGTCGCCGTGGCGAACGCCTGTCCCGCCCGCTCCGCGAGCCTCGGCCGGTGCGAGGGGTACATGAACGACGGGTGAGAGGGTGCGGTGGCCGGTCGTCGTGGGCCGGGCATGGGAGATCGTGGAAGGCTACGAGGGTGGCGTCACGCTGCGCCAGGTGATGTACCGGCGACTGTCCTCCAGGCTGGCCCAGGCCCGTCGGGAGGAGCGGTTCCCGAACTTGGTCGACACCCTCCGCGAGGTGCATGCTCCGCCGGCCTGGTCGGACGCGGGCGCGTCCTGTCAGAGGCGGTCGACTGGTTCGGCCTCGATCGCACCCAAGGTCAGACTGCGCTTTACGTTGCGGCAGCGAAAGACACCCTCCGCCAGTTGCTCACGGGCTGGCTTGCCGAGTACGGCGTCCCGGTCCTGGTGGTTCGCGGCTTCGGCTCCCAGTCCGACGTCGACGTCGTCCGCGAACGTACCTCCCGAGACCGCGAGGCGCACCTGGCGTACGTCGGCGATTTCGACTGCTCGGGCTCCGATATCGAGCGGGACTGGGTAGAGCGCACTGGCTGCTGGAGCCGAGTCACCCGGGTGCTGCTCACCTATGACCAGGTCCTCGAGCACGAGCTGCCGCCGACTCCGGGCACACGGTGAGCTGGCCGGAGTCGGCGTCGTACCCGACGGCCACGATTGCCCCGCAAGCTCGGGGGGCGACGGCCGCCCACGCTCCCGCGGCGCGGTGCCGGCTGCCGGGAACGCTCAGGTCCGAGCGCGCGCCGATAGCGGCACCGAGGCTCACCAGCGCGGCCTCCATCGGGGTCCGCAGCGCGACCCGGGGCAGGTCAACCCCCGGGTGCCTCGCCGCCGCTCATGCCTGACTTCAGGGGATGTGCCCCATGACCAGATGATGCGTGCCCGACAGGCGCTGCGCCTGGATCGACCAGATGGTGGCTGAGCAGCTGCCTGGCGGACGTCTCGCCGTACCGGTCGATGGGGTCGAATACCACTGGTGTTCCTTCATCGCCCGCACCCGCTCTCCCTCCGGTGTGCGTGAAGTCACTGGAATTGCCGGGTGGTTTACCTCATTGGTCGCCTTTATGTCATGAGAGCTTCACGTCGCTCTTACTTATGATCTTCGCAGCTCGTCATCTTTACGGATGACGCAAAGCTATGTGCAAAAAGTGAATAAATAGGGGGGTTTGTGAACAGAAGGTTCACAATGGTGGCCACATCGCTGGCCCTGTCTTTCAGTTTCGCCGTCCACGCAGCAGGCGCGACCTATGCGGCCGATACCACCGACGAGGTGGACAAGACCTCGTCTCAGAACACGGCTACACAGCAGAAGGTCACCGAGGCATCGGACGTTCAGTCCGCCCGGCTGGCTGCGGTGCTGGGGGGTGCTTCTATCTGTTCGGTCAAGGGCTGTGGGCTTGGTCAGGCTGTTTGTTCGTGCCCGGGCTGGTAGAGGGTGCGGTGTTTGAGCATGGCGTGCAGGACGTCGACGCGGCGGCGGGTGAGGCAGATGAGGGCGGCGTTGTGGCGCTTCTTCTCCGCGCGTTTCCTGTCGTAGTAGGCCCGCGATTCGGGGCTGCTCAGGGAAGCGAACGAGGCCAGGAACAGGGCCCGTTTGAGCGTCTTGTTGCCGCCGCGGGGTGGTCCTTCGCCCCGGATGGAGGTTCCGGAGCGGCGTGTGGTGGGGGTCAGTCCCGCGTAGGAGGCCAGGTGGGCGGCGGTGGGGAACGCGCTGGCGTCGCCGACCTCGGCCAGGATGCGGGCGCCGGTCCTGACCGCGACCCCGGGCATGGAGGTCAGGACCTTCGCGAGAGGGTGGGCCTCCAGCAGTGCGGCGACCCGCGTCTCCAGGACGTCCCGGCGCTTGAGGAGCACGGCGAGGGCCTCGGCCAGACCGGAGACGATCTCCCCCGCCGAGGCTGTGCCGGGAACCTGCACGGTCTGCTCTGCCAGGGCGGTGGTGATCTGGTCGGCCAGGGTGTGAGCGCTGCGCATCCGCGGGGCGGCCTGGAGCATGACCTGCGCGATCTGCTCGGTGCCGGCCTGGGCCAGCTGGGTGGGGGAGCCGTAGGTCTGCAGCAGGGCCAGGACGGCCGGGTGGCGCAGGCGGGGCCCGAGGACGCGTTCGAGTGCGGGGTGGACGGAGGTGAGCAGGCCGCGCAGCCGGTTGGAGGTGCGGGTGGCGTCCTGGGCGAGGTCGTCGTCGTGGCCCAGGACCATGGTCAGTTCGGCCCGCACGCTCTCGTCGGGATCGATGGAATGCAGCAGGTGGGGCATGGTGCGGGCGGCATCGGCGATGACGTAGGCGTCGCGAGCGTCGGTCTTGCCGGTGCCGGGGTGCAGATCGGCCAGCCGGCGCATCGACAGGCCGGGCAGGTAGGCGACTTCGCATCCACAGGCGCGGGCGACGGTGACCGCCAGGGTGCCGATGGAGGCCGGCTGGTCGACCACGACCAGGACCTTCCCCTTGCGCCCCAGGCGGTTGAACAGCTCGCGCAGCTGGGGCTCGTTGTTGGGCAGCGGTTTGTCGAAGGCCGTGCGGCCATCACGCAGCAGGGCCGTGCCGTGATGCTCGGACTTGCCGACGTCCAGGGCGCAGAAGACATCGATCGATGGGAAGTCGTTGCTGGTCACCGGGCTTTCCCTCCCCTCCCGGCACAACGGGTGGCCTGCCGGGACACCGGAGATCGGCAGCCACATTACGCAGCCCTGCCCATGGGCGGACACGCTTCCATCAGCGATCAACCGGTGCCGCCGGGACCAGTGACAGCACCCCCCGGATCATCAAGGACAGGGGCAAAGAGTCATACCGGCCCCGATGGCCACGAACCCGAACCGGGCTCTACGAAGAAGGTAATGGGCACGCGTGTGGAGGCAGTGTCCGAGCGCACAGCCGACTCCACGACGTGGGTCAACCCGAACGGCAGCCTGACCACGGAGACCGCGTCCGGTGACATTCGGGTGCGGGAGGGCGGGAAGTGGAAGCGCATCGACACCACGCTCGTCGACGCGGGAAGCCGCCTGGAGCCGAAAACCGCTGTCGCCGAGGTGGCACTGTCCGACGGTGGTTCGGGGGACTTCGCCTCGGTCAGCCGGGGCGCGCTCACCTTCGGTCTGGACTGGGGCAAGGCTCTCCCGGAACCCCGGGTGGACGGTGACACCGCCGTCTACCCGTCGGTCGTCCCGGATGGTGACCTGCATGTCACCGCTCTGCCGCACGGGTTCACCGAGTCGCTGATCCTGAGGAAGCGGCCCACCGACCCGGTCGAACTGCGGCTGCCCGTCACTTTGGACGGGATGGACCTGAAGAAGACCAGCCAGCGCCACCTCCGTCTGGAAGACGGCGACGGCGATCTCATAGCCAGCGCGCCCGCGCCCCGGATGTGGGGCACCGGCACCGACCCCAAGTCCGGAGACCCCGCCCGCTCAGCGGAGATCGCCACCACGGTCGAGGAGACCCCGGAGGGCACCGTCCTCGTTCTGCGTCCGAGTCAGGAGTTCCTCTCGGACCCGAACGTCAGCTACCCGGTCACCATTGACCCGACGACCACGCTCGCTGCGTCGACCGACACCTGGGTCGCCACGAACTACCCGGACTCGCAGCGCGGTTCGACCGAGCTGAAGGCGGGCACCTACAACGCCGGGACCACGAAGGCCCGCTCCTACGTGAAGTTCGACGTCGCCAAGTACGCCGGCAAGCACATCATCAGCGCTGAGCTGCGGCTGCACTCGTACTGGTCCTCCACCTGCTCCACCACCGGTCCCGGCGTCACGGCACGGCGGATCACCGAGAGCTGGGACCCCAGCGCCGTGACATGGGGCGCTCAGCCGGCGACGACCGATGCCGGGGCCGCTGTCTCGACGTCGTCGTACGGCCACGACGCGGCCTGTCCTGCGAACTTCATGCGCTGGAACGTGGCCGGCATCGCGCAGGCCTGGGCGGACGGAGAGCCCAACCACGGGCTGCAGATCAGGGGCGTGGACGAGACCGACTCCTCGACCTGGCGCCGCTTCAGGTCCGCGAACTACGTTGACGGCTCCCAGGGTCCGACCGAGCCTGCGCTGTCGGTGACGTACAACACCAAGCCCGGCGTGGCATCCCCGGTCAGCCCGGCCAATGCCACGGTCACCGCCGACACCACGCCCACCCTCTCGGCGAAGGCCACCGACCCGGACGGTGACACCGTCCGCTTCACCATCGAGGTGTGGAACGCCGACGGCACCACCAAGATCGCCTCAGGGCAGTCGCCGTACACAGCTTCCGCAGCCACAGGTTCGTGGACCGCGCCCACTCTGGCCACCGGGCCCTACAAGTGGCGCATCGCCACCTACGACGGCACTGACTGGAACGGCACGTGGTCGGCCTGGCGCACCCTCACTGTCGACACCTCCGTGCCCGCCGCACCCACACTGTCTTCCAGCACCTATCCGGCCGACGGTCTGTGGCACGGCGCCGCGGGCCAGAGCGGTGCCTTCACAATCTCCGACCCGACGGGCAAGGCGGTCTCCGCCGAGTACAGCCTGAACGAGGGCACGACGGGCGTCGCCACACTCACCGGTGGCACAACCACCCTCTCTCTGGCACCTGCGACCCCCGGGACGAACATCCTGACCGCCCGGGTGAAGAACCCCAACGGTGTCTGGTCCGAGTGGGGCACACACCCCTTCCTCGTGGGCTCCATCAAGGGAAGCCTCTCCGCCTCGTTCATCAACGACATCGCCGAGACGCACTTCTTCGAGACGCTGCACCCACCGGTCGACGACGACAGCCTGGTCGAGGATCCCCCCGCGGACGAGAGCTACCCGGACATCGACGACACACCGGCCGACTTCGTCGAGCAGATCGACCCCGAGGAAGTGGAGACCGAGGACTCCGCCAAGGCCGTCCCGATCGCCCAACTGCCCGAACGCGCCGATCAGGACATCATCGGCACAAGCTCCGACGGGAACACCCAGACAACCGTCAACCTGCCCGCCGCCATGGCCTCCTCGGCGGAGTTGAGCAGTACGGACCTGGTCATCTACCCCAACACCCAGACCGACGCCGACACCATCGCCATACGCGAGAACACCAGCGCGGTCGAGGTGTTCCACCTGCTGCGCAGCTCCAATGCCCCGACCTCCTTCACCTACCAGCCCACGCTGCGCCCCGGAGAGGTCATCACCGTAGGCGAGAACAACACCATGATGATCTCGAGCCCAGCAGGCGGCCTGACGACCTTCGTCACCGCTCCGCTGGCTCTGGACGCCAAGGGCAATGCCGTCCCTGTCACGATGACGCTGTCCGGCGACGACATTGTCGTCTCGCTTGCCCCGGCCACGGGCCAGAGCATCGCGTACCCGGTTCTCCTGGACCCGGGCTACGGCTACGGTTCCGTCACCGAGGCGGAGAGCGACTACTGCTTCTGGAACCCGTACGACTGCTCGATCGCGCACGACAGGGCGAATGTCGCGTTCAAGAAGGCGCAGGAGCTCTACCGCGACTCCACCCTCTTCCAGGGCACTGGTGACGCATTCCGCCACTGCTACTGGAACGCGCTGATGGAAATTCGCCTCTCCACCAAGGACGCCTACGAGATCGCGACACGGCACGAGTCCAAGTCCAAGGGCGTCGACAAGACGATGGACCTGCGTAACAACTCCATCGGCCGCGGTATCGGGCGCAAGAACGACGGCAAGACCAGTGCAGGCACCCGCAGCAAGAAGGCATGCCTGAACGCCCAGAAGAATGGAAGCCTGTGGATCATCAAGAGCGGCAGCCTCGTCAGGAGCGACAAGTGACCTCAGTACTCAATCGGCGCGTGGCGCCTGTCCTTCTGCTTCTGCAGGTGGCCTACATCGGGCTGTTCACCGTGCTGATCACGACCCTGCCACCGGACACGGCGGAACTCGATCACACCGACACCTCGGCACTGGGCACGGCGTTGTACGCTGCGACCTTGCTCGGCATCGTGGTCGCCCTGGTGGGCGCCGCCGCGCTCCTGGGACTGGAGAAGGCCCGCTCACGTACCCCACGGGTCGTGCGCGCGGGGTGGCTGGGGGTCGTCGCGCTGGGCCAGGTTGCCATCGCCGCGCGAGCGCTGATCAACGTTTTCGGCCAGGACCCTGGCCCGGACATCGTGTTCGGTGTGGCCATGACGGTTGCCGCCCTGGGCGTCGCCGCCGCGTGCGTCATCGAGGCGCGCGGCTCCGCACCGATCAGGCCGCACGTCCAGGCCTGAAAGACCTTTCCACCGCGTACTCCGTGGCGTCCCCAAGTTTCCGGTGGGGGCGCCACGCTGCTTGTAGGCCCATTTTTCCGCTGTCCGTACTCGGCCGAGTACGCGGTTACGTCCCAGGAACCGCTCGCGAACCCGCGTGTGCCTCGGGGGCGGCCGCGGACAGGCGGACCGTTGTACACGAGCCCGATCCCGCCCTGTTCAAGCAAGTAGCAGTTCACGCCGCCTGCCGCTCGCTCCCGGCCTGCGGACCAACCTCCGTTCACCAGTCCGGCTTCCCTTCCTGCGGGGTCCACGTCACCGGAGCTACGCGTGCTGATGGCTACTTGCCCTCCGCAGCCAGCCGCCGTAGCCGATACGCTGCGCGTCAACGGCCGCTGGGTGAGAGGAACAAGCAGGTCATGGGGCGTCAGCAGCAGTGGTGGGGGCGGGGCCTGGCGGCTGTGGCGATGCTCGCGGTGGCCGGGTGTACGGCTGTCGACGACACCGCGTTGGACGGTGCGCAGGACGCGAAGCCGTCCGCATCGGGCAGCGGGGCCGGCGGCCAGGCAGCCGACGACACGACCCTGCCGGGCGTGCCGGGCGTGGAGCAGGCACGGGAGGAGCTGGCCGGGCTGGCGGTGGCCGCGCACGGCTCGATGTCCGGCTACAGCCGCGCCAAGTTCCCGCACTGGGCGGAACAGGACGGCTGCGACACCCGTGAGCGGGTCCTGGAGCGCGACGGCACCGATGTCGAGCAGGACGACGAGTGCCGGGCCGTGTCGGGCGCATGGGTGAGCGTGTACGACGACGAGACGTTCACCGACGCCGGCGATGTGGACATCGACCACACGGTGCCTCTGGCCAACGCCTGGCGCTCGGGGGCCGCCGCCTGGACGCAGGACAAGCGCAGGGAGTTCGCCAACGACATGGACCACCCGCAGCTGCTGGCGGTATCGGCGTCCTCCAACCGGTCCAAGGGCGACCAGGGGCCGGACGAGTGGCAGCCGCCGTCCAAGACGTACTGGTGCATTTACGCCCGCTCCTGGGTGTCGGTGAAGGCCGCGTACGGGCTGTCGGTGACCGGGGCGGAGAAGAACACGCTCACCGACATGCTGGACACCTGCTCGTGACCGGCAGCGACAGCGCGCCCGGACGGCTGGTCGACGCGGTGACGGCGGGGCCCGGCGGGGCGATGACCGACGAGGTCGGCGTCATCACCGGCGACCTCACCATCGCCACCAGCCTCCGGCCCGACGGGCGCGCCCAGATCGTGATCCAGTACACGGGTGCGGAGGAGTGGTACACCCTCACCGGCAGCCCCGCCCCCCTGCCGCCGGGCGGGCTGGCCGCGCTTCAAGCGGACGTCGTCCAGCGCGTCCGGCACGGAGGCGCGGCACAGGCCCCGCATTAGCCGGGACGCGGGAGGCCCGGCGGCCGCGTTCCGCCGGGGGCTTCAGCAGGCGTAGGTCTTTCCGTTGGCCGCGGTGTTCCAGTTGCAGGAGCTGATGGTGCCGGCGGCGGCGTTGTTGTCGGCGCTGCCGGGCTTCTTTAGTCGCAGGTCGGGGTTCTTGGCGGTACTGGTGTTGAGCAGCACGTGCCGGCCGTAGCCGCGGTAGATGTGGTGGTTGCCGCTGGAGTCCTTGTGGTTGGTGCCGCTGCCGGTGTGCACGTATGCCTTCGCTTTGGCGGGAAGGCTGTAGGAGGGCAGCGCGCGGCCGTAGGTGTTCGTGGTGATGTCGGGGATGTAGCCGCCGGTGTTGACCGTCTTGGTGGTGACGTTCTTGATGATGAAGTACTCGCCGTTGAGATTGACCTGCTTGCCGTTCTTGACGTCGGCCCCGGCCGCGTTGGGCCGGACGTGCGTGACCATGAGGGCCCCGCTGGTGGATGCCGCATGGGCGGGCATCGGCAGAGCGATGACGGCCACCGCGGCCGCGGCAAGGGCAGCGACACGTGAGGAACGGCGCAAAGGGGTGCCTTTCTCGTAGCCGGGCACGGGCAGACCCCGCACCCAGGGAGCGGCGCCCAGTCTGCACCAGATAGGGACTACACATGGTGAGATTCTGTGATTTGCATTCTTCGGTCGCGGCCTGCACTCGTGAACCCGGAAAGCTGCAGCGTCGTCGTGGTCGACGACGGTGTGGGCGCGCTGCGGGTGCGGGGTGCGTGCCCCTCGTGCTCGCTGGGCCCCGTCGGTGGGGAGTGCGTTGTCGAAAGCCTGGGCTTCTTCTCCGGCAGGCTGGGAAGGCCGACGGCCATCAGGTGTGTCCCGTATAGCAGCCGGTTCTCGAGGACGTCCGCACTTCAGATTTGGCCCGCGGCCGGTCGTACGGACAGCGATCGCCGTCGCCGGCCTTCAGCATCCACCGGCGGATCGTGACCTGCTCGCGGAACCGGCGGCAGCACCAGCACCAGGCGCAGCCGCTCAGCGGCCAGACGGTCGGCAGCTCGCTCTCCTTTGACAAGGGCGTGCCGTCCACGAATTCACGAACGGCGGGTTGCCGAAGACCGGGCGGGCCCACCGGGGTGGGCCCGCCGTCAGCGTCAGCGGCGGGTCTCCCACCACAGGATGATCAGGGTCACCGCGCCGCTGCCGAGCCTGTTCGCCGCGCCCTGGAGGAACTGGATCTGGAGATCCTGCCCATGGCTTCCGAGCCATTTACGCAGGCGACAGCTGGCGTCCCTGAGTCGCCTGCCCAGGCGTGCCCAGTGCTTCGGCCCGCGTTTCGCGTTACTCTCGTCCAACGGAGTTCCTCTCGTTTTAGGCGTGCTGGAACACCGCGCAGGGAGCCCTCCCAACATCGTGGCCTGAGAAACCAGTTGGGGATGCAGGGCTCCTTCTGCGCGTTCAGGGAGTCTATCGACGAGTGTCGACAACACAGGTCCGTGAGCCACCGCTCCGGAGCCCACCAGGACCCACCAGAACTAACTGGAACTCACCAGAACTAACTGGGGCCAGCTAGAGCTCACTGGTGCTTCAGAGTCCCGGCATCGCCGGTAGGCGAATAGAAAAGCGCAGGTCAGTGACACAGTTCGGAGGGACGTGCGAGATGTATCACACGCGGCCCCGCAGTCTTCTGCGCCTCGTACGACCTCTGTGCTCAGTGCGGCGAAGAGCGCGTCGAGTCTGGTGTGCTGGAGTTCGTGGACCACGGCAGGCTGTCAGACGCGCGGGGTCAGCGGCGGGTGAAGTCGTGCAGCCGGTCGGCGAGTTGCTGGTCGGGGCGCCGGACGATGATGCAGGAGCTGGTCTTGTCGGTGGCGAGGCGGTCGACTTCCATTTCGAGGCCTCCGGTGGGCGGGCTGGTGAGGCTGGAGCCGGTCCTGCGGACGTACAGGGCGACGGCTTCCAGGGTGGCGAGGAAGGCGCTGTCGGGGGCTTCGGAGTCGAGGACGTCGTGGGTGACCTCGTGGAGCCAGTGCCGTGCCTCGCGCGTCTCGCCGAGGGCGAGGTGGTGCAGGTGCAGGCAGTAGGCGGCGGCGCGGTGGCCGGCGCCGGCGGCGAGCTGCCACCAGAACTGGGCGCTCTCGCGGTGGTCGGTCAGGTGGAGCAGGCACGCGAACACCAAGGCGCCGTCGACGTCCAGCTGGTCGGCGGTCACCGCGTCGGGTTCCTGGGCGAGGCGGTCGACGTGGTCGGCGGCGTCGGGCTTGTTGAGGACCCAGCGGCAGACCACGGACAGCCGCTGGGCGGCCTCCGCGGCACGGACCATGTCCGGGTTCGGTGTCGCCGACGCGGTGGCTGCGTCGGCGGCGAGCCGGCGCAGCGCGGCGCCGACGTCGAAACCCTCGTGCCGGCTGGTGGGGACACGGGCGTCGGCCAGGAGGGCGTCGATGGTGGTGCTCACTGTCCCGCTCCTTTCTTGCTCTTGTTCGGGGAGGCCGGCAGGCGCAGCTGGATGCGCAGGCGTTCCTTGCCCTTGCGGCCGTGGTAGTCGACGGTGCGCGTGTCCAGGCCCATGTAGCGGGCGATCTGCTTGGTGGGGTAGCCGAGCAGATGGCGCAGGGCGATGACGGTGAACTGCCGGGTGGGCAGCTGGAGGATCGCCTCGTACAGGCCGTTCGTGCTGCTGGCGATCTCCAGCTGGCTGCGTACGGCTTCGAGGTTGCGGGCTATCGGCGCGTTGATGAGGAAGGCCGGCGGGCGTCCGTCTTCCTTGAGGCGGCGGGTGACACAGCGGTGCAGCACCGCCAGCGTCTGCTGCTCGAGGTCGCCCTGCTGCAACAGATCCTCCCAGCCGCCCAGGATGGCCAGGAACACCTGGTGGACCACCTGTTCGGCAACCCGGCGGCTGCCCAGGTGGATCTCCGCGAAGTCGTGGAAGAACTCCTGATGCCCCAGATAGAAGGCCTCGAAGTCCAGCGGCAGATCGGGAGGGGCCTGGACGAGCTGGCTGTGGCCGCCGTCCTGGGGCGATACGTCAGTGACGTCGCCGTTGCCCATACGTCCTCCATGCGATGCGGGCACCGGCCCTCTCCATTGAGACCGGTGAGATCCAGCGCGGGCCAACTCGCCTGCGCAAGCGCCCGGTTGGATTGGGCCCTCACGCACCACCCTGTCGATTTTTGGGGCCTGAAACTCATACGACCCTCGAAAATCGTCACTCACCGATCTCAATCATAAGCGGAATGTGAGTTCTCTTATCGAGCAGATGTTCTGCATGGGTGCGTTGAGCTGGGGAAACGAGGCCATGCGGAGAGGTTCACTGTTCAAGAACCGACCGGTTCGTGGCAGAGGTCACACTCTGCGCGCTTCTGTACAGGCATCCGGCGAAGCACTCCTGTCATCCACGGCCCCCCTGCGTGCAGAGCTGATCCGCCGTCACCTGATTGAGGGGCGTGCGGTGGTGAGAGCGAACCGTGCCCGGCAACGTGCCGCCACCAGCCCTCTGGCCGACGGCTCTGCTGCCCAATTCGCTGCGCGGGTGACCGTGGGTCGGTGATGATCTCTGGTGCGGCTGGTGCGGCTGGTGCGGCTGGAGCGCAGGGAGCTGTGGACTCTCCCACATCGCTGCATCGTCTCCAGCAACAGCGACTTCACCCGCCTCGCGGTCCGCATCCGCGAGTCCGGCCTGACCGTGTACGGATTCGGCGAACGCAAGACCCCCAAGCCGTTCGTCGCGGCATGCGACAGGTTCATTTACGTCGACCTCAAGAGCGGCACCGCCCCGGCTGAGGTAAAGCCCGTCCGGGCAACGGCTGTCAACGGGCCTACGACCCGAGGCACCCGCGCGCCCGGCGCGGCGGGCGCTATCCCCAGCGCCGCAGCACTCGCGTCAGCTCCTGGTGCCACTCCGTACGGCGCGGCGCGCGGTGGCCGTCGGGCGGGGTGCCTAGGGCGACCACGGGATCGGTGATCTGGTAGGTGACCCGGTATGCGAGGACGTCGGTTGCGGCGTCCATCCAGTCGTTGGCGTTCCGGGAGGGTGGCATGGGACCGAGCGCGGTGACGAACCAGATCGGCAGCAGTTTTGCGCCGCTGAGCGCGTCGGAGAGTCGGCTGCGCAGCCGAAGCCGCAGCTTCGTGTCCGCCCGTCGGCCCGAGTCGATCACCTTGGCCTTCTTCGTGCGCAGGGCATCGTCCGCCTCCAGCTTCTGCCGGGCGTTCTCTGCGCTGGTTGTCAGCGAACCGATCCGGCTGTGAGCCTGCTGGGCCTTGGGCGCGGACGCCTTGAAGTCGAGTTCGGCCGCCTTCCGCTCCGGGGCTTGGGCCTGCGTGGTGGCCAGGACCGCGGCGGCGCGAAGGACTGCGGCACGGTGGCGGCCCCGCTCCTCAAGGGCGTGCTTGAGGTGGTCACCGGCCAGCTTCAACCGGGAGCGCTCGTAATCGGTCAGCAGGCCGGCACGCGCGTCGAGGCCCTTGTTCACGGTGACCGCCAGGGCGTGCAGCTCGCCGGCGCGGTCCTCGTCGAGGTCGACGACGACGGCGCCCTTGGCCTGGCGCAGATAGCGTTCCAGCGCCGCCACCCGGGTCGCGAGCCGGTCCACGCTCCCGTCGACCTCCGAGATGCGGTCACCGAGGTCGCTTTCGACCCGTTCGGTTTCTTCCTTCGCCTCCCGCAGGTCGTACTCGAGACTTTCGACTCGGCGGGGGATGTCCTCCAGCTGTCCGACGGCGTCTTCCACCTCCGACAGTGAGTACTGGAGGCTGGTTTCGAGGTTGTGGACCTTGCGGTCGAGGTTCGTGTACGCCCCTTCCCAACTCACGCCGTCTTCCCTTCCCGCGCGTGTGCGGCGTCGGCGTCGGTCGCCAGGACGAAGCTGCCGATCCACCCGGCGGCCGCGGCGATCCAGAACCATCCGGACAGCACGCCGAAGACGAGCAGGGGCACCAGCACGGTGACCGCCCCCAGGACGCTCGCTGCGATGCGCAGTTCCCGGTGTCCCTGGACCGGGGCGTCCATCCCGGTGGCCAGGAGACCGAACAGCAGCTGGAAGACGGCGAGAGCGACCCATCCCCAGCCGATCCAGCCGGTCAGCGGCGCCGTCGCGAGCAGCACGGCCCCGAGCATGTGTATCCGCGCTGACCAGGTGAGGGCCGTCTTGCTGACCTGCCGGTGCGGCTCTTCCCGCTTCGCCGGGGCTTGGGCTTCGTACTCCAGCAGCGCTGATCCGGCGTTGACCAGCTGTGTGAAGAGCGTCTCGTAGCGCGGGTGGTCTTCGGGCAGGCCCTGTAACTCCTGGAGCACCGAGCTGATGTCCGCCTGGAGGCCGTCGACCTTCCCGGCTATCTCGTGATCGATCTCGCCCACTCGTACCCCCTGTGACGACGCGTCGACGGAACACTTCCCGGCAACGGCCCGAACCAGCCGCAAACCGATCGACCGTACCGGCCGCCGTGGGTGGCGAGCTGGGCAATGATCAGAAGTGGCTGAATCCGCGCTGCTCCACCACCCGCACCTGACTCCCCGCGCCGGGGCTGTCCCGTAGCGCCCAGACCTGGACAACAACCTGGTCGAGACCTAGGAATCGCGGTCGTCCGTCATGACCTGATCTGCACCTTGGTGTGCCCCTCCCTCAGCCGTCCAGAGGCGCCGCGGCGCCCGCGCCGCGATCGAGACCGACGGAGAGCGTTGTGACTAGGAACGCGCGCGTCTGTCTGTAGACGGCCTGGTCGGAGATGGGTTGCGTGGCTAACCCCCGCATCTATGACCCTGGCGCCGCCCCGTCCGGGAGCCCTGGCCGTAGCGCCGGAATGATCACGTTCGAGGCCTTCATAGCCGACCGGCTCGGGGCTCACCTGGTGCGGCCCGACCGCAAGGACGCGCCGGTCCGGCACGGGAAGATCGCCAGTGTCCGCCAGTGGATCGAGGCCGTCATCGACACCCTCAAAGGCCAGCTCAGCCTCCAACAGCACGGCGGCAGAACCATGGCCGGAGTCTTCGCCCGAACCGGACAACGCCTTCTCGCCCTGACCGCCGGCATCTGGCACAACTGGACCACCGGCGCCAAGGTCAAACGATCCCTGATCGCCTATGACCACTGAGAACATCAAACTCAACCGGCGACGGCCTGGCGGGAGGCGGACGCCAAGGCCTCATGCTGCCGGGTTCCGGCAATCACCTGCGTGTGGATCGTGCCGTGGCCCCGCCTACCTGCCGGGGAATGCACTGTGACTCAATATGCCCAACCGCGAACGGGGGCGGAAGCAGAAGGGAGGCCCGGTGAGCAGGAGCAAGAGAGCGGACGCGCGGCGGCGTCGGCGCGCACGGTGGAACCGGGCCGGGGGTCTGCTCGTGGTGCCGCTGGCCGCCATGGCGGGCGCGGCAGGCGCCGTGGTCCTGGCCACGGTGCCGGACTCGATACACGAGGTACGGGCCTTTCGCTCCGCCCGGCCGTGCACCCTTCCGGGGGCCGCTGCGGCCGACTGCCTGCGTACCTACCCCGCAACGGTGCGCGGAACGGCCATCGAGAACCAGGGCCGGAGTCAGCTGTATCTGCTCAAGCTCGACGGCCCGTACCCGATCCCCGCGGAACTCGACATGGACGACGAGGTCCCGCTGCTGAAGCATCTGCGTAAGGGCGACCACGTCACGGTGACCGTCTGGCGCGACTACGCGACGGCCGTCACCAAGGACGGCGTGACCCAGGAGTCCACCGACACCCCGGAGGGTCTGCCCGAAATCCAGACCGCCTTCGCGCTCGACTTGCTGACCGTGGGAGGCTACGGCGGATTCGCAGGGGCCACGGCGGTACGCCGCGCGCGGCGGCGATCACTGCCCGGCTGGGTGGCACTGTGGGGCCGATGGACCATGGGAGCCGTACTCGTCTCTGTGCCAGCGGGCATCATCGGCTACGAGACCGGAACCGGACCGGTGGGCGTGGCGCTGCTGTGGCTGGTGCTGCTGCCCGCGGTCTGGCTCGTCGTCGAGCGCCTGGAGAGGCACGACCCCGGACGACACAGCCGCAGGCCCGCCCCCAGCAGGGCCGCCGACACCGGCACCTGGCTCCGCTACCTCCAGGGACGCTCCTGACAGCAGGGCACCATCCACCGGCCCGAGCCGGGGCGGACGCACGGAAGACTGGTGACCGTACGGAGGGGAGGAGAACTGCCATGGCGCGCAAGCCGGTTCGGGCCGCGATCGGGGACGTCTGGATCACCTGTCAGGTCTGCGACAGTGATCTGTTCCGGGAGCGAGGCGTGATGCTCAACAGCGTCGGCCTGGAGTTCCTGAAGATGGCGTGGGCGGACGAGACGGCGAGGGGGCTCATCTGCTGGAGGTGCGGGTACGTGCACCTCTTCGTGAACAAGCACATCAAGCTTTACCGCGCCGACAAGTAGCTCCGGCGGTTCAGCTGAGTTCGGTGAAGATTCCCCACCACGTGGCTCTTTCCGGTGAGGAGGATGATGTCGCCTTTCTGAATGACGGTCGCGGCGGTCGCGTTCGTGAAGTCCTGAGCGGGTCCTTCTTCACCCACTCATCAACGGATGCACTTCGCCGTGGTCGCTACCAGCACGAACATGGGACTCACTCATCTAGGTGTGCCGTCTCATGAGGTTGACGAGACCTCGCCAGTACCGCGGCCGGTCTTTGCCCTGGTAGCTACCGCGCGGTGCGCAGCAGGTCACGTCGTGCGGTGACGAGGGCCCGCCACCGGGCGCGGGGGCTTCTTCGCCGTCCAGCCAGCGCGGCGGCATGTGCTCAGTGGGCAGCGGCAGGCCGGCCATGAAGTGCGCAATGTCGGTGTAGTAGGCGTATGTGCCATCGCTGGTCTGCTCGCGGAGCCGGGTGATGGTGGCGTTCAGCGCCTCGTGGTCGTCGAGGACGGCCTGGTGGAAGGCGACGGCGACTTCGAGAGTGGACGTCATCGAGGTGAGGCCCGCGACGTCGAGTTCGGTGCGCAGGGTGCGGGCACGGTCGTCGATGGCCGGGCTGCCGGCGTCGCGGATGAGGGAGGCGATGGCGGCGTTGATCGTCGAAGCCCGCAGGTCGAGGCTGGCGAGGAGCTGCTCGGCGAGGTCGAGTTCGTCGTCTGCCTGCAGGGGGTCGACGAACGCGAGGGCGAGGGCACGCAGGGCCTGGTTGTGGGCGGCTTCGCCGGCTTTGGCGTGCTGTTCGGCTTCGAGGCGCCCGGCCAGGTACGCCTCTGCCGCGCGCTGTGGTTGTCCCTGGATCCAGTACAGGTCACCGAGGACGCGCTGGTGGCGGCCCTCCCACCCGAGGGTCTGTGCGGCGGCGAGCGTGGTCGGGAAGTCGCCGGCCAGCCGGGCGGCCTGCGCAAGGCCTCGGCGGGCGGCCTGGGCCAGGCGGCCCCTGCCGTCGGCCACCTGCTGGTAATCGCGGCGTGAGTCTTCGATGCGTCCGATGTCTCGGAGCGCTTTGGCCCGGTAGTAGATGGGCATCTCCTGCAGCTCGGCGGGCAGCAGGGCGGAGTCGATGACGGCGGTGAGCCGTTCCACGGTGCGGGCTCGGTGTTCGCGTTGACGGCGGGCCAGGGCGCTGAGTGTTTCGACCAGCGCGTCGGCCGGCGTCGACAGCACGGCGCTGTCGTGTCCGTGGGCGGGCGGCGCGAGCGGCTCCCACACGGAGTCTGAGATGTAGGAGAAGGCGGCCTCGGTGAGCCAGCCGAGCTCGGCGAGGTTGAAGTCGCGGGCCAGCCGCAGCCCTTGCCGCAGGACACCGATGAGTACCGCGCGGTCCCTGCGCGGCCCGTGGGCCCACTCCTGTCCGAGGGCGGCGTGCGCGCGCAGGGCGGCCCGGTGCCAGTCATGCTCGGACCACCGGTCGTCAGTCTGGTCGTCGGCGTTGCGGATCGCGGAGCGGACTACCTGATGGAGATGGAAGGGCCACAGCCCCGTCAGGTCCTCGCGGATGAAGGGACGTTCGGTCAGCCGCAGGGCCGCCGCATCGCGCGTGAGTCCGGCCACCTGGGTGGCCAGCGGCACCGAGAAGGCGTCCAGCAGCGACACCGAGCGCAGTACGTGGCGTTCGTCGCTGGTCAGGTCGCTGAGGGTGCGGGAGATCAGGGCGGGGAAGTCGCCGAAGTCGTCCGGCTGCGGAACGCGTCCGCTGCGCCGGATCTCCAAGAACCGCATGACGGCCAGGTCGAGGTAGAGGGGCAGGCCGTGGGAGCGTTCGGTGATGGCCTGGCGCAGGTCCGGCCCGATCAGCGGCTGCCCGTTGTGGGCCAGGCGGCGGGCGAGGTGATCGTCGCAGTCCTCGGGGGAGAAGTCGCCGACCAGGATCTGCCGTACTGCAGGGCCGCCGTGTGTGCGGGCGCCCGGTACGTGTCCGGTCAGGCCGGGCCACGCGGTGGGGCCGGTCCAGTCGAGCTGTCCGTGCAGGCCGTCCTCGGCCCACTGCAGCCGGTCCCTCCCGGTGATCACGAAGAAGGCGTTGGGCATCAGCCACACGATGCGCTGCAGCAGCCGTTCGAAGTCGCGGTGGGTGCGGTCCCCGACTTCCTCGAAGCTGTCGAATAAGACCACCGGGGTGGCCCGCTGGACAGCGGGGAGCTGGGCCAGGTCCCAGGCGAGCAGGTGCGTGGCGAAGCTCAGCGTCTCCAGGTCCGGTTCGGCTTCGAGTATGTCGGCCAGGCGGCTGCAGCCGGCCAGCGCGCGTACGGTCTGTCGCCGCTCGCGCAGCGCGCCGACCAGGGCGGTGGTGAGCTGGCCGACGGCGCCCCCGATGGTGCCGGGCATGGCCAGGGCCTGGGCGACATCGGCCAGCGAGGACTGCAGCTGGCCCGGCAGATTGACCGCGTTGCTGAACCGGCTGAGCATCCCGCCGCGCCGCAGGTACTCCTCCAGCGGTTCGCCCGGGTGGTTGCGTTCCCAGTGCCGGCGCAATGCCAGATCGAAGGCGGGCATCGGCCGTCCCAGGGCGGCGACCGCCAGGCGGATCGACAGCACCACCCGCTCGAAGTCGACGCCGCTGGAGCGGGCCAGGTCGATGCGCACCGGTAACAGCCGCTCGATCGGCCACCCGGGCTCGGCCCACTGTTCGGGGCGCCCGCCCGGGTGTGTGAGCGACGCCTCGGTCTTGCGGGAGAACGTCGATTTCCCGATCCCGCCGACTCCGTGGGCGACCAGAACGTTGTGCCGCGGGCTGGCCAAGTCCTCGACGTCGAAGGACGGGGTGGCGACGCGCTGCAGATGGTCGGAGAGCGCTGCGACGACGGCCTGCCACTGGGCCTGGCGGTTCGTGAACGCCTCCTCGGCCGCCACCGACCGGTCATTTGCACCGAACAGCATCCGCAGATCCCGCGCCACGACACCCCCCAGGAAAGATCATCAGCGTAGCAACCTACGCGATCCCCGGTAGTGCCCGGCGGCGGATTTCCGCACCACGGGCGCCGGGCCGCATCTTCTCGGCCAGGGACAATGACGGGCCATCACCCCCGAGACCCGAAGGACATCCCTTGCCTGAACACGTGACCCCCGAGGCCGTCGAGCAGCTGGTGCAGGAGGTCAGCGCCTGGTACGCCGAGCAGATCATCAAGGAGCGGCGTGCCGGCGCGCCCGACGCCGGCCGCCTCAAGACTCTGCAGGACGAGCTGGCAGCGTGCGCCGCCGACCAGCAGGCCCTGCAGGACGCCGACGAGAAGGAAGTCGCCGAGATCGCCTCCCGCTACGCGGCCCGCGTGAGGGAACTCAAGGGCCAGTGACCGGGCCCCTCACGATGGGGGAGGACGGGCAGCGCCGCCGTGCAGAGCGTGGAGGCGAGGGCGCGCGGCTGCAGGTGGACGGGCATCAGAGGCCAGCCCAGCGCGGCGATCTCGACCAGATCCGGCCCGTACTGCGGCAGCTCACCGTGCACCTGCTGCAGCGTGGCCAGGAACTGCGCCGCTTCGGCCGGGGTGTACCGGCGCTGCTGCTCCGCCTCTACCACGTGCCCGCCCCGGGGCGGCTGCGCCCACGTGCCGCCCGGGGTGCGCTCGTTGCGGTACACCGCGGTCAGGTCCCTGCGGATGACAGAGACGGAGTCGATGATGTCCGGCTCGTCCTCGGCCGTGCGCACCACATCGGCGAGCACGTTGAAGGACACCTGATGGGCGGCCGTCGAGGTGAACCGGGGTGTTCCGCCCATGCGGGCCACCTCGGCGCAGCGGGCCGCGATGCCCAGACGGCTGTCCGCGGCCCGGACCCCCAGCACGATCAACTCCACGCGGCAGCCCGCCGCACGGTTGCGGCGCGCCCCGTCCAGGAAGTGCGCAACGCTGTCCGGGGCGATCTCGATCAGCTGGTCGCCGCGGCGCTCGCGCACGTACGCCTCGGCTTTCTCCTGCCAGGCCCGGTAGTCGTGACGGATCCGGGCTGATGCTGTGCGCGGCTCCTCCTCGAGGAGCCGCCGGTAGTCGGGGTGGACGGCCTTGAACATCCCGCCCTCGATGCGTGTGGGGCGCCGGGCGCGCAGCACGCGGCGCAGCGTTCGCGCCGTATGCGTCTTCCCGGCGCCCTGCGGACCCATCACATACAGCACCACCGGCTGATCGTGGGCGGTGATGGCGCCCAGGTACATCGGAACGATCAACTCGTCGAAGATGAACGCGTGCTCGTCGGCGGACAGGCGGTGGTAGTCGACCCCGGGCGGCACGGTGAGCGGCTGGGCGATGCGGCGTACCGGCTCGGCCAGGGCGAGGGTCCGCTCCAGACCGCCAGCAACCACCAGGCGCCGCTCCGGCGTGCTCACCGACGGGTGCAACTGCTGTTCCAGGGCCCGTGCCTGGCGGCGGAATCGCCAGGTCTCCGGCGCCGTCCACGGCCGTGCCCACGCCGCCGTCAGCGCCTGGTGCGCGCCCGCCGGGAACGGGCCGGCCCCGTCCGTGCCCGGCCCGCTGTCGTACAGCACCTGAAGGTCACGCCGCACCACCATGACCCGGTCGGCCAGCCGTTCGGTCTCGATGACCTCCACGGACCGCAGAAGGCGGCGCATGACTTGGTCCTGATTGTCCCAGGACACGTACCGGCCGGCGCCGTCCTCGGCGACCTGGGCGAGGTAACGCTCCAGCACGCTCAGCTGCGTCACGGCCTCCGCCTCGGCCAGCACCACCACCTCGACGCGGTACCCGGCCGCCCGGTAGGCACGGGCCTGCTCCGGGTCGGCGGGGGGCGTTTCCACCAGCGCATCGAACCGCTGGCCTCGCACGTACTCCTCGACCTCGGCCTGCCACCGCAGCACGTCCGGCCGTACCTTCACACCCGCGGTGCGGTCATCGCTGCGCAGGAGACGCCGGTAGGCGGGGTGCGCCGACTTGTAGAGGTCGGGGCCGATCAGCACCGCGCCGCCCCGACGGTCGAGCATCTCCTTCAACACCTGGCAGGCGGTGGACTTTCCGCTGCCCGGCGGTCCGCCCACCAGCACGGCCACGGGCTGCTCCTGCGGGACAGCGCCCTTGGTGCAGGCAGGCAGGATCTGCGACGCCAGGATCTCCTTGTGCTCAGGCTCGGGCAGCACGACCGGGCGGACATCCGCGTCCTTCACCGCAATCCCTTCCTCTTCTCCTGGAGCCGGCGGCCGTCCCGGGGACCCAGGTGGTACGCCTCGGACGAGTAGCTGCGGCTGGTCATCGGGTGCTCTCCGCCTCGGTCAGAACCAGTGGGGACGGTAGGCGCCGCCGACGCGGGTGGGGCAGTCGTCGCCCGGCCGGAGCGGGAGCTCCCCCGCCGTGTACGCCGTGGCGATCGCCTCGTCGTCGAGTTCACGGCCGCCGACGGCGGTGAACTCCCACTTGTTCGGCTCGGCCTCGCGCCAGCCGGCCGGGTCGAGTTCGTAGATGCGCCGCACGATGCCGTCTACGGCGACGACGGCGTACTTCGCCTCGGCGCGGACTTTCTTGCCGATGGGCCAGACGCCGCGGTCGCTGTCGTACTGTTCGGGACCGCCGACTTCTCCGACACGGACACGTGCGTCCTCGGGGTACTCGCGTACACGGTCGCGGCGCGAGATCACCACGGCGACGTTCTCGCCACGCCGCAGGTCGCCGAACCGTTTGGCGACGGCCTGACGGCTGACCTCAAGGGCCTCGGCGACCTCGTCCCAGTTGGCGCCGTGCTCCAGCGCGTGCCCGACGTCGACGCGGATGCTGGAGCTGGCCAGCATTTCGAGGTGCTTGTAGATGGCGACCCGAGCCAGCCGGGCGGCCTTGATCTGGTCATCGCTGAGGCCATGGTCGTAGAGGCTGATCGGCGGGTCCTCCGGCCCGAGACCGGCCGCACGCCGGGCGAAAGCCCACGCCAAGTCGTCGAGGCTGGCATGCAGTTCAGCACGGACAGCCCTCTCCAGGGGGTGCCGTCCCATCTCTTCCCTCATGAGGCAACCCTAGTAATCCCCTCCCTTGATCGCAAAGGGATTACTAGGGTTGCCTCATCTGCTGCTCGCAGGCGCCGCCACCGCCGCGTCCTCAGCCAGCCCATCAGCGCAGCGACGGCCGACGTTGCGCACGGATGCAGCCGCGAACCCAGCTGGGCCGCCCCCGTGTCCGCATCCTTGCTATTTGGGTCGCCCTCAGGGATTCAGGTCCAGGACGCGCACCGGCTCCCCCTCCCACCGCTTCGGAACTGTGGTGGCAACGATCGCCCCATCAGGACGGTCGGGCGTGGGCAGCGCCGCGTACTGACTGTGAGCCGCCGCCCATGTCTCCTGGCGCGCCACGGCTAACACGGCGGCCAGGTCCAGGTCCAGGACCGTGATGCCCGGCAGAGCCGCCAGGTGTTCGGCTGTTCCGGGCCGGATCCGGTCGGCCTCGACCAGTGCGCATGCCGGGGCGTACAGGAACCAGCCCGGCTCGGCGTGGGCGCGGTGGATCAGGCGGGAAGCAAGGACGTTGCCCTGGCCGGCCGCGGCCATTGCAGAGTCGTCCAGCACGATGTGCATGGCCTCACTCACCGGCCCTTCACCTCGGCGAGGCGCCGGTCCAGCTCGCCGTCCAGGTCCTCCTGCTCAGCCGCGGTCGGCGCGTAGCCGTTCCACTCCTTCAACGCGGCCAGGGCCTTCTCCGCCCGCTCGGCACGCTCGGCCGGAGTCAGCAGCGTCTCAGCGAGACGGGCGAGATACGCGCGCAGCGACAAGCCCTCAGCGGCGGCTATAGCGGCCAGCCGATCTTTGGCTTCCTCGGGGATACGGACGTTGGCATCGGACATCATCGTGCTCCTTCCCATCCCCCAAGGGTACGGGTACGTACCCGTACCCGCTATTCGACTAATTCCGGTCAAAGCCCTGTCGTGTGGCCGAATCCAGTGCAATGCTGTGACGACGGTGATCCTCCAACCCCCGTGGAGGCCCCACCTTTGGCCCCGCCCGCGTGCTGCCACCTGGGCGGGGCCGCGCCGTCCCTCCCGGCCTCCCCACGGGAGGGCCGACGGCTGCGCAGACAGCGCGCTCTGCTCGCCGACTACGCCAGCCAGCGCCTGCCCCAGCAGGCCGACCGTTTCTCGAGGGTTGCCGGTTCTCCGTCTGAACACGTGTGCGTGGCACCCTCGTTGGGGTTCCGTGGCCCGCTATTGTGTGCGTTCGATGTGCGTGAGCTCGGGACCCCGACGTGTCCTGGGTCGGCCGACACCAAGGCGCTCCGAAGTGGGCTTGAGCCTCATCCCGCACTCGCTTGCTCTCGACCATTCTGCGGAGCCTCATGGGGCCGGAATCGGGGTCGACATGGAACTGACGGCCTAAGACACCGGGATTGACAGCCTCAGGAGAGCCTTGGCAGGGCAATAGAGACCAGTGAACGTCGGCACGGCCTCAGCAAGATCCCACGTTGATTACGTGGTGGTCGGGCTGAGTGCCATGCACCCCAGGTCCGGCCACCGGAAAGGTCATCCGGACCCATATCCAACCCGACCCCGACGTTCAGCGTCAAGGTTCTACTGGTCGTGATCTGCGCACTGGTTTCCATAAGGGTGCGGCTCTTTCTCAGTGAGTTGGTGATGCCGTGCGCCGTTGCCGTGTGTGCGCGGAGGGCGGATCGTCGTGTCCTGAGACGTGGTCTTGGAGGCGGCGATGGTGTCGTGGCTGGAGGAGATCGAGCGGCGGGAGGCGGCTGCTCGGGCCGAGATCAGTGAACTTCGCTCGCGGATGGAGGAGTTGGCTGGTCGTGTTGCCGAGCGGGAGGCTGTGCTGTCCCGGCTGGAGATCACACGGGAGACGATGACGGAGATCCTGTCCGGCGAGGGGGCGGTGTCCGTGGACGAGGCTGCGGAGGAAGTCCCGCTGCCGGTGGACCGGAGCGGGGCGGGATCGCCGGTCGGGGTGCGGCTGGTGCCGCAGTGGGAGCCGGGGGTTGAGGCGGATGTGCTGCCGCGCTCGTACCGTGACGTCGTCGAGGTGTTGCAGGACGCGGTGCGTCCGATGAGAGCGCATCATCTGTGCGCCGCGCTGGGGTTGTCGACGGACAAGAACAAGGTGGAGGGGTTCCGTTCGAAGCTGAAACGGCTGGTGGAGCGGGGCTGGCTGGCCGAGGACGAGCCGGGCCTGTTCGCGTGGGGTGGTGCGCGGAGGGCGGGCGCGGGTGCGCCGGAGCACCAGGCCGCGGCCGGCGGGCGGCGTCGCGCCGGTGTGGGGCCGGGCTCTCGTCCCTAGCGTCGATGGTGCCAACCAGATCGCCACTGTCCGAAGACGAGAGCCCGATGAACGCAGCGTACGAAACGGCCGCGGCGGCTGACCCCTTTGCCCGCGTGTTTTCTTCCCTCACTTTGCTGGCCACCCGCCTCTCCAGCCCCGAAGCACTCACCGCAACGCATGAACAGGCCGAGGCCGATGTCGAAGCGGGCTCCCGGGAGCTGGGGCGACTGCTCCTGCAGGCCCATCTCCAGTGGCGGGCCCGCCACGAGGAGGACCACCTGTCCGCCCTCGATCCGCAGGAGCGGGCCGCGCTCGCCGGCGGCCGGAGCCGACTGGAGAAGGGCCACCGGCGGCAGCTGGCCACCGTGCTGGGGCCGGTGACCGTGACCCGATGCGCCCTGCGCGGCGCGGGCATGACCAACCTCTACCCCGCCGACGCCATGCTGGGCCTGCCCCACGGGCGGCACAGTCTGGGACTACGCCGCCTCGCGGTCCTCGAAGCGGCCCGCGGTTCCTACGACACCGCGCTGGAAGCGATCGACCGCAGCTGCGGGGGCCGGGTGGTGGGCAAACGCCAGGTGGAGGATCTGGTGCGGGCCGCGGCCGTGGACGTCGCCGCGTTCTATACAGCCCGCACCCCCGCGCCGGCCCCGGCCGGGATGCTGCTGGTGATCAGTGTCGACCAGAAGGGAATCGTGATGCGCCCGGGCCACCTGCGCGAGGCCACCGCGAAGGCAGCCGCCAGGGCCCGGCACACCTTCCGCACCCGGCTGTCCAGTGGGGAGAAGTCCTGCCGTAAGAGGATGGCCACCCTCGCCGTCGTCCAGGATGCGGAACCCGCCATCCGCCGCCCGCACGACATCATCGCCCCGCCCGGCGGCCGCACCGGACACCGCACCGTCCGCAAAGGACCCATCGCACGGGCGAAATGGCACACCGCCTCCGTCCGAGAGGACGCCGAAACGGTCATCGCCGCCGCGTTCGACCAGGCCGAGGCCCGCGACCCCGAACACCACCGGACCTGGGTCGTACTGATCGACGGCGCCACCCACCAGCGGGAGTTGATCCAGGCCGAGGCCGCCCGCCGCAATGTCACGATCCACATCGTCCTCGACATCGTCCACGTGATCGAAAAGCTGTGGGCAGCCGCCCGCTGTTTCCACACTGCCACCGATCCCGCGGCCGAGGACTGGGTCGGCGCGAAGGCCGCCCGGATCCTGGCGGGCGACGCCCCCGGCGCCGCCCGTGACATCCGCACCGAAGCCGACCGCCGCCATCTCACCGACGACCAGCGCACAGCCGCCGACAAAGCGTGCCGCTACCTCGAGAACAACGCCGACTTCGTCCACTACGACCAGGCCCTCGCAGCGGGCTGGCCCATCGCCAGCGGCGCCGTCGAAGGAGCAGCCCGCCATCTGATCGCCGACAGACTCGACATCACCGGCAGCAGGTGGACCGTCCCCGGCGCCGAAGCCGTCCTCACCCTCCGCACCGTCATCAGCAACGGCGACTTCCCCGACTACTGGACCTTCCACACGCGGAAGGAGCACGAACGACTCCACCCCTTACCCGACCAGCGCATCCACGCACTTCAAGCCTGACGCGGGAACTCACTCAGACAGAGCCGCACCCAACTCACTCAGACAGAGCCGCACCCTTTGGCATTCCTGGCGGAGGAGTGGAGCGCTGCGCCCACGAGCCGTGCCCGGCTGGAGGCCGCTGTGGACGCATTGGCCTGCGGTCTGAACGACCCCCGCTACGGCCGAAGCCTGCGGATGCTCGTCTACTACTGGTGTAAGGGGAAGCAGCTGACGGGGAACCTCGCGCATGTTCTCCTACGCGCCTGCACTGACGTGATCGCCCCCACTCACCCTGACCAGGCCGTGACCCGCCTACATCACCTGGCCCGCCGGGAACGCGGCGCCACCCCCGCTCTCGATGCGTTGTGCCGCCTGGCAGCGACCAGTGCCCGACTCCGTCGCCGCATGCTCGACCGCCTCACCTGTCATTCGGCCGCACCGACCGTCGACGCCCGCCTCTTCCTGCGGATCTGCGACCCCGTGGCACTCACGGACCCAGCTGGCGCAGGCCGCCCTCTCATCGACGAAAAGGGCGTCCGGGACTGCGCGGTAGCAGGCTGGGCTGTGGCACTCGCCCGACTGCCGCAGCCGCACTGGCAGCCGTACGCCGAACGATGGCTGCACACAGCCTGCACCGCCGGCAACCACCGCGACCGGCTGCTCGCTCTGTTGGTCGATGCCGCAGGCCGAAACGGCAGCACCCTCGCAGCGCTGTACTCGGCCGCCCGCGCCGCAGAGCCCGCCGCCCCAGGTGGACGGGCATCCGGCGCCGCAACCACCGAACACCTACTCCAGAAGATCTCCACGGCCCAGGGCCTACGCCCGCCAGCCGCACCGCCCAGGGGGGCCACACGATGACCACCGGCCGCAAGACGACGATCGTTTTCCTCACCGTCCTGTGTGCCCTACTGCTGACCATCCTCGGCCTCGTGCAGGAATGGCCCGCATGGGCGTGGGCCGCCCTGGCCCTCACCGTCATCGGCGCTCCCGCGGCAGCCTTCAAGATCGCAGCGACACGCCGCGGCTCTCTACCCGCCGACTTCACGAACTTCCTCCCCGCCGCCCCGATCGAGCGCAGGGAACACCACGTCAGCCGCGTCGCACTGCCCAGCCGATGGCCCGACTACGACTTCGTGTTCTCCGCCACCGTACGGTGGCACCCTCTCGAAACCCACGGCGACGACCCCGTCCTCAACCCGGCAGGCCTCGCCGTCGAAGCGGTGCTGGACCGCGCCCGCACACTCACCGAACAGCGGGAGCCCGGCCGGGCCTCACTCGTCCAGCACGAACTGAGCGGCGCCCTCAGCAGAATGCGCCCGGACCACACCGGCCACCTCCAAGTCATGGCAGAAAACGTCACGCTCACCTTGCACGAACCCGACCAGGAACGGCTGACCAAACTCGCTGAGATCCGCAAGGACAAGGCGGTCTGGGAACACCAGCGCACATACGAGCAGAGCAAGCGCGAATACCTGGGCGACGACGTGCTCAAGGACACTGGCAGCGCGGTGGTCTGGTGGCTGGCCAAGAACGACAACCACATAGAGAAGACCGTGGCAGACCTCGGTCTCCTTGCCCAGCTCACATCCGCAGCCAACGACGCCGATATCCCAGAGCGGCTTCAGGACCTCATCCCCACGTTCAGCGAGACCTCCACGCCTGCCGAACGGGAACCGACAGCTTCTGACCACTTCGATGCCTTCCTCACCGGCATGGGCTTCACCAGCGGAGATGACCGACGGGGAATGCTCACCAAGCAGATCGCCGACATCATCAGAACGCAGGACAAACACGAGACGGCTGATGAACTGCTGCGCCGCTACGACCCGCCAGCAGCCTTCACTTCCAACGCGGACGACCAGCCGGAAGAGCCAGAACACCCCAGATGACGCAGCCAGCCAATACCCGGCAGCCCAGCTCTACTTGAAGGACAACCATGGACAGCGAGTTGGCCGCGTTGACCGCGTCAGGAGCGAGCACCCTGGTCTCACTCATGGTCAGCGATTCCTGGACGCACGCCCGCGAACTCCTGCGGCGGTTCCTTTCACGCAACGATGCAGGCAACTCCACGATCACCGATCTGGACGCCGCGCGGGGCAGGCTCCTCGCCTCCCAGTCCACTGGCCATCCACACGAGGCCCGCGAGACCGTCGAACAGTGGGACGCATACCTACGACATCTACTGGAGGCCCGCGCCGTCTCCGGCGCCGAACTGCGGGAACTGCTCACGTCGTTGCAGCATCTCCAGAGCGCAGCGGCTCGGCCGGACACCGTACACAACCACGTCAAAGGCGGTGTACACCACGGCCCAGTCATCCAATCAGGCCGGATCACCGGACTGACCATCCACGCCCACCACCCCGACCGGGTGTGTCATTGAACACTCCCCCCCCGCCTCGGCGGGTTACGAGTCGGTGCGTGAGAGCGGGCGAGGTGTTGTGCCTGGCTGGTGGCATGATCCGGGTGTGGCGATCATGGTCAATCGGGCGGTGCTGGCGCATCGGCTGTTCACGGGCATCTCTCGGCGTCATCTCGCCTGCTTGACTGAGGAGTTGGCGGCG